>VYCM01000089.1 GCA_009843915.1 Acidimicrobiaceae bacterium | reverse complement strand
GGCCTGCGCCTTGGGACCCACCGGCTTGGGCGGCGGGGGCTCCTCCGCGACGGGCGGGGGCTCCTGGATGACGGGTCGCTTGGCCGGAGCCACGCTCCCGCTCGAGGAGATAGTCACCTTCGGCTTAGCAGCGGCGGGCTCGGTCACTTCCGTCGCGGCCGGTGCGGTAACGGCCGCGGGAGCGTCCGGCTCGACCTGCGGCGCGGCCTGGGCAGCAGGCGCCTTCGCAGCGGGTGCCTGTGCGGCGGGTGCGGCCCGGACTCTGGACTCGCTGCTGACCTCAGCTGCGGGCTTCGCACCAACAACCGGCTGGGGCCTGGGAGCTTCCGCCTCCGGCCTCGAGACGACCGGCGCCTTGGCCTCGGGCTTCACGGGCTCCGGTTTCGGGGGCTCCGGCTCGACGGGCTCCGGTTCCGCCACCTTCACAGGTTCCGGAGGCGGCGGAGGCTTCAGCAGCCCGTCGCGTTCTGCTCGTCGCCGTACCCGGTCGGCTTGGGCCTCGACGATGCTCGAAGAATGTGACTTGACTCCGATGCTGAGCGCGAAGCAAAGATCGAGCGTCTCTTGATTCGTCAGTCCGAGCTCCTTGGCGAGCTCGTGGACGCGGATCTTGCCTGGCAACGCGTGCCCCCGTTCAGAGAGTCTGGCTGGCGCGACCGCCCGGCCCGGGATCGCTCCCCGGGTCCGACGGCCACGCTTGTTGAAGCCTAGCGATCTCGCTCGGCTCTACGTCAGCCCGCAAGGCCCGCCCGAAGGCTCGACGGCGCCGGGCCGACTCGAAGCAGCCGATGTCTGCGCACAGCCAGGCGCCCCGGCCGGGTCCGTGCCCCACAACCAGAGCGCCGCTGGGATCCCTGCGCACACGACGCATCTCCGCGCTCGGGCGGCGAGTGCGGCAACCGATGCAGGTTCGGACCGGGCTCAGCTGCTCTCCGCCCGTTCCGCCGTGACTTCGGGCTCTCGAGCGCCGGCGTCCTGCCCCGAACTGGAGCCCTCGGCGGAGCCGGCGTCCTCGGCCTGTTCCTGCGCCATGGCCGCGGCCCACGCCTCAGCGCTGACCGCCTCGCCGCCGTCGGCCGGCTGCCAGAGCTGCTCTCCCGTCTCGGGGTCGGTGATCCACTCTCCCTCAGCCCACTCCACGTCGCCGTAGGCCGCCTCCTCAGCCAGCTGAGTCTCGCTCTTGATGTTTATGCCCCAGCCGGTGAGCCGGCTGGCCAGGCGAGCGTTCTGGCCCTCCTTGCCGATGGCGAGCGACAACTGGTAGTCGGGAACGATCACGTCGCAGTCGCCGGTCATCTCGTTGGGGCGGACCTCCTTGATCCTCGCCGGTGACAGCGCCTTGGTCACGAACTCCTCGAGCTCGCCGCTGAACGGCACGATGTCGATCTTCTCGCCCCGCAGTTCGTTGACGACCTGGCGGACCCTCGCCCCCCGGGCCCCCACGCACGCCCCCACGGGATCGACGTTTGGGTCGTTCGAATGCACCGCGATCTTGGTGCGATGGCCCGGCTCACGGGCGCACGCCTTGATCTCCACGATCCCGTCGGCGATCTCGGGCACCTCCAGCTCGAACAGTCGCTTGACCAGGCCGGGATGGGTCCGGCTGACCACGATCTGAGGACCCTTGGCCGTCTTGCGCACCTCGACGATGTAGGCCTTGAGCCGGGTGTTGGAGTCGGGCCGCTCGTAGGGGACCTGCTCCGCCTGGGGCAGCAGCGCCTCCACCCGGCCCAGATCGAGCAGGGTGTAGCGGGCGTCGGTCTGCTGGATCATGCCGGTAACGATGTCTCCCTCGCGGCCGGCGTACTCCTCGTACTTGAGCTCCCGCTCCGCCTCGCGGATGCGCTGGGTCATGACCTGGCGGGCGGTCTGTGCCGCGATGCGCCCGAAGTTGTCCGGAGTCACCTCGTACTCCTCGCCCACCGGGTTGCCCTCCTCGTCCAGGTCCTGGGCGATCACGTGGAACTCCATGGTGGACGGATCGATCGTCACCCAGGCGTACTCCTTGGCGTCGGGCAGCCGCTTGTAGGCGGACTCCAAGGCGTCGGCCAGGGCCGCGAACAGCGCGTCAACGGTGATCCCCCGCTCGGCCGCCATCGCCTGGAGGGCTTCCATCATCTCCGCGTTCATCGCTTCGCCTCCCTGTGTTCAGGTCGTTTGGACTGTTGTGCTTGGTGCGGGCGCGAGCCCCACTCGAAGACCGTGCGAGCCGAGGCGAGCTGCTCATAGGCGATGCGGCACACCTCGCCTTCGGGGCTGCGCAGGTCCACGCCGTCGTCGGCCACCGCCTCCAGGATCCCCGTCAGCCGGCGGGGCCCCTCGAAGCCGGCCAGGGTCTTCACCTTCACGGTGGACCCGGCGGCGCGGCGGAAGTGCTCGGGTGTGCGCAGCGGGCGCTCCAAGCCGGGGCTCGAGACCTCCAGCGTGTACCGGCCCGGTATGGGATCGTGCTCGTCCAGGGCGCGGCTGATCGAGCGCGACAGCCGGGCGATGGCGTCGAGATCGACGCCGCCGTCAGCGTCGACAAGGATTCGGACCACGCCGCCGTGGTGCTCCACGTCGTACAAGTCGACCGAGACAGCCTCCGCCAGCGGGGCAACGAGTTCGCGGACGCGATCGGCGATCGCCATGGCATTCCCTGATGTTCTGCTCTGGGCCGGGGGTGGAGTTCGGGCCTGAACCGGCAACGGCGTGGGCACGAGCCCACGCCGCTTCCGGAGAATCGAACGTGCGGGAAGTATACCCGGGTCAGGCGCCGGTCTTGCGCCGGATGCCTGCTACCACCGTCTCGGCGTTGTTGGCGTCGTCGCCGAGCTCGTCGAGGTTGCGGCGGCGATCTTCCTCAGCCGCCCGCCGGGCGGAGGCCCGCGTCTTCTTGGCCCGCTCCAGCGCGGCATCCGAACCGTGCTCGCAGATGAACTCGGCCCATTCCACCAGCGCGTCCACCATCGCCTCCTCGGCGACGACGGCCACGTTCTCGCCCTTCACGAACAAATGCCCCCGACGGTTTCCCGCGGCGATGCCCAGATCGGCGTCGCGGGCCTCGCCCGGACCGTTGACGACGCAGCCCATGACGGCCACCTGGAGCGGAATGCGCCGCTCGCCGAAGGCCTCCATGGCCTCATTCGCCACCGTGAACACGTCCACCTCGGCCCGCCCGCAGCTGGGGCAGGCGATCAGGTCGACATTGCGCCGCTCGCGCAGCCCCAACGCCTCCAGCAGTTGCCGCCCGGCCCGGGCCTCCTCGACGGGATCGGTGGTCAGCGAGTAGCGGATGGTGTCGCCGATACCCTCGGCGAGCAGGGAGGCTATTCCGGCCGTCGACTTGATGGTCCCGGCCGGCGGGGGTCCGGCCTCGGTCACCCCGAGATGCAGAGGATGGTCAGTGGTGTCGGCAAGCTGCCGGTACGCCTCGATCATGAGCGGAACGCTCGATGCCTTCACCGAGATCTTCACCAGATCGAACCCCACGTCCTCGAAGTAGGCGAGCTCCCGCATCGCGGAGGCCACCATCGCCTCGGGGGTCACTCCCGAATCCGGGTCGTAGAGGTCGGGATCGAGCGAGCCCCCGTTGACTCCGATGCGGATGGGCACGCCCCGGTCCTTGCATTCCCGGGCCACGGCCTTGATCTGGTCGGGCTTGCGGATGTTGCCGGGGTTCAGGCGCAGGCAGTGCACACCGGCTTCCAGCGCGGCCAGCGCCATCCGGTAGTTGTTGTGGATGTCGGCGACGATCGGCACCGGTGAGCGGGGCACGATCCGGGCCAGTCCCTCGGCGGCCTCGGACCGGTTGCAGGTGCAGCGCACGATGTCGGCGCCCGCGGCCGCCAGGGCGTAGATCTGCTGCAGGGTGGCTTCGTGGTCGGCCGTCTTGGTGACCGTCATGGACTGCACCGTCACCGGTGCCCCACCCCCGACTGGGACGGTCCCGACCATGATCTGCCGAGTGTCTCGCCGCGGGAACTTCGCGGTGACCTGCACGATGCGAGTCTATCCGCGCCGGGTTGGCGGCTCAGCCGAAGCTGACGGGATCGAGGATGTCGCGCACCAGGGCCACGCCGCCCACCAGCAGCAGCAGCGCCACCACCGCGTACGTGAGCGGGAGCAGGCGGGCCGCATCGACCCGGTGGGTGCGGCCCCCGAAGGAGCGGATCCGCTCGTATGTGGCCACAACCACGTGCCCCCCGTCGAGGGGCAGCAGCGGCAACAGGTTGAACACGCCGATGAAGGCGTTCACGTACACGAGTAGCAGGAGAACCTCGGTGGCGCCGTCGGAAACCGCTTCGGCACCGATGCGGGCCACCCCGTAGATCGACAGGATCCGGTTCTCATCCGGATGCGACCGGTCGAGGCGCCGCAACTCGAGCTCGCGGGCCATCGGCGCGCCGCCGGCCGCCTGATCGTCGTCCTGCAGCCCGTCCAGCGTGCCTCCGAATCCGTCGGTCACGATGGTCGGGATGGCGAAGACCACGTCGCGGACGATCAGCGCGGACAACCGGACCGACTCGCCGGCAGCCTTCACGACGCCGAGTCCATCGGCGCGGTAGTCGGCCGACACGCCGAAGAATCCCCTGACCGCAGCCGACGGGCTGATCAGATCGGTGATGATGGCCCCCTCCACCACCGCCGGCCTGCCCGTTCGGGTGTCGACGATGGTGATGTCGAGAGGCTCGCCGATCCGATCGCGCCCGTACGCAGCCACCTGGACATAGGTGGGGGCGCCCCCGGATTCCAGACCCTCCACGGCGAGGATGCGGTCCCCTTCGATGAGTCCCACGATCCCGGCCGCGCCCGCCGCGGTGAGCCGCTCGCCCACCCGGGTGGAGGCCGTGTGCACCACGCCGTCGCGGAGATACACCACCTCCACCTCGGATCCTGCGAGCTTCCGCACCAGGTGCGAGAAGTCGGTGAAGGTGGTGCGGCCCACTCCGGCGACCGAGATGAGTTCATCGCCGGGCTGCAGACCGGCCGCCGAGGCCGCGCTGTCGGTTGAGACCGTGGCCAGCACCCAGTTCTGAGTCTCGTCGGCATCGGACCGGCCGCTCAGGATCGTGCCGTCACCCAGCAGCACCGCGAACAGCAGCACCAGCACGATCACGAAGTGCATGGCCGACCCGGCCGTCAGGACGAGCATCTTCCTGGGGTAGCTCTGCTGCCGGAAGCTGCGCGGCTCGTCGCCGGGCTCCACCTCATCGCGGTTGTTCATCCCGACGATGCGCACGTACGCGCCGACCCAGATCGCCTTGACCCCGTACTCCGTCTCGCCGCGACGGAACGACCAGAGGCGCGGGCCGAACCCGATGAAGAACTCGCTGACCTTCATGCCCGTCCACCGGGCCATGAGGTAGTGGCCGAGTTCGTGCAGGAACAGCATGGCCACCAGCGACAGGATGATCACCAACCAGCCGGCGCCCGCGAAGACCCCGAGGAGCACGAGGAGCGCCACGAGGACGGCGAGGCGGGTGTGATCGCCCAGAGGCGATGCGGAGAGGCGCGGGCTCATAAGGGGCTTCAGGCTGCCTCGCGCGCCTGTCTCCCGCTCTTGTTCGCTGCGCTCACGGGCCGCTCGGGCCACGGCCTCGCCCGTATGAGAACATTCGCTCACCTACCCGCTCGGCCTCTGACGAGGCTTCCGGCCACCCGGCGAGCCTCGCCGTCCGCGGCCAGCACCGCTTCGACGTCATCGGCCTTCGTTCCGGGCCACAACCCCAGCGCCTCCTCCAGCAGCTGCGCGATGTCAACCCAACGGATCCGCCCATCGAGGAAGGCCTGCACCGCCACCTCGTTGGCCGCGTTGAGCCACGCCGGCGCGGTCTCCGAGGCGCGGCCGGCCTCGTAGGCCAAATCGATGCAGCCGAAGGCGTCCCGGTCGGGCGGCTCGAAGTCCAAACGGCCCAGCTCAGCCCAGTCGATGGCGCCGTAGGCAAAGTCGAGGCGATCGGGGTAGGCCAGCGCATACCCGATGCAGAGCCTCATGTCGGGCTTGGAGAGCTGGGCCACAGTCGCTCCGTCGCAGTAGGTGACCATCGAATGGACGATGGACTGCGGATGCACGACGATCTCGATCTGGTCGTAGGCGATCCCGAAGAGCTCGTGCGCCTCGATCACCTCGAGGCCCTTGTTCATGAGTGTGCTGGAGTCGATGGTGATCTTGGGACCCATCTGCCAGGTGGGGTGGGCCAGAGCGTCGGCCACGCTGACCTCCTCCAGCTCGGCCCGGCTGCGGCCCCGGAAGGGTCCGCCGCTCGCGGTCAGCACGATCGACGAGACGGCCTCGGGGTGGTCGTTGGCCCTCAGGCACTGGTGAACAGCACAATGCTCCGAGTCGACCGGGATTATCGCCGCGCCGGTAGTGGCCCGGGCCCGCTGCACCACCGGAGCGGCCGCGATCAGCGACTCCTTGTTGGCCAGTCCCAGCCGCTTGCCGGCTTCCAGGGCGGCCAGGGTGACCGGCAGCCCCGCGAACCCGACCACGCCGTTGATGACGGTGTCGGCCACCGAGGCCGCGGCGGCCATGGCGTCGGAGCCGGCGAGCAGCTCCACGGTGTCGGGCAGCCGCTCGGCCAGGGCGGCAGCCCGCGAGGCGTCGGCAATGGCCACAATGTCCGGGCGGAAGCGCTGCGCCTGCTCAGCCAGGAGATCCACCGAGCGGGCCGCCCCCAGGGCGGCCACCCGGTACTGGTCGGGTCGGGCCTGGACGATGTCGAGCGTTTGGGTTCCGATCGACCCGGTCGAGCCGAGAATGGCAACCGATGACACCAAGCTCAGATTACCCCGATCACTCGGAGCACTTCCTGCTCAGATCACCCCGGTCATCAACGCCACGTAGTACGTGGCCGGCAGCGAGAACAGCATCGCGTCGAACCGGTCGAGGATCCCGCCGTGGCCGGGAAGCAGCGAACCCATGTCCTTGATGTCGAGGTCGCGCTTGAGCATGGACTCGGCCAGGTCCCCGATAGGCGCAGCCACCGCCACCACCACCGACAGCAGGACCGCGGTCCAGAAGCTTCCGGGGGCCTCCGCGATGGGCGCGGGCATTCCGACCAACCCCATGACCACACCGACCGCGACGGTCACGACGGCTCCGCCGAGCAGCCCCTCAAGCGTCTTGTTGGGGCTCGCCCTCGACAGCGGGGTACGGCCCGCGGCCCTGCCGATCGCCATCGCGCTCACATCATGGGCGACAGTCAGGACGATGGCCGCGGTGAGAAGCCCGGTCCCGTGGGTCGGGATCTGCAGCATCAGGGCTGCGTGAGCACCCAGAACGCCTATGTAGGCCACGGCAAGGACCGTCACCGCGAGGCCTCGCATCGGCCCCTCGACGCCTACGCCGGTCAGGTACCACAACGTCCCGAACACCACCGTGAGCACCAGCACGACCACGATCCCGTCCATGCCGCGCCAGTAGGCGGCAAGGGGCGCGGTCACCACCCCGGCCAATCCCAGGACCACGGCCGGCTGGTAGCCGGCCACTCGAACCGCGCTGAGGAACTCCACAGCCGCCAGACCGAGCACCACGGTCGCCACCACCAGCGCCAGCGCGGGGCCGACCTGCAGGGCCACGAGGATCACAGCCGAGAGGAAGACGCCCACGAGGACCGCCATCGGCATGTCCCGATCGGACGACGCCGCAGGAGTCGGGCCGGCGCCGGTCACCCCGCCGTACACCGCCTG
The DNA here is from genome assembly GCA_009843915.1 of Acidimicrobiaceae bacterium. Lineage (GTDB taxonomy): Bacteria > Actinomycetota > Acidimicrobiia > Acidimicrobiales > Aldehydirespiratoraceae > Aldehydirespirator. The sequence continues at coordinate 1,347 of VYCM01000089.1, read as the reverse complement.
GTCGTCGTAGCCGAAGAAGTCCTCCTCGCCGATGACCGTGCCGACCGGCTCACTCGGCTCCATGGGAGGCAAGTGGTCGTCGGACTCGTCCCACTGGGGTGCGGTGGTGTGGTCGGTCCACACGCCCAGCTCCTGGGGATCGGCCTCCTGGAGCCTGGGCTCAGACCCCGTCGGAAGTGACGATCCCGTCGCCAGAGCCTCGCCCCAGGCAGGCTCACCCTCATCGCCGAACACCGACCGCCCGGCCACGACGCCCGCGTCGTCGTCGAGCTCATCGGCATCGGCAGAGCCAAGTTCTCCGAATTCGTCCCGGTCGCTCACACACCACTCCTTTCGCTCGCCGGGTCAGGGACCCGAGCGCTGCCCGCGTCTCACACTTCGAGCAGTTCGTCCTCTTTGCTGGCCAAGGCCTCATCGATCTGCTGCTCGTGGGCGCGGGTGATGCCGTCGAGTTGCTCCCCGGCGCGCACCACCGAGTCGGCAGAGACTCCGCCCTCCTTCTCGATCCCCTCAAGATCCTTGCGGGCCTGGCGGCGCAAGCCGCGCACCCGGTTCCGGGAGTCCTCGGCCATCGACCCCACGAGCCTGGCCAGTTCCCGGCGCCGCTCTTCGGTGAGCGGCGGGAACGACAGGCGGATGACGCGCCCGTCGCTGCTGGGGACCAGACCGAGCTGGGCCTGCTGGATGGCCCGCTCCACCGCGGTGATGTTGGCGGGATCATGAGGGGTGACGATCAGCTGACTGGCCTCCGGGATGGCGAAGCTGACCAGCTCCCGCATCGCCATCGTGACGCCGTAAGCCTCCACCGGCACCCGCTCCAGCAGCGCCGAACTGGCCCGGCCCGTGCGCACCGTGGAGAACTCGCGCCGGGCCGCGGCGACGGCCTCATCCATTCGCTCGCCAGCGTCTGCGAGCACCATGCCGATCAGCTCCTCGCTCATGGGCTGCGCTCCTCCTGCGCAACGAGCGTACCCACCCGAGAGCCGTCGAGGAGGGATTGCAGGTTGCCCGGCTGCATCAGGTTGAAGACCACGATCGGAAGACGGTTGTCCATGCACAGCGTGATGGCGGTGGAATCCATCACCTCGAGTCCTCGGTTGAGCACTTCGAGGTAGGTGACACGCTCCAGCCGGACGGCTCCCGAATCGACTCCAGGATCGGCGGTGTAGATACCGTCGACCCCACCGTGGGTGCCCTTGAGCACCACTTCGGCCTCCACCTCGGCCGCCCTGAGCGCGGCGGTGGTGTCGGTGGTGAAGAAGGGGTTGCCGGTGCCGCCGGCGAAGATGACTACCCGGCCCTTCTCGAGGTGGCGGATCGCCCGCCGCCGGATGTACGGCTCGGCGA
>VYCM01000078.1 GCA_009843915.1 Acidimicrobiaceae bacterium | reverse complement strand
GGTGGGCCTTGACCAGCTCGAAGCCCTCGGCCGCGCCGGTGCCGGCCTGCTCGTCACCCAGCGCAACCGGCGGCGGAGCCCTCAGCAGGTCCTCGATCGACTCGCCCATATGAACCGGGCCGCCGTTGCCGGGGCCGCCGGGCTTTGGTTGCTCAGCCGCCCGATCCTCGGCCTCCAGATGCAGTTCGTTGAGCCGGGCCGCGAGCCGCTCGGCCAGCCGCCGGGCGTTGGCGAAGATCAGCGTGGACCGGTGGGACTGCACCAGCTCCAGCAGGCGGGGATGGATGGCGGGCCAGATGCTGCGCCGCAGCGGCTCGGCCGCCGCGCCCGCCGGCGCCGGCTGCTCCACCGTCTCGCCCAGCGAGGCCATGTCGGCCACCGGGACGACGACCTCGACATCGAGCTCCTTGCGGGCACGGGAGTCCACCACGGTGACCGGCCGGGGCACCGGCGACCCTCCGGGGTCGGCGTCGAGGCCTCCGAGGAAGCGGGCGATCTCTTCGAGGGGCCTCTGGGTGGCGGAGAGCGCGATGCGCTGCGGCGAGCGCTCGCACAGCTCCTCCAGGCGCTCCAGGGACACCATCAGGTGGGCGCCCCGCTTGCTGGCCGCCACCGCGTGGATCTCGTCGACGATCACATGCTGCACGCCGGTGAGGGTCTGGCGGGCCTGGCTGGTGAGCATCAGGAACAGCGACTCGGGGGTAGTGATCAGGATGTTCGGGGGATGCCGCACCAGTCGCCGGCGCTCGTCGGCGGAGGTGTCTCCGGTGCGCACCCCCACCGTCGGTACGTGCACCGTCGTGCCGAGGCGCTCCGCAGCCAGCTGGATGCCGTGCAGCGGGGCCCGCAGGTTCTTCTCCACGTCCACCGCCAGCGCCCGCAGGGGCGACACGTACAGGACCCGGGTGCCGGAGTCGGACGCGGCCTGACCCTGCGCCATGAGCCGGTCGATGGCCCACAGGAAGGCGGCCAGGGTCTTGCCGGTGCCGGTGGGGGCGCACACCAGCGTGTGGTCGCCGGCCGCGATGGCCGGCCAGCCCTCCACCTGGGGCGGGGTCGGCTCAGAGAAGGCCGAAGAGAACCAGGCCCGGGTCGGCTCAGAGAAGGCAGCCAACGGGTCAACAAGCGGTTCGGCGACCACGCCGCAACCGTACCCACCCCCTGCGACACCCGCGGCTGCGACCGAGGCGCGCCGTACAGTGAGCCCCATGACGCATCCATTCCGTTTCGGCGTTGAGATGAAGACGCCGCTGCCCGGGCTGACCTGGGCGCAGTCGGCGCAGCGGCTGGAGGAGCTGGGCTTCTCCACTCTGGTCGTTCCCGACCACTTCGACGACCAGTACGCAGTCGGGCCGGCACTGGCCGCCGCGGCCGCGGCCACCACCACGCTGCGCCTCGGCGCCCTCGTGTACGGCAACGACTACCGCCACCCAGTGATGGTGGCCAAGGAGGTGGCCACCCTCGACATCCTGTCCGGCGGCCGGATGGACCTGGGCCTCGGCGCGGGCTGGAAGCGGGTCGACTACGACGAGGCCGGACTCGAATACGACCTGCCGGGGGTCCGCATCGACCGCATGGTCGAGTCGCTCCAGATCATCAAGGGCCTGCTGGCGGACGGGCCGGTCACCTTCGAGGGCGAGCACTACACCATCCGCGGCCTCGAGGGGCTGCCCAAGCCGGTGCAGTCACCGGTACCGGTGGTGATCGGAGGGGGTGGCCGGCGGATGTTGAGCCTGGCGGCCCGCCATGCCGACATCGTGGGTGTGAACGCCAACCTGCGCTCGGGCGAGATCGGGCTCGACGCCATCTACGACGTCCTGCCCGACCGCTTCGACGCCAAGCTCCAGTGGGTGCGAGACGCGGCCGGCGACCGCTTCGACCGGCTGGAGCTCAACCTGCTGGTCGCCTCGACGCAGATCACGGAAGGCGGCCGGGCCACCACCGAAGCCGTCGAAGCGACCGCGGGGATGTTCGGAATGCCCGCCGAGACGGTGGCCGACGTCCCGATGCTGCTGATCGGGTCGCCGACCGAGATTGCCGACACCCTGCGCCGCCGCCGCGATCGTTGGGGCTTCAGCTACATGGTGCTGCAGGGCGACAGCGACTTGGCCGCCTTCGCCGCAGTCATCTCAGAGCTGGAAGGCGAGTAGCCGCGAGCGACCCCACCGCCGAATATGGTTGTGCTATGACTTCTACGCCGATCGACACGACGCCGTACGAGTCGCCCGAATGGCATCCAGCCTTCGAGGAGTACTGCGAGACGATCTTCGAGCTGGCTGAGGACGACCTCGACGTGATCCAGGCCCGCATCGCCGACCGCCTGAATATCTCACGCCCCGCGGTCTCTGAGATGATCCGGCGGATGCAAGCCGAGGGCCTCGTCGAGGAGGGCCGCGGCACCATCACGCTCACACCGAAGGGCCACTCCCTGGCCGAGACGGTGGTGCGCCGCCATCGCCTGGCCGAGTGCTTCCTCACCGAAATCCTGGGGCTCTCGTGGGCTGAGGCCCACCAAGAGGCAGGGAAGTGGGAGCACATCATCTCCCCCGCGGTGGAGAAGGCCATGACCCGGGTACTCGAGCAGCCCACCACCTGCCCTCACGGCAACCCCATCCCCGGCTCCGGCTACGAGGCGCCCGACATGGTGACCCTCGACACCCTGGAGGTGGGACGGGAGTTCATGGTGCAGCGCATCCCCGAGGAACTGGAGTTCCAGCCGGGGATGCTCGAGTTCCTGGAGGCAGCCAGAGTGACGCCGGGGTCGACGGGCAAGGTCACGGCCCGCTCCCCCGACGGCACGTTCACGCTCGACGTCGAGGGCGGCCCCGTCGGCCTGAGCGACTACGCCACCTCGCGCATCCTCGTCAGCGCCACCCTCGCCGACTAGGCGCGTCCAGGCCTACTTCTTGCCCGTCGCCGGGCGCGGCATCTCGTTTCGGCGCGCCCATCCGGCGCGTGCTACTTTGATGTGGTCAAAGTAGCACCTCAGCCTTCGCCGGCTCGCCGTCGAGGGCTGCTTGAACAGGGGGATCCATGACCGCCAACCAATTCTCCAGACGCACATTCCTGGGAGGCACCGCCGCCGGTGCCGGGCTGCTGCTGGGCGGCAGCACCCTCATCACCGCCTGCTCGGGCTCCACCGAACCCCCGCCCGCGGCCCCGCTCACGCCGGTGAACTTCCATCTGAGCTGGTTCGACTCGGTGCAGTTCGGCGGCTCCTACCTCGCCGACGCGAACGGCCACTACGCGGCCCAGGGCCTCGACGTGACGCTGGTGCCGGGCGGACCGGGCGTGTCTCCCGACACCTCGGTCATTGCAGGCCAGTCCATCATGGGCATATCGGCCGCCAACTTCGCCGGCCAGGCGAAGGCCGACGGCGCGCCCATCAAGATCGTGGGCGTGGCCATGCAGCGCAACCCGTTCGTGATCGCCTCGCTGACCAGCAACCCGATCAACGAACCCAGGGACCTGGAGGGCCGCAGGCTCGGCATGGCGTTCAACAACCAGCTCGACCTCGAGCTGCTGTCGTCGCTGAACGGCGTCGATGTCAACGCCATCGAGGTCATCCAGGCCGACTACGACCCGGCCCCGCTCGTCAATGGCGAGGTGGACTCCCTGCTGTGCTGGCTGGTCGACCTGCCCGTGGCCATGACCGTGGCCGGCATCGACAACACCACCATGCTGTTCGCCGACTTCGGCTACGCGGTGCACAGCCAGACCTACATCGTCACCGAAGACACGCTGGCGAACCGCCGGGACGACGTGCTCGCGCTGCTGAGAGGCGAGATCCTGGGCTGGCAGGACCACAAGGCCGACCCGGACACGTCCGCGCAGGTGACCGTCGACCGGTTCCCCGACGCCGGCATGGACCTAGAGACCGAGACGGTCAAGGCCCACGAGTTCGTCAAGCTCATGTTCAGCGACGTGACCGACGCCAGCGGCTTCCTGTGGTGGACCGACCAGTCGGTGGCCGACAACATCCGGGTCCTCAAGGCGCTGGGCGTGAACGTGACCGAGGACTTCTGGGACCGGTCGCTGCTGGAGGAGATCTACGCCGGCGGTCCGGTGCTCTAGCGAAGGTAACCACAGCAGTATCTAGACGCCGCGGGTGATGGCCCGGCGGGGAGCGCCGGTAGACGTCGTCGGGGTCGGTCGCACGTTCGCCCTGGCCGGCGACGAGGTGACCGCCCTGCGCGGGTTCGACCTGCACGTGCCCGCGGGCGGCTTCACCGCGCTGATCGGGCCGTCGGGCTGCGGCAAGTCCACCGCGCTGCGCCTTGTGGCCGGTCTGGACACGCCCGACGAGGGGACCATCGACATGGACGGCTCCTCCCCCGACGAGATGCGGCGGGGCCAGCGCATCGGGGTGGCCTTCCAGGATCCGTCGCTGCTGCCGTGGCGGACGGTCTCGACCAACATCCGGCTGGCGCTGGAGCTGGTGGGCCGCCGCCACGACACCAAGGCGGTTGACGAGTTGGTCGAGCTCGTGGGCCTGCAGGGATTCGAGAAGGCCCGGCCATCGCAGCTGTCGGGAGGCATGCGCCAGCGGGTGGCCATTGCCCGGTCGCTGGTCACCAAGCCGGACCTGCTGCTGCTCGACGAGCCCTTCGGCGCCCTCGACGCGTTGACCCGCCAGCAGCTCAACGACGAACTCCAGCGGATCTGGACGGCCCGGGGCACCACCACCATCCTGGTCACGCACTCGATCCCCGAGGCGGTGTACGTGGCCGACGAGGTGCTGGTCATGTCGCCCCGGCCGGGCAGGGTGGTGGCCCGCCATGCCATCGGCTTCGAGCGGCCCCGCACCCGCGAGCTGCTGCTCACCGACCGGTTCCACGCCGAGGTGGAGGCGGTCTCGGCCAGCCTGCACCGCTCCGAGGGACAGGTCGTGCAACTCGACACGGACCCCAGTTGAGCGCTACCGCCGAGACCGTGGCCGCCGCGCCGACACGCCCGGCGGGCGGCAGCCGGCTCGACCGGGTACCGCCGCGGGTGCTGAGTTCGGCCGTCGGGATCGCAGTGCTGCTGCTGTGGGAGTTGCTGGCCCGCACGGTCTACGCGGGCTCGTACCGGCTGTCGCCGCCCACCGCGGTGGTGGCCGAGTTCTTCGAGTTCCCCGGCCTCTATCTGCGCAATCTGTGGCACTCGACCAAGACGGCGGCCTGGGGGTTCCTGTGGGGGAACCTGGCCGCCATGGCCCTGGCCGTGGCCTCGACGCTGGTGCCGTGCCTGCGTCGCAGCATCGGCGCAGTGGTGCTGACCGTCTTCTGTCTGCCGTTCATCGCGATAGCCCCGATCCTGCGGCTGATCACCGGACCGGGCAACGCCACCCCTATTGCGCTGTCGGCGCTGGCTGTTGTGTTCACCACCTACGTGGCCGCGCTGCTCGGCTTCGACCTGGCGCCGGGCAGCGCCCTCGACGTCGTCCGCTCCTACGGCAGGGGGCGGCTGACCGCCTTCCGCAACGTCCGGGTCCGGGCGTCGGTCCCGGCGCTGTTCGCCGGCCTTCAGATCGCCGCGCCGGCCGCCTTCCTGGGCGCGGTGGTGGGCGAGTTCACCGGCGCTCACCGCGGCTTGGGGATCCTCACCGTAAGGGCCCTGGGAGCCCTGCAGACCGACCGGATCTGGGTGATCGCGGTGATGGCCACCATCGTGGCCACCGGCGGGTACCTGGCTATCGGAGCGCTGGGCCGGTACCTGTGCCCCTGGTCGCCCGCATTGGATGTGGGCGCAGTGCCCGTGCCCCGCACTGAGCCGGGCCTGCTCAACCGGCTGGCCGGGCTGCTGGCGCCCATCGCCGTGGTGTTCGTCTTCTGGTACGCGTTCCTGTGGGTGTTCGGGATCGAGCCGTTCTTTGCCAAGACGCCCGTGGATGTGTGGGCCGAGCTGTTCTCGGTCTCCGAGGCGCCCGAGACCCGCTCGATCATCTTCGGGGCGCTGGGCACCACGCTGTGGACGACCTCGCTGGGCTACGTGGTCGGTCTTGTCGGCGCGCTGGCGAGTGCGCTCGTGTTCATCCTGGTGCCGTGGCTGGAGCGCTCCCTGATGCCGATCGCGGTGGCGCTGCGGTCGATCCCGATCATCGTCACCACGCCGGTGATCATCCTGTTCGTCGGGCGGGGCCTCTTGACCACTACCGCGATTGTGGCCGTGATGTCGTTCTTCCCGACGCTGGTCAACTGCTACACGGCCATGACCCGCACACCGGAGGGGATCCTCGACGTGCTCAAGTCCTACGACGCCACCTCCGCGGCCAACGTGCGCAACGCCTACCTGCCGACATCGGTGCCGGCTCTGCTGGCCTCGGCCCGCATCGCCGTGCCCACCTCGCTGCTGGGCGCCACCGTGGCCGAGTGGCTGGCCACCGGCGACGGGATCGGGGCGGTGATGGTCACGGCCTTCACCCGCAACGACTTCAAGATTCTGTGGGTGTCTGTGGCGGTGCTGACGATCGTGGCCGTGATCGCCTACTGGCTGGTGGCTGCGTTCGAGCTTCGTACCCTCGAGCGCATGGCTCCGGGTATCTCACGATGACCGTCGCCGCCGCGTCGAGCGATCAGGCCGCGGTGCTGGCCCGCTACGACGAGCTGGGCGAGCTGCTGGCCGGAATGGACGACCGCCCGCCGGCCGACCCGGAACTGTGGGGCCCGGCCTCCGCCGCGCTGCTGCACGAGGCCCGCCTGCTGGACGCCGGGCGCTTCGAGGACTGGCTCTGCGGCTGGACCGACGACGCCGTGCTCTGGGTGCCGCTCTCGGCACCCGCTCACCCTGGAACCGACCAGTCCCTGCTGCTGGACGACCGGCGACGGCTGGCGGAGCGGGTCGAGTGGCGCCGCGACCCGTCGGCCTGGGGCCAGCAGCCGCCGTCGCGCACCATCCGCATCGTCGGCAGCGTGGAGGCTTGGCCCGCACCGGGAGGTCTGGTGACCAGGTCCACCCTGCTGATCGATGAGCACCGCCACGGCCGCCGCCAGCAGCTCGCCGGCTGCCAGATCCACGAACTCGTCGGCGACGATCTCCGGCGCCGCACCAAGATCCTCGTCGTGCCCGCTCTGGGTACGGGCGTCCGCAATCCGAGCTTCCTCCTGTAGTGGTGTCGCCGTGACCGCCATCGACTTCGAACAGCTGGTCCAGCCCCACAGGGTCCACCGCCGCCTCTACACCGACCCGGAGATATTCGGTCTGGAGATGACCCGGGTGTTCGCCGCGTCGTGGTGCTATGTGGGCCACGAGAGCGAGATACCCGAGCCCGGCGACTACCGCACCACCACGCTCGGTCTGCGGCCGGTGCTGATGACCCGAGGACGCGACGGCGGGATCAACGTGCTGTTGAACCGGTGCGCACATCGGGGGACTGTGATTGCCGGTGAGGAGCGGGGCTGCGCCAAGCGCTTCGTGTGCCCCTACCACGGCTGGACATACTCGCCCGACGGCCGGCTGGTGGCCATACCGTTCCCGGCCGACCACCCGGTGGAGGACTACTCGACGCTCTCGCTGGGCCGGCTGGAGGCGACCAGTTACCGGGGCTTCGTGTTCGCCACCCTCAATGCCGACCCCGAGCCGCTGGAGTGCTGGCTGGGCGAGGCCCGCGAAGCACTCGACACCATCATCGACCGTCATCCCGGCGGCGAGATGGCGGTGATGGGATCGCCGCAGCTTCTGGAGTTCGCCGGCAACTGGAAGTTGTCCTGGGACAACGCGGCCGACGGCCTGCACGCCACCTTCGCCCACCACTCCTACAACACCCTGGGCGAGACCGTTGATGTCGAGACGGTGCTGGCCCGCGACCCGGGGTCCACACCGATGGTGTCCAAGGCGCTGCGCAATGGCCACATGGTGGTGGACCAGCGCCCGGGCATACCCCAGGGGCCGTGGGCCACCATGCGCGACGTGCCCTTCCGCGAGCCGTTGGAGTCGACGCTGGCCGAAGCAGGCGCCAACGAGCTGCTCGACCTGGCCACCGGCAGCATGCTCAACCTCTCGCTGTTCCCGAACCTGATCTTCGTGGGCAACCAGCTGCTGGTGGTCGAGCCCGTGGCCGTGGACCGGACCAGGCTGCAGCTGTGGCTCACCTCCGCGCCGGGTGCGCCGCCCGAGATCGACCTGCTGCGCCTGCGGGTCGACGAGGACTTCGTCAACTTCGGTACCCCCGACGACCTCGACATGTTCGAGCGGGTCCAGCGGGGCCTGTCCATCCCGGAGATGGAGTGGATCGACATGAGCCGCGGGCTGCCCGACGACAGCACCGCCGACGGCTCCGTCTACGGACCGATCACCTCCGAGGCACCGCAGCGCCGCTATCTCGCCCACTACGCCGAGATGATGACCACGCCGGCAAAGACCCGTGCCCTCTGAGCCGTGCCTCGAGCCGGACGCCGAGCGCCGGACGACATTCAGCGAGCGGGGCGCGGTGGTGATCCCCGGGCTGCTGGACAACACTTGGTGCGAGCGGCTGCATGCGGCCATCGAGCGCTGCCAGGCCAGTCCCAGCCAGTTCTACGGGGTGCTGTCGCCACCGGGCGAACTCAAGGTGGACAGTGACCTGTTCCGATGGTTCGACGACGCCGACATCGCCGAGGCGACCCACCAGTCGAACCTGCCCTCGCTGGGCGCAGAGCTGTGCGGAGCCGACGCCGCGGTGCTGATCGAGGACCAGTGGTTCTGCTCGGAGCCCGGCGCGATCTCCCGCAGTCCCTGGCACCAGGACCACCCCTACTACAACCTCGACCGGCCCTTCGTCACCATCTGGGTGACCCTCGACGACGTGACCGCCGACGCCGCGCTGCGGGTGGTGGAAGGATCCCACGCCACCGGCATCACCTACGCGCCGATCGAGTTCTCGTCGTCGATCGACACCATCGGCGGCGACTCCGAGCTGGAGCCGGTGCCCGACATCGACGCCGACCCCGACAGGTTTCCGGTCACCACGTGGGACCTTCAGGCCGGCGACGCGGTGGCCATCGACTCCCGGATGCTGCACTCCACCGGCATCCGCGAGGTGGCCGACCGGCCCTTCCGGCGGCTGTCGACCCGCTACGCCCACCC
>VYCM01000077.1 GCA_009843915.1 Acidimicrobiaceae bacterium | reverse complement strand
TGGACCAGTGCTTCCACGAGCGCCCCCCGCTGACGGAGCGCTCCAGCGGCCACCTGGTGGCCTGCTGGGTGAATTGAGCGAACCGGTCACCAGCGCCGTCGGAGGCACAGGCGACAGCGAGAGCGGTCTGACCGCCCGCTGGGCGACGTTCGGCTACCTGTTCACGCTGTACTTCATCCTCGGCGGCGCCGAGACCATGATCTCGCCGCTGTTCCCGCTCGTACGAGAGGACCTGGACCTGTCGGAGAGCAACCTGGCCGCCATCCTGGCCGCGGTGGCGGGCGGCATCGCCGCGTTCAACGTGATCGGCGGGGCCGTCAGCCGCTGGCTGAGCGACCGGTCGCTGGTGCGGGCCACGGCAGTCAGCCTGGCCGCGGGGATGGCGCTGTCGGCGGTGGCCCCGTCGTTCTGGGTGCTGCTGGTGGGCCAGACCCTGCTGGGGGTCGCCTTCGGGATCTATTTCCCACCCGCGCTGGCCAGCGTGGCTCGGCTCTACCCGGACGCGCCGGGGAAGGCCATCGCGGTGTGGGGTCAGGCCTACTCGTTCGGGCTGGCCGCCGCGGCCGCCAGCGCCTTCGCCGGGGGGGCCTGGCGCTGGGTGTACGTCGGGTGCGCGGTGCCCGCCGCGCTGGCCATCGCCTACGTGCCCCGCTGGACCGAGGTGAACCGGGATCCCGCACCGGTTGCCTGGTTGGCTCAGCTGGCCCAGAACGCCCGGAAACGGACCTACCGGCTGGCCTTCTACGCCAGCTTCGGAGGGGTCTCGATGCACTTCGTGGTGATCGGCTTCTCAACGGCGTTCTTCGTCGTGGACCGGGGCCTGGACCTGCGGTTGGTGGCCGCGATGCTCATCGCGGGGCGGACCCTGTCGGCGCCGGTGAAGATCGTCGGGGGCGCCCTCTACGACAAGCGGGGCGGACCGTGGACGGCCCGGCTGATGATGGTGAGCACGTCGGCGCTGGGACTGCCGATGCTGCTGCTGCCGGCCGACATCGGCGTGTGGCTGCTGGTGCCGTTCGTGGGCATGGCGGTGTCGGTGCTGCCGGTGGCCAACGCCATGCTGGTGGCCGCGCTGCCTCCCCAGTCGGGCTGGGGGATCGGCACCTTCCGGGCCGCGCTGCTGGGCTCGGCCGCCCTGCTCTCGGCGATCGCCAGCGGCTTGCTGAGCCTGGGCGTGCCCCTGTTCGCGCTGATGCTGGCCGCGCTGGGCCTGCCCGCACTGGTGGCCGCCGCCATGCAACGGGCCACGGCACCGGCCGCTCCCGAGGCGCGGTGAGTCGACGCTAGGCGGGAACCGGGCAGGCGGTGAGCTTGTAGGTGTTGAGGCGCTTGCGCAGGGTGTAGAGCAGCAGGGCCACCGCCAGCAGGCCCACGAAGGGCTGCACCGGCGCCCACCACGACAGCGCTCCGCCCACACCGACCAGGGCGACCACCGCTTGGTTGCACACCGGGCAGCCCACGGCCAGGAACGACACGAACCCGCCCCAGATGGTGCGGGTGCCCTGGCGCTCGGCGGCCTCGGCCAACCCGCTGGACTCGGCCGGCTCGGGACGGATGGCGAAGATCAGCCCGATCAGGGCCGAAGTGACCGCCAGGATCACATAGTCGATCCATCGCACGGGCACCGGCCGGCCGAAGATCGGGGTGTCGATCAGGTCGGACGGCACCGCGATCAGCACCGCCGCGACGGCCCCGAACAGCACCGCCCGCGGCCACGTGGCTCGGGGCAGAGCCAGCAGATCCTTGATCATCTTTAGTCAGGTGACCTTGTCGATGACCCGGAAGGCGTAGTCGCGCTGCTCGGCGCCGAGGGTGGCCCTCACCCGGTAGCCGCCGGGCTTGGGGAACTGGACGATGCCGGTGACCACCAGCGGCGAGCGGCTGTCGGAGCCGGGAACCTTGCCGGGCGGGCGACCGACCTCGATGTTGGCCTTGGCCTCCATCAGCTTGTGGTGGCCGTCCTCGTCCTCGACCCGGATCATCACCTCGTGGCGCTGGTTGTGCTCCAACCACGGGACCAGCACCGACAGCGCGATGGAGAAGTGCTGCGGTCGGGGCTTCTTGCCCTCCTTGTAGGCCCGGGTGACGGTGTCCCAGCCCGCGCCCATCAGGTACAGCAGCCCGTTCTGCACCTCGGCGTGATTGGCCAGTGTCAACAGCTCGATATGGGCCATCGCTCGGCAGTCTAAGAGCGAGCGCGGGTAGGCGAGAGCCCGTCGGGTCGCCGCGCTACTCGCTCCCGGCCGGGGCGAGGCCCAGGCGCTCGGCCAGGCCGATGCGCTGGAGCTTGCCGGTGGGGCCCTTGGGCAGCTCGTCGAGCACCAAGATCCGGCGGGGAACCTTGAACGCGGCCAGCGACTGCGACAGGAACCGGCGAAGCTCCCGCTCGTCGACGGAACTCCCGGAGACGGCCGCGACCGCCGCGGCCACCTCCTCGCCCAGCTTGGGGTGGGGCACGGCGAAGGTGACCGCCTGGGCCACCGACGGGTGGCCCAGCAGGGCCTCGTCCACCTCGAGCGGGGACACCTTCTCACCGCCGCGATTGATCTGCTCCTTGAGGCGGCCGGTGAGGAACAGGTAGCCCTCGTCGTCGACGTAGCCCTCGTCGCCGGTGCGGAACCAGCCATCGGTGAAGGCGGCCTCGTTGGCCTCGGGGTTGTTCTCGTAGCCGTCGATCACGGTCGAGCCCTTGATCGACACCTCTCCCCGCTCGCCCGGTGACAGGAGCCGGTTCCGGTCGTCGAGCACGGCCAGCTCGATGCCGGTGGGGACCCCGACCGACCGGGGCTTGGCCACCGCCGGGGGCAGAGGGTTGGCGCACATCTGGTGAGTGGCCTCGGTCATGCCGTAGGCCTCGATCACGGGCGCGCCGAACAGCTCGCCCAGCTCGTGCAGCACCGGGGCCGGAAGAGACGCGGAGGAGGACCTCACGAAGCGCAGGCCGGCGGAGCGGGCCGTGTCGCGGTGGCGGTCGGCGCGGGAGAGCACCATCTGATGCATGGTCGGGACCGCGGTGTAGTAGCTGGGCTCCAGGGCTTCGAGCTGAGCGAAGAACCTGAAGGCGTCGAAGCCCTCGGTGCAGGCGACCGCGCCCCCCGCCGACAGCGGCGCCAGCAGCCCGGCCAGCAGCCCGTGGATATGGAACAGCGGCATCACCTGCAGTGACCGGTCACCGGGAGTCAGCGCGAGCGACTCGGCGATGCCCGCGGCCGAGCGGGCCAGGTGCCGTTGGCGCAGCGGGACGATCTTGGGCCGGGACGTGGTACCGGAAGTGTGCAGCACCAGGGCCACGTCGTCTGCGGTGGGACGGTCCGGCGCGGGCGCGCCGTCGGCCCCGGACCCGGCGACCAGATCGAGCGCACCGGCACTGCCGTTGACCGAGCCGACCAGCGATACCGGCAGCACGGCGGCACCGGCCTCGCGGGCCGCGGCCCGGGCGACGGCTCCGGAGTCGTCGGGCAGGGTGATCATCGCCTTGGCACCGAGGTCGTCGAGGTAGAAGCGCAGCTCGTCGGTGCGGTACTTCGGGTTGAGCGGCGCGGCGCATCCGGTGCAGGCCGCGGCCAGGAAGGCGAGAGCCATCTCGGGCCCGTTGGGCACGACGATGGCGATGCGATCGGCCGGGCCCAAGCCGAGGCCTCGGAGCCGGCCCGCGAGCCGGTCCACCTCGGACCGCATCCCGGCATGGGTGAGCACCGCGCCGTCAGGCGCCACGATCGCCGGCGCGCCGTCGGCCCCGGCATCGAGCAGGCCTCGCAGCGTCTCGCCGGCCGTCATGCGCCTAGACGGCGGTTGAGCAAGGAGGCCAGCCCGTAGACGGTACTGATCGCGGGGGTGGGCACTCCGGTGATCTCGCCGAGTTCGACGAACACGCCGACCAGCGGGTCGAGCTCCAGCGGCCGGCCGGCCTCGGAGTCCTGGAGCATCGAGGTCTTGTGCTCGCCGACCGCCTCGGCCCCCGCGATGCGCTGCTCGACGCTGACCCGGATGCGCACGCCGAGCGCCTCGGCGATCCTGCCGGCCTCGGTCATCATCTGCGCGGCCAGTTCCCGGGTGGCCGGCGTGCGGCAGATGCCGGCCAGCGTCGCCCCGGTGAGCGCGCTGATCGGGTTGAAAGCCAGATTGCCCCAGGCCTTGACCCACAGGTGCGAGCGGATATCAGTGAGCACCCTCGACTTGAACCCGGCTGACGTCAGGGCCTCGCCCAGTGCCTTGGCCCGCTCCGACTTGGTGCCGTCGAGCTCGCCCACCGGGAAGCGGTCGCCCTCAACATGGGTGATCACCCCGGGTGCGGTCTTCTCCGCGGCCGGGTAGGCGATGCAGGCCACGATCTGTGCCGCGTCGATGGCCGCGGCGAGCACGCCGTCGGGATCCAGCGCTTCGAGCCGGCGCCCGTCGTGGTGACCGCCGTGGCGCTGGAAGTACCACCATCCGATGCCGTTCTGCACCGGCACGATCATCGTGCCGTCATCGCACAGCCGTCCGAGCTCATGAGCCACGGCCGCGATCTGGTGAGCCTTGAGAGCAAGGATCACCGCGTCATGGGTGCCGAGCGCCCCGAAGTCGTCGGAAGCGTCCAGACCCGAGGCAACGGTCTCGGTGCCGTCGAGCTCCACCAGCCGCAGCCCATCGCGCCTGATCGCCTCCAGGTGCTCGCCCCGGGCGATGACACTCACGTCAAGCCCGGCCACCGCCAATCGAGCCGCCATCATCCCGCCGATCGCACCCGCACCGACCACGCAAATCCTCACCGCGACAGTGTGCCAGCAGAACAGCCCAAACGGTATACAGCCGGTTCATCTCCAGACGCGGCGGTGCCGAGACCCTGGGGGAGGCCTCGGCACCGTTGGGGGCTGGAGTGACCCAATGATCACACGCTCCGGTAAGAGGACCGCAAGAACCGGGGCGACCGGCGAGGCCGGGGGGTGGCGGCGAGTCAGATGACCGACGAATAGGGCGAAGCCCGTGTCGGTCATCTCGGCTCGGCGACAGGACCCGCCGGCCGGGACGAGTAAGTGCACGGTGCGCCAGGCCGGGGGGTGGCGACGAGTCAGATGACCGACGAATAGGGCGAAGCCCGTGTCGGTCATCTGACTCGGCGACAGGACCCGCCGGCCGGAGGGCAAGCCCCCTGCGGGTCAGACGACTGGCCAGCGGGGCTTGGCGTATTGGGCCAGACCGGTGCGGTCGGCTGCGGTTGCGGCTGCTTCTCGGCCTCGGGCCATGATGGCTCGGGCATCGAGATTGACGAATTCGCCGCCCTCCAAGATCACCTTGCCGTCGATCACCACGGTGTCGACCGAGTCGCCGCTCACACCGTGACCGAGGTTCGACAGCGGGTTGTGCAGCGGCACCCACTCGGGCCGGTCGAGGTCGAACAGCAGGAGGTCGGCCCGCTTGCCCGCCTCCAGCGAGCCGACCTCGTCGTCCCACAGCACCGAGCGGGCGCCGTCGACGGTGAGGTGCTCGAGGATGGTCTCGGCCGGCATCAGCGAGGCGTCCTCGAAGATGTCGCGGTACACCCGGAAGTACTGGGCGATGCGCAGGATGTCGGTGGTGTGCGAGCAGGCGCCGATGTCGGTGCCCACCCCCACGGTCACGCCCCGCTCCAGCAGCTTTAGGTGGGTGGCCCGCTGCAGCCCGCCCCAGCCGAACACGGCGCTGGCGGTGGGGCACATCGACACCTTGACATCGCGCTCGGCCAGCAGGTCGCACTCGTCGTCGGTGAGGAAGTGGCAGTGGACCAGCTGCACGTTGGGGCCCAGCACGCCGTTGCGCTCGTAGCGGGCGATGGGGCGCTCGCCGTCGAACACCCGCTGGTGGTGCTCCACCGAGTCGCGATTGGAGATCATGTGGGACACGATGCCGGTGCCGTGCTCGGCGGCCAGTTCAGCGATCGACCGGCACAGGCGGTCCGACACCATCCGCTCGGTGCGCAGCGAGAACCAGGGCCGCACCCGGCCGCCGGCCGCACCCGTGTGGGACTCCACGAAGGCCAGCCCGTCGGCGATGGCCTCGTCGGTGGTGGAGTCGAACGTGCCAGGCATGGCCCTGCCCCCGGCCATGTCGGTGAGCGAGCGGGCCAGCACCGCCCGGCAACCGATCTCGTCGGCGGCCCGGACCGAGTTCTCCGGATTCTGCGAGCCCGGGTCGCACACCGTGGTGGTGCCGTGGCGGACCGACTCCAGCAGCGCGCACATGGCGGCCAGGTAGGCCTCCTCGTCGGTGACACCGGCCTCCATCGGGTAGCAGCGGTCGTGGAGGAACACCTTGAGGGACACGTCGTCGCCGAGGCCCCGCACGAAGAAGGGGGCCAGGTGCTGGTGGTTGTCGATGAAGCCGGGGGTGATCAGCCGGCCGCGGGCGTCGATGGTGCGGGTCGCCTCCCGGTAGCCGGCGGCCTCCACATCGGCAGCGGGGCCGACCGCTTTGATCTCGCCGCCGTCGACGGCCACCGAGCCGTCGCGCACCATGCGGCGCTCGGGGTCCATGGTGATGAGCCAGTCGGCGTTACGAACCAGCAAATCGATCATCCTGCTCGGCCTCTCAACTCGTAGGCGTAGTGGCTCAAGCCGGCCTCCATGTCGAAGGTGGGCTTCCAGCCCAGTCCGGCCTCGGTGTGGGACAGGTCGAGCGGGTCGCCGGCCGACACCGCCGGAGGCGCTCCCGGGATCACCTGCACCTTGAGGTCTCCGACGATCCGCCGGGCGGCCGCCACCAGATCGTCGAAGGAGGTGATGGTGCCGGTGCCGATGTTGAAGACGGGCTTGTCCGGCAAGTCCACGGTGGCGGCCATGTCGACGGCCCGGCCCACGTCGAGGTCGTACACGTACTCGAAGTCCATGGTGTGCTCCTGCTTGACGAAGGCGGTCTGCCCCGCCAGGCCGGCCTCGAGCAGGGCCTGGATCTTGGACCCGAAGGATCCCCCCTCGAAGTGCCCGTAGCCGTAGGCGTTGGCCGGCCGCAGGATGGCCAGCTCGAAGCCGAACTCCTTCTGGTAGCTCTCGGCGGCCAGCTCCTTGATGACCTTCGAGTTGCCGTAGGCCCGTCCCGGCCCCCGGGGCGCGTCCTCGGTGATGGGCGCCCCCCGGGCCCGGCGGCGGTCGTACACCGCGAAGCTGCTGACGTGCACCAGCCGGCGCACCCGGGCGAGCCGCACCGCCTCCAGGACGTTGATCGTGCCGGTGACGTTGACCTCGAGCCCGGTGTAGAGCGGACGCGACACGCTGTCGCCGATCAGCCCGGCGGTGTGCACGACCGTCTCCACCTTGTGCTCCCGCATGGCCGTAGTCACCGCCGACAGGTCGCGGATGTCGGCCTTCACGGTGGGGATGTCGGCCGCGATCGGTCCGAGGCGTGCTCGCAGGTAGTCATCTCGGGACTGCAGGTCCAGGAATACGACCGGCTCTCCCCTCTGCAGGGCGCAACGGGCGAAGGACGTGCCCACCAGCCCGGTCCCGGTCACCAGTGTGGTCATGCCTCTGACACCTCGAACTCTCCGCTGATCTCGACGGGCTGCTGGCGGGGCAGGCTGGCCATGCCCACCGCGGCTCTCGCGTGGCGGCCGCGCTCGGGGCCGAACAGCTCGAAGAACAGATCCGAGGCGCCGTCCACGACCTTGGGCATCAACTCGAAGTCCGGGGTGCAGTTCACCATGCCCAGCAGCCGGACCACCCTGCTGATGCGGCCGAGGTCACCGAGTTCGGCCCGCAGGGTGGCCAGGATGGACAGCCCGCAGGCTTTGGCCACCTCGTAGCCCTGCTCCACGGACAGCTCGGCGCCGAGCTTCCCCCGGCGCACGATGTCCATGCCGGGATGGTGCGGGCCGTGGCCCGACACGAACATCACGTTGCCGACCCGCACACATCCCTGACGATTCTCGCTGGGGAACTGCCGCGGCTCGGGCAGGGTCAAACCCATGGCCGCGAGCCGAGTCTCGATCGCGCCAGCCGCCATCAGCGGATCTCCTCGGCTTCGCGGACGCTGGAGATCAGCGAGGCCCGCAACAGGAACTCCCGGGCCAGGGAGGGATCGTCGGCGGCCCTCCGCAGCTCGTCGCGGTTGCGCCGCCGCACCTCGGGGTCGGCCTCGGCCATCAGCTTCTTGTTACGGATGGTGATGGCCTGCACATGGGCCACGGCCACATGCCGGCGCTGGCGGACGTAGCGGTCCAGGACCTCGCCGCCAGCCTCGTCCCGCAGCACCGACGACAGCTTGCCGGCCAGGTTGACCGCGTCGTGGATCCCGCTGTTCATGCCCATCGCGCCTATCGGGCTGTTGACGTGAGCCGCGTCGCCGGCCAGCAGCACCCGCCCCGCCCGGAAGGTCTCGGCCACCCGCTGGTGCACGGTGTAGAGCGACTTGGACACCACCTCGTAGGGAGTGCCGGTGGGATGGAATCGTTGGAGCCCGGCCTCGATGACGTGGTCGTCGAGCAGCGCGTCGGGGTCGGCGTTCACGTCGGCGGGCAGCACCACCCGCCACAGGTCGGTCCACCGGAACAGGTTGGCCCACTCGACCGGGTCGAGGATGTAGTTGCGATAGCCATAGGGCAGGATCGAGTCGAAGTCGAACAGCACGCTCAGCGTCATGGTGCGGTCCGGGAAGGCGAACCCCTCGAAGTCGATGCCGAGCTGCTTGCGCACCACGCTGTGGGCGCCCTCGCAGCCCACCAGGTGGGTGCCGCGCAGTTCCTCCCGCTCCCCGTCGGCAGTCTCTACCGTTGCAGTCACGGAGTCCGGGCCCTGGCTGAAGCCAACCAGTTCGGCCCCGGTGCGGACCTCGATCAGGTCGGTGCCGGAGGCCATCTTGAGCGACTCCTCCACCAGCTTGAGGCGGTCGCACTGCAGTGCGTGGGGGAAGCGGGTGTCGCCGGCCAGCACGGCATGGTCGAACACCGCGATGGGCTCGGAGGCGCCGCGGTCCCAGTAGTGGACGAGGGGGGCGACGATGCCGCGGGGCTCGAGACGCTCGTAGAGGCCGATGCCGTCGAGCATCCCCAGAGTGGCCGCGTGGATGGTTCCGGCCCGCCGGACCTGATCGAGCAGGTCCACCAACTTCTCGACCACCACCACCCGGTGGCCGCGCCCGGCGAGGGACAGGGCCAGCACCAGCCCGACCGGACCGGCGCCAGCGATGATCACCCGGTCGTCAGCCCGTGTCACCGGAATCTGCGGGATCGGGCTCCGCAGGGTCTCGCAGCGCGCCGATCCAGCCCGAGGTGGTGAGATCGAACACCAGGCCGTCGGGCGACCGGTACTTGACCTCGTAGTAGCGGTTGGGCTCGTCGGGGCGCCGACCTCTCAGGTGCTCGGCACCGGCCCGCTCCGCCTGTTCGGAGGCCTCCTCGAGGTCGTCGACCCACATTCCGAAGTGGTAGAGCCCGTAGAAGGGCTCCGAACCCTCGTCGGTGACCCCGACGACGGGGTCGCCGCCGAAGTGCAGCAGGGCGACGTTCATCACGCCGTCGGTCATGTACACGCCGCGACCGGCGTCGCCGGCCTTGGTCATGCCGAAGGCCTGCTCGAAGAAGGCCTGGGCCGCGGCCACGTCGGGCACGGAGATGGCTAGGTGTCGGAGCCGGGCAGCCACGGCGACTGACTGTATACAACCGCCACGGACGGCATCTCATTAGCCGGCGCGAACTGCCAAGACCAACGAAAGCGGTAACCGACGGGTTGCACCCGCACCTATAGCAGTGTACAATGAAATATCATGACAAGGGCCGGAGAGCGAGCAAGAGGGCGAATGTGGCTGCCCTTCAAGGACTGGGAGGGACCGGTGGGCACATTCGACTGGCCGATCCGACTGGACAGCATGGACGGCGAGAGGTCTTTGCATCTGGACGCCCTGGTGGACACCGGCAGCAGCTGCACGTCGGCGCCAGCCGGCCTGCTCCACGAATTGGGAGTCGTGCCCAAGGTGAAGGTCAGGATGGAACTAGCAGACGGGCGGACCGCCATCTACGACATGGGAGAGGCCCGGGCCACCGTCAGCGGACGCAGTGCCATTACGTGGGTGACCTTCGGTGACGATGACGCCCGTCCCCTGCTGGGGGCCCACACGCTCCAGGGGCTCCTGTTGACGGTGGATCCCTGGAAGCACGAAGTGGTGCCCACGCCCTACCTCCTCAGGTAGGCACACCCTCAACGACCCCCACGGGAGGACCGTAAGCCCAATGGCGACACTTCGCTGTCCGATCCGGCTCGACAGCATGGACGGCAAGCAGTCCTTGCAGCTCGACGCGTTGGTGGACACCGATAGCCTCTTCATGATCGTGCCCGCCAGCCTGCTGAAGAAACTAGAGGTGGTACCGACCGAGAAGGTCGCGCTTGAACTCGCTGACGGGAGGCGCGTCACCTGGGACATCGGCGAGGCCCGGGCCACGATCGACAAGCGCAGCACGGCCACTCTGGTGGTCTTCGGCGAGGAGGACGCCGATCCCGTGCTCGGGAGGTACACGCTCGCGGGGCTCCGCCTGTCGGTCGATCCGGTCGAAGAGACTCTCGTGCCCACGCCGTACGTGAGGGCGTAGCGCCCCCCGACCCAGCGTCGATGCGGACGATCGGCGCGAGAGTTGATGCCTGCGTACATTCGGGTGTGGTGACGGGACGACAGAGACAAGCGGCGGTGGCGGCAGGGCACCCGCGAGCCACTGACACGGCAGTGAGGTTGCTGAGGGCCGGTGGGTCGGCAGTGGACGCGGCGATCGGGGCCGATGCGGTCATGGGGGTGGTGGAGCCCACCGGCACTGGTGTCGGCGGGGATCTGATGGCTGTCGTGGCGACTCACGAGGGAGTCTCGGTGCTCAACGGGGCCGGGCGCTCCGGACGCCGTACCGACCCGGAGTCGGTACCCGACAACGGCCACGGCTTCGTGCCGTCGGTCGGAGGGTGGGCGGTGACGGTGCCGGGGGCGGTGGCCGCATGGCAGGACCTGCACGGCCGGTTCGGCTGGCTGCCGTGGCCGTCGCTGTTCGAGCCGGCCATCGAGGCCGCCACCGAGGGCGTCGAGGTCGGCGCGACCGGGAGCCGGCTCTGGGAGGGTTCCCGAGGCCGGCTAGACGCCGCGGGTGATGCCCTGTACTTCCCTGCTGGCACAGCCCCGGCGCCGGTAGAGCCGTGGCGCAACCCCGCCCTCGCCGCGGTCCTGAAGCAGATCGCAGCCGACGGTTCCGATGCCCTGTACCGCGGCCCGCTGGCCCAGGCCGTGTGCGAGTCCGCCACGGCCGCGGGCGGGAACGTGCACATCGACGACCTTGCCGGCCACCGCAGCGAATGGGTCGAGCCGCTGCGAGTGGGTCTGGGGAAGCACGAGTTGATCACCGTGCCGCCGCCGTGCCAGGGCACGGTCACGGCTCTGGCCGCCGAATGGGTGCACGACCGAGGCCTGCTCGGCGCCACGGAGGACGATGCCGGAGTCGAGGCCGCGGCCGCAATGGTCGAGGCGCTCGACCGGGCCTTTGCGCTGGCCCTCGACTGTCTGGCCGACCCAGCCGCAGCCGAGGTGCCCGACCACGACGAGATGCGGGCCCGGATGGCGGGCGCGCCGCGGCGCGGGCCGATGCCGCTGGGGCCGGGGACGGTGTTCACGGTGGTGTTCACCGCCGAGCAGGCAGTTGTGCTGACATCCAGCGTGTGCGACCGGTTCGGCTCGGGAGTGACCGTGCCCGAGGGCGGCTTCGTGCTGCAGAGCCGGGGACGGGGCTTCTCAACCGATTTGAGCCACCCCAACGCGGTGGCGCCCAACAAGCGCCCCTACCACACCATCGTTCCCACGCTGGTGCTCGAGAACGGCCAACCCATGCTGGGCATGGGAGTGGTAGGCGGGATCATGCAGCCGCAGGGCCAGCTGCAGATCCTGCACCGGGTACTCGGCGGCGCCGGCCTGACCGCCGCCGTGGAAGCCGGCCGGTTCCGCCTGATCGGCGAAGGGCAGGTCACCACAGAGGCGGGCCTCGAGCCGCAATGGCGAGCCGCTATCGGAGCGGCGGGCTACGAACTGGTGGACACAGCAGACGTGATCGGAGGCTTCGGCGGAGCTCAGGCCGTCCTTCAAAGAGCCGAAACGCTGACCGCGGCCAGCGACCCTCGCCGCGATGGCACCTCAGCCGTTATTGGGATTACTGACTGACCTGCCTGCCCGGCGGGTGGCCGCCGGCGGTCGCTTGCTCGCACGGGCTTCGCCCTACTCGCTCGCAAGTCGACCACCGCCGTCTCCCGCCTCGCGCACACCCCCTGGCCGGAAGGCCAAGCCTTGAGTGCTAGTCCTGCAGGCTGTTGAGCCAGTCGATGACGTGGTCTAGGGGGGCCACGTCGGCGTACTTCATGTGCAGGTCGAGCAGGTTGACCTTGTGGGAAATCTGGCTGCGGTCAGCGACGCACTCGAAGGGGATGACCACGTCGAAGTTGTACTGGAAGGCGTCCACCGCGGTGGCCCGCACGCAGCCGCTGGTGGTCAGCCCGGTGACCACCACCGTGTCCACCCTGTCGTAGACCAGCAGGGCGGCCAGTTCGGTGCCGAAGAACCCGCTCGGCTTGTGGCTCTTGCAGATCACCAGCTCGTCCGGCTTGGGGGCCAGCTCGTCCACGATCACATCGCCGGGGGGCAGGTCCGGGTCGGGCGGGCGGCGGCCCACCGTCTTCCAGCGTCCCTTCTGGCCCGGGAAGGGAACGTGGCCCGGATCGGCGTAGAGCTTGGTGAAGTACACCGGGTAGCCGAGCCGGCGGAACTCGTCCAGCAGCCGGGCGTTGGCGTCCACTGCGGGCCATGCCGTCTCGGGGCAGCCGGTGGGCCAGCGGCCGTCCACGAAGGCCAGCGTCATGTCGACCACGACCAGCGCCGGCGAGGTGCCCGCGCTGATGGCCCGGAACTCGTCGCCGCTGAACGTGTCGCCGTATCCGGCCGCTAGGTACCGGGCCGTGTCGTCGGGGGGTATGGCGTCGTGCCAGGGATACATGACGGTCTATTCGGCCTCTAGCAAGAAGCCCACGAGGGAGCACGACCGGTCCTCATCGGGTCGTGCTCCCTCGCAGGTGGAGGGGACCGTTAGGCCTCGACGATCAGCTCAGCGTCATGTCCTCCACGCGAGCCGTGTCGTCGTAGCGCGGGATCCAGCTGAGGTTCTCGGCGCCGCCGTTCACGCTCAGGTACGTGAGGAGCGGGAGGATGCCGACGTTGTCGCAGTTGTACTTCATGATCTCGTGGTACATCTGCTCGCGGGCGACGGCATCGAGCTCGCTCTCAGCCGCGTCGAGCATGCCGCGGAGAGTGTCGTCGAGGTACGAGGACACGATGGTGTCACCGATGTAGGAGCCAAGCCTCGCCCCGTCCTGCAGCTCGTTGGAAGACGACGACAGGAAGATGTCGCCGCCGACCTCGCCGGGTGCCTTGAGGAACTCGTCGAAGAGCCAGACCTCCCAAGCCAGCAGCTGGAAGTCGATGTTCAGCCCGACGGCCTCCATGTCGGCCGCGATGGCCTCGGAGAGCTCGTCGAACTTGGTCCAGCGAGTGCCGTTGGCCAGGAACGAGATCTCCTCGCCCTGATAGCCGGAGTCGGCGATGATCTGCTGGGCCATCGCCGGGTCGTAGGGCCGGTCGGTGATGTTCGGGTTGTGGCCGAACACGCCCGAGCCGAAGATGTGGCAGTTCGCCCGGCTGGCCTGGCCCTCGTAGATGAACTCGACGTAGTCGTCCACGTTCAGGGCGTGGGCGATGGCGATCCGCAGCTCGGGATAGGTGGCCAGCGGACCCTCGTAGTTCTTCATCCGCAGGTACGGGTACTCGATGCCCTCGTCGCGCACGAACAGCTTGGGCACCTCACCAGCCGAATCGGCCGAGAGGCCGACGGCCAGGTCCACGTCTCCGGCCTGCACGGCCGCCACGCGGGACTGCTCATCGGGCAGGAACACGAACTTCACATCGTCGATCTGCGGCTCGGGGCCCCAGTAGTCAGTGTTGCGGGTGAGCGTCAGAGAGTCGCCGGCAATCCACTCGACGAACTTGTAGGGGCCGGTACCGACCGCTTCGTCCTCGAGGCCGTCGGCGGCCGCTCCGGGCTCGACTATCTGCACCATGTACAGCCGGGCCGGCAGCACCGGGTCCGGGCCGTGGGTGTTGATGCGGATGGTGTAGTCGTCCACGACGTCGACGCTCGAGATGTTCTCGACCTGCTCCCTGAGGTCGGAGTCGAACTCGGGGTCGATCAGCCGCTCGATCGAGTACTTCGCCGCGGCGGCGTTGAAGGGGGCGCCGTTGTGGAAGTTGATGCCCCGGCGCAGCTTGAGCTCCCAGGTGGTCTCGTCGACCAGCCTCGGCAGCGACGCGGCCAGCCTCGGCACGAAGATCGACGGGTTCACGAGGTCGCGCTCGAGGAGCCGCTCGTACACGTTCTCCATGGTGCGGCGCATCTCGCCGTCCTGGTAGTGGGGATCTATCCGGCCGGGACCCTCGAGGATGGCGATAGTGATCGACTCGGGCGCCTCGGCGGCCATCATGGCCGCGTCAGCGGCAGCCGCGGCCTCCTCGGCCTCGGCAGCAGCGGCGTCTGCCTCCGCCTCGGCGGCAGCAGCAGCTTCGTCAGCAGCCGCAGCGGCCGCGGCAGCCTCAGCCTCAGCCTCCTGGGCGGCGGCCAACTCGGCTTGCAGCGCTGCGAGTTCGTCGGCACTGGCAGCCCCTTCGGCCTCGGCAGCAGCCAGAGCAGCCGCGGCCTCCTCGGCCTCGGCGGCCGCGGCAGCGGCCTCGGCAGCGGCGGCGTCAGCCTCCGCCTGCGCCGCGGCGGCCTCCGACTCGGCAGCGGCGGCCGCAGACTCTGCCTCGGCAAGCGCGGCGGCGTCTGCCGCGCTGGTATCCGGAGCCGCCGGTTCGTCGTCGCCGCACGCGGCCGCAACGAGAGTAAAGACGAACAGCGCAGCCATGAGCCGCTGCATGAACGTGAACTTCTTCAACATCTGGAGCTAACCCCCCAAGTGAATCCGTGGTCGAGGACAGCCGTGGCATTCAGATCCACAGCCGGACCGCTCACGGTATACCGGCACGGACAACCCTGCAAATCGTTGTATACAGCGGTTGCGGCCCCCGCTCGGCCTCCAAGAACGTGGGCGTCGGGGCGGGGTATCTCCCGCTCTTGTTCGCTGCGCTCACGGGCCGCTCGGGCCACGGCCTCGCCCGTATGCAGCGGATTCGCTCACCTACCCGCTCGGCCTCTCTCATTCCCGGTTGAAACGAGGCCGGCAGAACAGGGCCGCCGGACCGACCAACGCGACCGTGGCCGCCAGCACAGCCGGTCCCAGCCCCACCACCAGCAGGGCGGCCACACCCAGCGGCGCGCCGGACAGGGTGACACCCCGGGCGACCCCCGCGATGGTCACCGCGTCGCCCTGAAGCTCGGGACGGACCGCCTCGCTCACCGCGGTGATGGCCAGAACCTGCAACAGGCCGATGGCCGCGCCGCCGGCCACCAGCGCGGCCGTGATCAGCGCCACGGGCAGTTCGAAGCCCACCAGTGCGGTGGCCACCAGGGTGACGGCGCCCCAGCGGGCCACGCCGGGGGCCACCCGCGAGCCTTCCGTGTCGACCGCGAGGTAGCCGCTCACCGCGGCCGCGCCGTTGGCCACCGCTACCACCACGCCGATGACGGTCTCGCTGCTGCCGGCCGCGTCGAGCCCGATGGGCACATAGGAGCCCAGCAGGCCTCGCCAGGCACCGACCGCGACGCTGGCCCAGACGCCCACTCGCACTCCCGGGTTGCGCAGCAGCTGGAGGTAGCTGTGGCCGCCCACCCGAGCGAACGGGGGCGGGCGCGACAGCGCCAGCGTGGGCGCGATGCCGGCCAGGGCCACCGCGGATGCGACCGCGAACGCGGCCCGGTACGAGCTCTGGGCAATGATCCCGCCCGCCGCCGGCCCGATCAGCATCCCGATGGTGGCCACCATGTTGAGGGTGGCGATCGCCCTGGAAGTCGACCGGGCCGATCGCACGATCTGCACCTGGTTGCCCGTCCAGAAGCAGGCCCGGGCCACACCCTGCACCGCGGCCGAGACGACCAGCGCGACCAGCCCCGACTCGAAGACCAGCAGCCCGACCGAGAGGCCCAGCAGCACCGCCGCGGCGGTGATGACATCGGAGTTGGACATGACCCGCATCACCGAGCCGAGCCGCGACCGGGTCAGCACCTGCACCGCGGCCGAGAACCCCACCAGCACGCCCGCCACTGTCGGTGACCGACCCTGATCGATCACGAACAGCGGGTAGGCCACCACCGTCACGCCCAGGCTCAGCGAGAACAGCAGCGCTCCCGCGTACTGGCCCACTACCTCCCGCCGCGCCGCCGGGTCGGCCGCGCCGCCGGAGGCGGGACCGTCAGTCACGCGCCGGCGTGATGGCGATGCTGATGGCCTTGGAACGGGTGTGGCTCAAGATGTCGTCGACGAGGCCCAGCTCCTTGCCGATGCCCGACTGCTTCCAGCCTCCGAAGGGCAGGCCCGGGTAGCGCACCTCCACGTCGTTGACCCACACGTAGCCGGCGTCGATGGCCCGGGCCGCGCTGAGCGCCCGGTTCACATCGTTGCTCCAGATGCTGGCGGTCAGCCCGTAGGGGGTGTCGTTGGCCATGGCAACGGCGTCGGCCGCCTCGGTGAAGGAAGTCACGGCCAGGACGGGCCCGAATATCTCCTCGCGGGCGATGGTGGCGCCGTGGTCCACACCGTCGAACACGGCCGGCCGGATGAAGGCGCCCGCGGCGAGCCGCGGATCGGCCGGGGACGTGCCACCGGTGAGCAGCCGCCCGCCGTCGACCCTGCCCGCCTCGACGAACCCCAGGATCCGGTCGCGGTGGGCGTGCGACACCATGCAGCCCATGTCAGACGACGGGTCGTCGGGCATGCCGATGCGGATCTGCTCGGTCGACTCCACCACCCGCTCGAGCACGGCCTCACGCAGCCCGGCGTGAATGAGGAGCCGGCTGGTGGCGCCGCAGCTCTGCCCGCCCACCCGGGCGAAGTTCGAGCCCTTCACCACCGCGGCCGCGGCGGTGTCGGGGTCGACGTCGTCGAAGATCAAGATGGGGTTCTTGCCGCCCAGCTCCAGGGTGACGCTCTTGAGGACCCCCGACGCGCCGGCGCGGGCCTGCACCGCCAGACCGGTGCGCAGCGAGCCGGTGAACGACACCCGGGGCACGTCGGGGTGCCCGACTAGGGCCTCGCCCGCGGCCGCTCCCCCCGGCACCACGTTGAGCACGCCCTCCGGCAGCAGATCGGCGGCCAGCGAGGCGATCACCAGCGGCGACAACGGAGTCTGCTCGGCCGGCTTGAGCACCACCGAATTGCCCGCGGCCAGCGCGGGCGCGGCCTTCATGCAGGTGAAGAGGGTGGGATGGTTGTAGGCGCACACCGCCGCAACCACGCCCCACGGAGCGGGCTCGGTGAAGTGCAGCCCGGCGGGCGTGGCCGGGATGGTCCTTCCGTGGAGTTCGGGGGCCACTCCCGCGATGGTCTGGAGGAACTTGCCGCCCTTGGCCGCGCTGGCCGTCATGGAGGAGACCGCGGTGCCGCCGTCGCGGGCATCGAGCAGGCCCAGCCGGGGCGCGGCCTCCGCCACCCGCCGACCCCACTCGGCCAGCCGGGCGGCCCGCTCGTGGACTCCCATGGCGGCCCACGCCGGCTGCGACCGGGCCGCGGCCGCCACGGCCCGGTCGACGTCGGCCGCGGACGCCTGATGCACCCGGGCCAGGACCGCACCGGTGGAAGGGCAGACATCGTCGCGCATGGCGGCGTCGCCGTCGTCCGATGCCACCGCGCGGCCACCGATCCACATCGGGACGGCGGCGCCGGCGGACGCTCCGGCCGGCAGGTCGAGCAGGTCTGTCAGCGCAGACATGGTGATGGGCCCGCGACCGGGCCGGCTACAGGCTCAGGCCGCGGCCTGGGCGCCGGCCTCGGGGTACCACTGGCGGCCCTCCACGTACTGCAGCCACAGCCCGTCCATATAGAACCAGCGCTTCATGGCGGCCAGGCGCACCTGTTCGATCACCATCCGCTGGTCCCGCTCGTCGACCGAATGGTTGGTGATGATCTCGAAGCCGGCGTCGCCGTGCTCGACATCGGCCACGACGTGCAGGGTGAAGAACTCGATGTCGGTGTCGGAGAACCCGTAGACGTTGCGCAGCGGGTCGATCAGCGGCGCGTACAGCTCGGGCACCTGCGACTCCAGCCCGATGGTGAGGGTGGCGATGCCCTCCAGCACGCTCTTCATCATCAGCGTGTTGATGATGAAGTCCTTGAGGGCGGCGGTGGTGGGCAGATCGGGGGCCGACCGCCCCTCCTCGAAGGTCATGCCCAGGGCCATGCCGAAGCGGGAGAGCAGATCGACGTGGCGCTCGTCGGGATCCTCCTCCTCGTTGAGGTTCTCCAGCAGCAGTTCCCGGGCGTCGTGCCAGTCGCACAGCCCGTACATGATCCCGGAGTAGCGCGACGCATTGCTGACGAAGTTGAAGTGCTGCTGGCAATAGGCCCTCATGGCCGCGTTGGACAGCTCGCCTGCAGCCCAGGTCTTGAAGAACGGATGGTTCTTGGAGTGCCACTCGTCGCGGGCGGCCTCCAGGGCCTTGCGGTATTCGACGGGTCCGAGCATGGGAAGCCTCTTTCTGTTGTGAGTTGAGTGATCGCGGGCGCCGGGCTAGGAGCGCATATAGACGGTCTTGGTGCGGGTGAAGAACTCGAGCGACGACTCCCCGCCCTCGGCCCAGCCCGCGCCGGAGTGCCCGTAGCCCTCGAAGGGCACATGGAAGGGGACGCCGGTGAGGGGCGAGTTGACCTTGACGGTGCCGGCGTGCGAGCCCTTCCAGAAGCGGCGGGCCACCGCGATGTCGCCGGTGACGATGCCGGAGGTGAGGCCGTAGGCGGTGGCGTTGGCCATGGCGACGGCCTCATCGATGTCGCTCACCGGCTCGAAGGTGACCACGGGTCCGAAGATCTCCTCGGTGGTGAGCGGCCCGGCGGCCGGATTCACCAGCAGTGCGGGCGCCACCCGGCCGTCGCGCCAGCCGCCGGGCTCGGGGCGCACCACGTCGGAGGCCTGATGCTCGGCCAGGGACACGTAGTCCTCGACCCGGCCCGCCTCGCCGTCGCTGACCAGGATCCCGAGCTCGTCGCGGCCGGACGTGTCGGTCATATCGCTCAACCGGGCCTTCAGCCGCGCCAGCAGGTCGTCGTAGACGTCGGTGTGCACGAGCAGCCGTCCCGCCGCGGTGCAGATCTGGCCGTTGTTGCGGAAGCTCGAGGCCACGATGACGTCGGCCGCCTTGGCGAGGTCGGCGTCGGCCCACACCACGATGGTGTTCTTGCCGCCCAGCTCGGCCTGGAACGGCACCTCCATCCGCAGCCGGCTCCTGATGTCCACCGCGGCCTCGTAGGAGCCGGTGAGGCTCACGCCGTCGAGTTCGGGGGCGGACAGCAGGGAGTCGGCGATCACCGAGCTCCGGCCGATCGTGGCGTGCAGCAGGCCGGCGGGCAGGCCGGCGTCGAGCAGGGTGGCCGCGGTCATCAGGCCGGTGACGCCGGCGTTGGTGGACGGCTTGAAGACGACTGCGTTGCCGGCGGCCAGGGCGGCCGACAGCTTGCGGATGGGGATCGTGAACGGGAAGTTCCAGGGGGTGATGAGGGCGACGGTTCCGAGGGGCTCGATGAGCGTGAAGACTTCCTCGTCGAAGTCGGTGGAGTAGGTGGCGCCCAAGCGCCGGTAGCCGAGCTCGGCGTAGTAGTCGAGCACGGCCGCCCCCTTGGCCACCTCGACGCTGGCCTCCGAGGCCGGCTTGCCCATGTCGGCCGAGATGATGGGGGCCAGCTCGTCGGCCCGCTCGAGAAACAGCCCGGCGGCACGGTGCAGCACCTCGGCCCGGGCTGCGGGACCCGCCGCCGCCCAGTCCGGCGCGGCCCGGGCGGCTGCCTCGTATGCGGTGCGGACGTCTTCGGGGCCGGCGCTGCGCATCACGGCCAGCACCCGGCCGTCGCTCCGGCTGACCAGCTTCTGCTCGGGGCCCGAGCCGGGCCGGATGGCGCCGTCGATCAGGATGCCGACCTCGTCGGCGTCACCGCTGCCGTCCACGGTGATCCGAGCAGGTACCTGCGTCATGGTGTGCCTCCACCAGCGTGCGCATCGCCCGCGAGGCGGGCGCGCCGCGCACGACCGCGCTTTGTATACAGGACGCCGTATACCCTAGGCCGACCGGTTCGAGACTTGCCAACGAGAGGACGCTCCAGGTGCACGATCGCTCCGGACCGGGTCGAGGCAGCCTCGTGAGGAGTTCGGGAAACCCTGCCGGGTTCACCGCCCTGGTGACGGCCTCCCTGCTGGTGACCGCGGCGGCCAACCTCAGCCCGACGCTGGTGAGCGCCCTGGCGGTCCAGATCCAGGACGACCTCGGTATAGGCGAGGCCGAGATCGGGATGACCGTGAGCGCCTTCTTCTTCGTAGGCGCCCTGACCTCGGCATTGTCCGGACGGATGGTGGAACGCATCGGGCCGACCACCGGGCTGCGCCTCTCCACCGCGGCGGCCGGTGCCGTCCTGGTCGTCACCGGCGTTCTGGGCCGGTCCTGGCTGGCGCTGATGATCCTCGTAGGTCTGGCCGGCCTGGCCAACTCATGGGGACAGCCGGCCGCCAACCTGTACGTGGCCAGGGGGGTCTCCAGCCGGCGCCAGGGACTCGCACTGGGCATCCAGAAAGCGGGAGTGCCGGCCGCCGCGCTGCTGGGCGGGCTGGCCATCCCGACGGTCGGGCTGACGATCGGCTGGAGCTGGGCCTTCGTGCTGGGCGGGCTGCTCGCCTTCGCGGTGTCGCTGGGCGTGCCGGCCGTCGGCAGAAAGCCGCCCGCCACCAGTCGCCAGCGTGCCGTCACCGACCGTCCGCTGGTCCGGCCCCGCCCCGACGTCGCCATGCGGTTGCTGATCGCGGTGACCTGCTCCACCTGCCTGGCCGCCATGGGCTCCATGGCCCTCAGCTCGTTCTTCGTGCTGTCGAGCGTGGAGATCGGCATCGACGAGGCCGCGGCCGGGATCCTGCTGATGGCGGGAAGCGTGGTCGGGATCGCTTCCAGGCTCGCCATGGGAGCCAGCGCGGACCGGGCGTCGCTCAGCCCGTTCCACATGCTCACCGCGATGTTCGCGGTGGCTGCACTGGCCTTCGTGGGGCTGTCGACAGGATCCAAGGCGATGCTGTACGCGGCCATGCCGTTCGCCTTCGCGACCTCGTACGCCTGGCCGGGCCTGTTCCACCTGGCCACCGTTCGCTACAACCCGTCGGCACCGGGCGCGGCCACCGGCATCACCATGACGGGCAACTTCACCGGAGCGGTGTGCGGCCCGGTGCTGTTCGGTCTGCTGGTGGAGGCGACCAGCTACGGCTGGGCCTGGAGCTTCGCGGCCATCACCTCGGGCGCGGCCGCCGCCGTGATGGCAGTGACCGGCCGCCTGATCGACCGCCATCCTGCTCAGGCAGCCAGGGCTCCGTAGAGGCGTTCGGCGTTGCCGGCGAGGATGGCCTGCTTGTCGGCGTCGGCCAGGTCGGGGTTCTCCAGCAGTTCGCCGATCTCCTGGCGGCAGGTGTCGGCGGTGACCTCGTGGGGGAAGTCCGACGAGAACACCAGGGGCGCGCTGCCCACCAGCTCCACGAAGCGGACCAGACCCAGCTCGTCGCCCTCGCAGCCCACGAACACCCGGCCCGCGTCGGCGTGGGCCAGCACGTAGTCGCTCACGCGTTCGCCCGGCTCCACCGCGCAGAACCGCCCGGCCGGGTCGTGCTGGCTGAACGCGGCCCAGGAGTTGTCGAAGCGCTCCAGGCAGGTGACGAACCAATTGACGCCGCCCTCCAGGAAGGCGATGCGCAGCCCGGGATGGCGGTCGAGGATGCCGTTGGAGACGATCCCGGCCAGCGCGATCATCTGGCCCCACGGATGGCCCAGGGCATGCACGAAGGGCCACACATCGAGATGGTCGATGCCGAAACTGGCGTGGCAGCCGCCGTGGACCGAGATGGCGCAGCCGAGCCGCTCGGCCTCGGCGTACACCGGCCAGTACTCCTGGGAGCCGAGATGTCCCTTCAGCCCGTTCGAGGGCAGCATGGCACCCACCAGACCGAGCTCGGTGACCGCCCGCTGAAGCTCCTCCACGGCCGCGGCGGGGGTCTGGAGAGGCAGCAGGGCCATGCCGCTGAGCCGGTCGTCGGCTGAGGTGTGGGTGTCGCTGAGCCAGTCGTTGTAGGCCCGGGCCAGCGCCACCGCCACCTCGGGGTAGTTGACCCTGCCGATCGACAGGCCTGCGGTGGGGTACAGCACCGCCGCGGAGATGCCGACCGTGTCGAGAAACTCGCGCCACTGCGGGGCCCGGACCCTCCCGGCCCGGTTGAAGCTGGCCGCGGAGTGCCGGAAGCTGGTGTGCACGTGGTCGAGCGGCGGGAACAGGCCCACCACCGGAGGCACGAGTCCCACGCTGCGGGGCGTCTCCAGAGCCATCTCCCGATAGGTCGCGGGCAGGTACTCGAGGATCTCCGACGAGTCCTCCTGCACGTGGCCGTCGGCGTCGATCACCCTCACCGGGCCAGCCAGTCCAGGTAGTCGGCCACGGCCCGGCCCATCGGGTACTCCACCTTGTAGGAGAGATCGCGGCGCGACGCGGCCAGGTCCATGGGGCTGGTCGGGTTGCCGTACTTGGTCATCGAGTCCTCTTGGGTGACCTCGAGGTCGATCGGGCGACCCGCGGCCTGCTCGATCTCGGAGATGATGGCCGCGATGGTGTGGAGCTCGCCCATGGTGGCGTTGTAGACCCGGTTGGGGACCTCGGGCGCGAAGGCCGCCCTCACCAGAGCCTGGGCGCCGTCGACGGAGTACGTGTAGTCCATGCCCTGGCGGTGCAGATCGGGCTCGGCGATGCGGTAGGTGCGCGCGAAGTGCGCGCATTCGATGAGCTGCTTCAGGAGCTTGCTGGGTCCGCCGCCGGGCACGCCGTGCCAGGGTCCGAACACGCCGCCGAAGCGCACCACCGCGGTGTCGAGCCCGTAGGAGTCGGTGTAGTTGTGGCACAGCCACTCCGAGGCCAGCTTCATCGACGCGTACAGCGACGGCGGATACTCGCTCACCACGCTGAGGGTGAAGTCCTCCACCGTGTCGTCGTCGGGGGCAACCCGGCGCCGGCCCATCGTCACCACCGTCGAGCTGCAGAACACCACCCGCTCCAGGCCCGCCATTCGAGCGGCCTCCAGCACGTTCATGGTGCCCATGA
Source organism: Acidimicrobiaceae bacterium (assembly GCA_009843915.1). Classification (GTDB taxonomy): domain Bacteria; phylum Actinomycetota; class Acidimicrobiia; order Acidimicrobiales; family Aldehydirespiratoraceae; genus Aldehydirespirator. Next base: position 25,665 of record VYCM01000077.1, on the reverse strand, counting down.
CGTTGACCCTCACGCCCGACACCGGGCGGGGGATCAGGTCCCGGGTGAGCAGCGACGCCGTGTGGATGATGCGCTCGGTGCCGTGTTCCTCGATGGCTCGCAGCAGGTCGCCGATGTCGCCGATGTCGCCCTTGACGAGCTCCACCGAACCGCCGTCCAGCCGCTCGCTGAGGTTCCGCTCGCTGAAGGCGATGTCGTAGAGGACGGGCCGCTCGCTCCGCTCCGAGACGATGCGGGCCGCGGCCAGCGAGCCGATCATGCCGGCGCCGGTGATCAGGGTGGTCATCGCTCGTCCTTCCTGCGCCCCCTTCGGGCGGTGGGCGCGCCCGACTGTCTACCCGGCTGGGTTGCTCAGCTTCCTATCGGGATCGGCGAGCCTGTAACATCGGCCACCCGCCCACGGAGGATTGATCTTGAACGACAAGGACGGTGAGCAGCCTCTACGAGAAGTTGTCGCAGGCCAGCTTCGCCTGATGATCCTTGACGGGGAGCTGAAACCGGGTCAGCGGCTGGTCGAGGGTCAGCTCGCAGAGCGGCTGGGGGTGAGCCGCAACCCGGTGCGCGAGGCCATGCGGTCGCTGGAGGCCACCGGCCTGATCGAGGTCGTGCCCCGGCGGGGCGCCCACGTGTGCGCCATCGACAAGTGCGAGGTCCACCACATCCAGCAGATCAGGATCCTGGTGGAGGGATACGCCGTCGAGCAGGCCGCCATGCTCCAGGATCCCGACGCCATCGAGCGGATCCGGCAGTGCATGGAGGAGGGCCGGCAGGCGACCGAGCGGGGGGATGCGGTCACAGCCGCCCTGTGCCACCGGGAGTTCCACATCGCGGTGGAGAAGGCGGCCGGGATCCCCTTCCTGCAGCAGGTGCTCGACCCGCTCCGCCAGCAGACCGAGCTGGTGTTCTCGGTGGTGACCGACAGCCGCGGCGACATCACCTGGGAAGAGCACGAAGACATCTACAACGCCATCGCATCGGGCGACCCCTCGCAGGCCAGGGAAATGAGCCGCAAGCACATCATGAACGCGCTGGAGTCGTTCCAGATGGCCATCGAGTCGACACCGGCGATCCTGTAATTGACACGACAGCCGCCTGCAGCCGGGAGTGACCCGGCAGGCATCCACCAAGAGGCCGAGCGGTGGCTGGCCGCCGACACCGACCCCGGGACGCGGGCCGAACTGCAAGACCTGCTGGACGGCGACCCAGCCGAGCTCGAACGCCGCTTCTCCGGGCGGCTCGCCTTCGGCACGGCCGGCATCCGGGGTCCGATGGGAGCCGGTCCGGCCCGCATGAACCGCGTCCTGGTGAGGACTGTGACCTGGGCCCTGGCCGAGCGGCTGCTGCAGGACGGGCCGCCCGATGGAGCTGTGATCGTCGGACACGACGCCCGCCATGGGAGCAAGGACTTCGCCACTGACACGGCCCGGGTGCTGGCCGGTCGGGGTATCGGCGTGAGGATGCTGCCGGGTGAGTTGCCCACGCCGGTGCTGGCCTTCGCGGTCAAGAATCTCAACGCGCCGGCCGGGGTGATGGTCACCGCCAGCCACAACCCGCGGTCCGACAACGGCTACAAGGTCTACTGGCGAGGCGGCCGCCTGCTGGCCGCACCGATCGACGAGGAGATCGGCCGGATCATCGACCGAACCGCCCCGCCGGCGGAGTCCGACCTGGCCCCCGGCGACGATCCCCTCATCACCGCGGCCGGCGACGAGGAGGTCGAGGCCTACCTGGAGGCGGTGATGGGCCTGCTGGCACCCGGAGGGCCCCGCTCGGTGCGAATGGCCTACACACCGCTTCACGGCGTGGGAGCCGACACATTCCTTCGGGCCGTGTCCAAGGCGGGGTTCGAACCGCCGGCGCTGGTGGCAGATCAGGCCGAACCCGACCCCGACTTCAGCACCACGCCGTTCCCCAACCCCGAGGAGACCGGCGTCCTCGACCGGCTGCTGCGGCTGGCCTCCGACACGGGCGCGGACGTGGCCCTGGCCCACGATCCCGACGCCGACCGGCTGGGGGTGGCTGTGCCGGACGGGGGGCGGTGGCGGCTGCTGACCGGCGACGAGACGGGCTGCCTGCTGGCCGAGCACCTGCTTCGCCGGTCCGCGTCCGGCAACGGCGGGGAGCCTCGACGTCCGAGACTGGTCATCAACACGGTCGTGTCGTCGCGCCTGCTGCCCCGCATCGCGGCCGGCCACGGCGCGGACTGGGCCGAGACGCCCACCGGCTTCAAATGGATCATGCAAGCCCGCTCGCAACGGCCCGGCCACGATCTGGTGCTGGGCTACGAGGACGCTCTCGGCTATGCGGTGGGCGAGGCGGTCCGGGACAAGGACGGCATCGGCGCGGCCCTGGCCATGGCCGAGCTCGTGGCCCGCCTCAAGACCGTGGGACGAACCCTTCCCGATCTGCTCGACGAGCTCCACCGCCGCCATGGAGTGCACGCCACCGGGCAGCGCTCGGTCCGCTTCGAGGCGGCTCCCGGCGACGAGCCGCCGATGGCCCGCGCCATGGCTGCGCTGCGGGCGAGCCCGCCGACGGAGCTGGCCCGAGCCGCGGTGACCACGGTGCACGACCTGGCCGGCGGCTCAGAGCACCTGCCCCCAGTGGACGTAGTCGTTCTCGAGCTCTACGGCGCCGAGGCCAGGGTGATCGTCCGGCCGAGCGGCACCGAGCCGAAGATGAAGGTCTACGCCGAGGCCGTCGTCGACGTTGACGACGCCGGCGGGCTGCGTTCCGCCCGGGTCGAGGCCCGGACACGGATCACGGAACTGCTGGACGCGGCTGTGCGGCATGTGGCCGATCCCGAGAGGCACGGGCGCGATAGCGTCACCGCAGCGGCCGAGGCTCCGTCGACAGGCAAGACTGCGACCGTGACGCCGACCGCGGAGCCTCCGGACGGATCCCGAGCAGACGGCATGCGACGAGCGGACGACCTGCGGCTGGTGGTGGCCTGCACCGACCTCACCACCCTGGAGGGCGACGACACACCCGGGCGCATCCGGGCGCTGTGCTCCCAGGCCCTGCGCCCCGACCCGGCCGATCCCACCGTGGGGCCGGTAGCCGCGGTGTGCGTGTACCCCGCGCTGGCGGGCTTGGCCGCCGAGCTGCTGGCGGGCACGCCGGTGGCGGTGGCCAGCGTGGCCGGCGCCTTCCCGAGCGGCCTGTCGCCCCTGGAGGTGAAGGTGGCCGAGGTGCGGGCCGCGGTGGCCGCCGGCTCGCAGGAGATCGACACCGTGCTGAACCGCTCCGCCTTCCTGTCGGGCCGCAGCGACACCGCGGCGGCCGAGCTGCGGGCGCTGAAGGAGGCGGCCGGCGGGGCCCACTTCAAGGTGATCCTGGAGGTCTGCGAGCTCGGCTCGGCCGGCGCGATCGCCGAGGCGACCCGGCTGGCCATCGACGCCGGGGCCGACATGGTCAAGACCTCCACCGGCAAGGGCGCTTCGGGCGCGTCGCCCGAAGCTGTGCTGGCAATGGCCCGGACCGTTGCCGAGCACCGCGCCGCTGGGGGGCGCCCGGTGGGCATCAAGGTGGCCGGCGGCGTCCGGACCACGGCCGACGCTCTCGAGTACGTCGACATCGTGCGCTCGGTCCTGGGAGAGGACTGGCTCACACCGGACCGCCTCCGCTTCGGTGCCTCCAGCCTGCTGGGCAGCGTGGTCGCCGCCCTTGCCGCGGCCTAGCCGAGTCCCGTGGGGCATAATTCGCCGTCGGGGAGGATCGCATGACTGATCCGGTAGCGGCCGTAGAGATCGAGGGCGTCACCAAGCGCTTCGGCGAGGTCGTGGCGGTCGACAACATCGACCTGGCCATCGGCGACGGGGAGTTCTTCGCCCTGCTCGGCCCGTCGGGATGCGGCAAGACCACCACGCTGCGAATGATCGCCGGACTCGATCTGCCCACCGAGGGGAGCCTGCGCATCTTCGGCGAGGAGGTCGGCATGGCGCCGCCGGACCGCAGGCCGGTCAACACCGTGTTCCAGGCCTACGCCCTCTTCCCCCACATGACCGTCCGGCAGAACATCGAGTTCGGGCTGCGAATGCGCGGGATCAAGAATCCCGAGCTCCGCCAGCGAGTGGCCGAAGCCACCGGGATGGTGCGGCTGGCCGGGATGGAGGAACGCAGACCCGACCAGCTCTCCGGCGGCCAGCAGCAGCGAGTGGCGCTGGCCCGGGCGCTGGTCAACCAGCCCAAGGTGCTGCTGCTCGATGAGCCGCTGGGAGCGCTGGACCTCAAGCTCCGCCAGGAGATGCAGCAGGAGCTGAAGGCCCTGCAGCGCGAGGTGGGCATCACCTTCGTGTTCGTCACCCACGACCAGGAGGAAGCCCTCGCCATGAGCGAGCGGATCGGGGTCATGTCCGAGGGCCGCCTGCTCCAGGTCGGCACTCCCCGAGAGATCTACGACCGTCCGGCCAGCCGCTTCGTGGCCGACTTCATCGGCCGGACGAACATCCTCGAAGCCTCAGTGGAGTCGGCCAGCACGGTGCGCCTGGACAACGGCGCCCTCATCGAAGCCGAGACGTCGACGCCCGAGGGCTCGCGGGTGGCGGTCAGCCTGCGCCCCGAGCGGGTCCGCCTACAGCCGCGTGGCACGACAGCAGCCGAGGGCTCGAGCCTCGACGGCGAAGTGCGCGACATCACCTATCTCGGCCACGCCGTGGTGTACGAGGTGGCCGCGGGCCCGGTCTCCATCGAGGTCCGGGTGGAGGGCGAAGTCGGGGAGCCGTTCGCAGCCGGCGACGAGGTGACCGTCGCCTGGGACCGCGGCGCGGCCGCCGTGGTTGCGGACTGACGCCGATGGGCCCCGCCCGCCGATCCTCACCGACCGCCGGAGCCGCCGGGGAGGAGGCGGCAGCCCTCGCACGTCGTCGCCAGGGGATGCTGCTGGCCTCGCCGGGAGCCCTCTACCTGCTGATCTTCTTCGTCGCCCCGCTCGGCCTGATCTCGGTCTATTCCTTCGCCACCCGCACCTCCACCGGCCGGACATCGCTGAGCGGCTGGAACGTCGAGTCCTACCGGGCCCTAGGCGACGACATCATCGTGGGGATCATCGGCCGGTCGGCGTGGCTGGCCACGCTCACCACCGTGCTGTGCGTGGTGGTGGGGTATCCCTTCGCGTACTACATAGCCACCCGGCCGCGCCATGTGCGGGCCGTGCTGCTGGTGATGGTGATGATCCCGTTCTGGACCAACGCGCTGGTGAGGGTCTTCGCCATCCGCTTCCTGCTGGGATCGAACGGGCCCGCCTCCGCGCTCAGCGAGAGCCTGGGCTTCGGGACGTTCCGGATCCTGTTCACCCCCACCGCAGTGACGATCGGGATGGTCTACAGCTTCCTCACGTTCATGGTGCTGCCCCTGTACGTGGCGCTGGAGCGCATGGACTGGAGCCTCACCGAAGCGGCCCGCGACCTCTACGCCAGCGGCGCGAAGGCGTTCTGGAAGGTCACGCTGCCCCTCACCCGGTCGGGGATCGTGGCCGGCTGCGTGCTGGTGTTCGTCCCCAGCTTCGGCTCGTACGTCGTTCCCGACATCCTGGGCGGGGCCAAGACCCTGCTGGTCGGCTCGTACATCGCCCGCCAGTTTCGCGACGCCCGCAACTGGCCGCTCGGAGCGGCTCTCAGCGTGCTGCTGATCGTGGCCATGCTGGTGGCCGTCGCGCTGAACCAGAGATCCGGCAGCGGTGCGGAGGACGGCAGCCGGCCCCGCAATCGAAGGCGCGGGCCCGACCAGGGTGAGGCTGAGACCGTGACGGCGGTGGCGTCGTGAGCGGCGTCGTCGAAGTCGGCCTCGGGCGGCGCACCCGGCGAGGGCTGGCCGTATGGGCCTGGGTGGTGTTCGCCTTCCTGTACGTGCCCATCGCTGTGCTGGTGTTCTTCTCGTTCAACGCGTCCGCCCGGGTGAACATCTGGGGAGGCTTCTCGCTGGGGTGGTACGGCGAAGCCCTGCGCAACGACGTGATCACCTCGGCCATACGGGTGTCGCTCATCGTGGCCCTGATCTCCACCGTCGTGTCGATGGTGCTGGGCACCGCGGTGGCCCTCGCCCTCGACCGCTACCGGTTCCGGGGGCGTCGGGCCCTCGACGGGACGGTGTACCTGCCCATCGTGATCCCCGACATCACCATGGCGGTGATGCTGCTGGTGTTCTTCGCGGAGGCGTTCAAGCTGATCGACTCGTTCGGGCCGCGACTCACGCTCGGGATCTCCACTGTCGCCCTGTCCCACATCGCGTTCAACATCTCGTTCGTGTGCGTGGTGGTCCGGGCCAGGCTCGACCAGTTCGACCGCACGCTGGAGGAGGCCGCCCGCGACCTCTACGCGACGGGGTGGCAGACGTTCCGGAGGATCACCCTGCCGTTGATCATGCCCGGGGTCGCCGCCGGCGGTCTGCTGGCACTGACCCTGTCGCTCGACGACGTCGTGATCTCCGCATTCGTGACCGGACCGGGTTCGACCACGTTGCCGGTGTATGTGTTCAGCAGCATCCGCCGGGGCGTTACGCCCGAGTTGAACGCCATCTCCACGCTTATGCTCACTGCGTCGATCGCGCTGGTGCTGGGCTCGCTCGCTCTGCAGCGACGCCGTGCCAGCGCATCGCAACAGACCCAAATTCTATAGTACCTATCGGGTGCTAGGCTCTATGACGGAGTTCTAGAGGGGAGGAACCCATGACTAAAGCAAGAAGCGCCACCCCAAGGTGGCAGCCACGCAGAAGCCGCCTCATCCTGGTGGCAGCGATCATCGGCGTCGCCGGCCTACTGGCCGCGGCCTGCGGCGACGATGAGGAGACCGCCGAACCCGCGGCGGCCCCCGAGACGACCCAGGCTCCGGAGACGACGGAAGCCGCCGCACCGGCCGAGGAAGCCCCGGCCGAGGAAGCGACCGGAGCGGCGGCCTGCGCGGCCGGCGAGACCGACGGCGACCTGGCCTTCTACAACTGGGCCGAGTACATCGACGACGAGCTGTTGGCCGCGTTCGAGGCCGAGACCGGCATCAACGTCGACTACACGACCTACGAGTCCAACGAGGAGATGCTCACCAAGGTCGAGTCGGGCGCGGCCATCTTCGATCTGGTGGTGCCCTCGGACTACATGGTCGACACCATGCGTCGCGAAGGACTGCTGCTGGAACTGAACTACGACGCCATACCCAACGCGGCCAACATCGCCACCGAGTTCAACAACCCGCCCTTCGATCCCGAGCACAAGTACCACGTCGCCTACCAGTGGGGCACCACTGGCATCGGCCTGACCTACGAGGTGCTCGACCTACTGGGCGGAGAGTCCACCTGGGCGGTGCTCTTCGATCCCGACACCGCGGCGCTGGTTCCGGGGAGCATCTCGATGCTCGACGATGCTCCTGAAACGGTGTCCGCCGCCCTCAAGTACCTCGGATACAGCATCGAGGACGTGATCAACAACCGGAACGAGGACGCGGTGCGAGAGGCCGGAGATTTGCTGAGGGCTACTCACGACCGGCTGCTCAAGTACGACTCGGTCACCTTCGGTGACGACCTGGTCAACGGTGAGGTCGACGTGGCTCATGGCTGGAGCGGCGGGTTCGCGCTGTCGATCTTCGAGGCCGACGCCTACGAGACCCACGTCTACACCATCCCCAAGGAGGGTGGCGTCCGCTGGGTGGACACCATGGCCATACCGCACAACGCCGACAACATCTGCTCGGCGCACGCCATGATCAACTTCCTGACCGACGCCGAGAACGGCGCCCAGTTGACCAACTGGACCTACTACGGCAGTCCCAACGCGGCTTCCACGCCATACATCCTGGACGAGATCCTGGAGGATCCGGGTATCTACCCGCCGCCCGAGGTCGACGCCCGGCTGGAGTTCATCCCCCATGCGGGTGACCTGGCCCTGCTGATCCAGGACATGCACAGCCAAGCCAAGAGCTAGCACCCAGGCACTGCCCGTTCGCCGGGGGCGGCGGTGACCGCCCCCGGCCGGGCATCAGGCGATCCCGGAGATGTCCTTCCAGCCGTAGGACAGTTCGGTGAGGTCCGCCCCGCCGATAGTGATGGTCCGTTGCCCAACCTGCTCGCCTCCCATCGACTCGTAGAACCGACGGGCCCGACGGTTGTCCTCGAGCACCCAAAGCATCATCGAAGCGAACCCGTCGCGTAAGAGTTGTTGAACGACAGCATCGAAGACGCGTCGCCCCACACCCAGCCGCTGGTGCTCTTGGAGTACGTAGACGGCGTAAATCTCACCCTCGTACGCGGGATTACCCAGGCGTTCAGGGCCACCGCTGGCGAATCCGATGATCTCGCCCATGTCCGTCTCGGCAACGAAGGTGCTGGTTGCGGGCTGGCCGGCGGCAAAGATGTCATTCCAGCGCGACTCCCTCGCCTCGTACGACAAGCCCGCCAGGTAGTCGGCCGGCACGACGCCGGCGTATGCGGTCCTCCACGTATCGACGTGGACTCGTGCTAACGGACCAGCGTCGGAGTTGATAGCCCGCCTTATTCGAGTCGGTGCCATGCTCCACTCAGGGTCGGACTTCCACGAAGCCGGCCGCGCTGAAGTCTCCGTCGAACGCAAAGGCCTCAGTGATCCGCTCGCGTCGCATGATCTCGAAGCTGGTGGCGTCGACGTAGGAGTAGGAACGCTCGTCGTGGCGAGCTAGCCACTCCCATGCCCGCTGATCTATGGCCGCGTCGACCGTGGCTACAGACACGCGCTCTGACTGGCGAAGCATGACTATGAAGCTGACAGCGTCGGCATGACCGGCGCGGCGCCTCAGCCATGTCCAAGTCTCTCCCGCGACCAGATTGGAGGTCCGAAGTGGCCTACGGTCGCCGTGCCAGAGCAGCAACGCGTCGGCGTGACGCCGATCTGCGGGGACCGCCAGTCCGATCCAGAAGGACGTGTCGACGAATCTCACGAATCGGTGCTGTAGATGACTGCGTCGAGATCATCGCTGGGTTCGACGTCCACGCTGCCGACCAGCGCATCGAGCGCGTCCGAGAGTGTCTCTGGGCCGTCAGCAAGGCATGACCGCACCGCGTCCCGCACGTACGCCGAGCGCGACACGCCCCGCCGGGCAGCCACGGCCGACAGCGCTTCGTCGAGGTCTTCGTCGATATATAGCTGTATACGCCGCATAAGGTGAGTATACACCACTAGCGGGCTTGCCAGTTCGGGGGGCGGCCTTCCTGCCAGGCGGCTATCCCCTCGGCCGCGTCGGCGGTGTTGGACGCGACGCGGCGCATGGTCTCGCCCATGCGGACCGCCTCCGTCCACGGGAGTGTCCGGCCCCGGCGGGCCATCTCGTTGGTGGCCCGTACAGCGAGGGGCGCGCCGGCGCACAGCCGGTCGGCCAGCGTGCGGGCCTCGGCCATGAGATCTTCGTGGGGTATGACCTTCCACGCCAGGCCCATCTCCTTGGCTCGCTCCGCATCGATCGTCTCGCCGGTGAGCAGCAACTCCAGGGCGTCGGGCCAAGCCACCCGGTCGGGCAGGCGCAACGCCCCCACGATGGTGGGCACGCCGATGCGGACCTCGGGGTAGGCGAAGGTGGCCCGGTCGCTGGCCAGCACGAAGTCGCAGGCCAGCACCGCGGTGAGCCCGTAGCCGATGCAGGGACCGTTGACCGCGGCGATGGTGGGCTTCCAGATCTCCATGCCCGACTCGAACGTGGTGATGGTGGGCCACTCCCAGAACGACCCCGGCCAGTCCCCCGTCGAACCCTCGGGGTCCTTGAGGTCGGCGCCGGCGCAGAAGGCCCGCCCCGCGCCGGTGACGATGGCCACCCAGGCCTCGGTGTCCTCGCGGAATGTCACCCACGCCTCATCGAGGGCCCGGCGCATGGCCCCATTGATCGCGTTGAGGGCCTCGGGCCGGTTGTAGGTGATGGTGGCGACGTGCCCGTCGCGCTCGTAGGTGGCCGCTGAAGAGGTCATAGACCGCAGTATCGCAGCATCGCACTCTTACGCTTGCGCCATGACCACCATCACTGCGGATGTCAAGATCGAGCCCGGCGCCGAGTTCTCGGTGGAACTGAGATCCGGTTCGCACCTGTGGCGCGCCGACGAGCCCGCCGACGTGGGCGGGGCCGACACCGGCCCCAACCCCTACGAGCTGCTGCTGTCGTCGGTGGCCGCCTGCACCTGCATCACCGTGTCGATGTACTGCCGACGCAAGGGCTGGAACCTGCACTCAGTGTCGGCCAGCTACACCCACGACCGGGTCCACGCCAACGACTGCGACGACTGCGAGTCCGAGTCGTCGGGCTACATCGACCGGGTGCGAAGCCAGGTCTTCATCGAGGGCGACTTCGACGACGACCAGCGCTCCCGCCTGGCCGACATCGCCCGCCGCTGCCCGGTGCACAAGACCCTCGAACGAGGCGTCACCTTCACCACCGAGACCGTCTTCGCGGGCTGACGGGCACGACTAGTCTCGCGGCGACTACCGGAGGGGAGCAGGGTGATAGACGAGCCGGCATGGACCATGGGCGTCGAGGAGGAGTACCTGCTCGTGCACCGCGAGACCGGGGCCCTCATCACCAAGCAGCCTCCCGGCGTGCTTGAGACCGTGTCCAACGTGCGCCACGGCCTGGTGGCCAGGGAGCTGTTCGACTCCCAGATCGAGATTGGCACGGATGTCTGCTCCAACCTGAAGGAGCTCCGCGCCGATGTCTGGGTGCTCCGCCAAGCGGTGGCCGAGGCTGCCGCCGAATACGGGATGGCGCCCATCGCCGCCTCGTCCCACCCGTTCGCGAGGTGGCTCTCGCAGCAGTACACCGACAAGGAGCGCTACCGGGTCCTCACCGCCGACCTGCAGGCCGTGTCCCGGCGGCTGCTCATCTCCGGGTTGCACGTCCATGTCGGCATCGAGGATCCCGATCTGCGGATCGATCTGATGGACCAGGCCGCGTACTTCCTGCCTCATCTGCTGGCCCTGTCGACCTCGTCGCCGTTCTGGGAGGGACGCGACACCGGCCTCAAGTGCTACCGCCTGACAGTGGGCGAGGCTTTGCCCCGCACCGGCTTCCCGGAGAAGTTCGGCTCGTGGTCCGAGTTCAGGCGCCACATCGACGTGCTCGTGCGAGCCGGGATCATCGAGGACTCCACCATGGTGTGGTGGCACATCCGCCCGTCGGAGCGCTACCCCACCGTGGAGATGCGGGTCACCGACCTGCCCGCCAGGATGGAGGACACCATCGCGTTGGCCGCCATGTACGTCTGCCTGATGAGGATGCTCTGGCGGCTCAGGCTGGAGAACCGCCGCTGGCGGAGCTACGCCAACTTCCTGCTATCGGAGAACCTGTGGCGAGCGGAGCGTTACGGGATCAACGGCGAGCTCATGGACTTCGGCAAGGGTGAACTGGTGCCCTTCGGTGACCTGCTGGAGGAACTGATCGAGCTGGTCAGACCCGATGCCGAGGCCCTCAACTGCGTGGCGGAGATCGAGCACACCCGAACGATCTCCCAGCGAGGCACGTCCGCGGATCGCCAACTCGCCGTGTACCGCGGTGCGCTTGAGGAGGGCGCCACCGAGGACGAGGCTCTCAAGGCAGTCGTCGACGCGCTGATCGCCGACACGATCGCTCCGCCCGAGATCTAGCGACAGCCCGGCAAGCTCGGCCTCTAGCCGGTGTCGATGATGGCGGTGCGCAGGTCGGTCATGTCGAGGATCGTGTACTTGCCGCCGATACGGCCCCAACCGGTGCCGGTGCGAGACGCCCCGCCGAACGGCGGGTGCTGCTCCCAGAAGGCGGTCCCCTCGTTGATGAGCACCGTGCCGGTGCGCAGTTCGTCGACAGCCCGGTAGGCCCTGCTCAGCGACGCAGTGAACGCCGACGCCTGCAGACCCAGGTCGGAGTCGTTGGCCAGTGCGAAGGCCTCGTCATCCGAGCCGAAACGGGTGACGGGTATGACCGGCCCGAAGCTCTCGTGGCGGAACACGTCCATGGCCGGGGTCACATCGTCGATGACGGTCATCTCGTAGTAGAGCCCGGTCGGACGGTCCGGCTCGCGGCGCCCGCCGAGCAGCACCCGCGCACCCTGGGCCGTCGCGCCGGCCACGTGGTCGTCCATGCGGGCCGCCACGACCTCATTGTTGAGCGGCCCCATCAGGGTGGCGTCGTCGAGCGGGTCGCCGAGAGTGACGGAGCCGGCCCGGTCCACCAGCAGGTCGACCAACTCGTCGTGCACCGAATCGTGCACCAGCAGGCGCTCAGTGGCCACGCAGCACTGGCCCGAAACGAAGTGGGCGCCGAAAACCGCTGCGTCGGCGGCGGCTTCCAGGTCGGCGTCGTCGAACACGATCTGGGGGCCGTTTCCGGACGCCTCGATGATGGTGCGCTTCATGCCCGCCGCGGCCACGATCGCTGCGGCGGTGGCCTGCGAGCCGACGAACCCGACGCCGTGGACGCCGGAGTGCGAGACCAGAGCCTGGCCGACCTCGCCCCGGCCCATCACCACCGAGACCGCTCCGATCGGGAATCCGGCGCCGGCCACGGCCTCGGCCAGAGCCAGAGCCGACAGCGGGGCGTTCTCCGAGGGCTTGATCACGGCCGGATTGCCGGCCGCCAGCGCAGCGGCCAGGAGCTCGGCGGGGATGTTCATGGGGAAGTTCCACGGCGTGACCAGCGCGTACACGCCGTTGGGCTTGCGATGGGTGAACACCCGCTTGCGGGGATCGACGCTGGGCAGCACATGGGTCTCGAGCCGCTTGATCTCCTCGGCCGCCAGCCGGAAGATGTCGGCCGACTCGGCCAGCTCGTCGACCGCCTCCGCGGCCAGTGCCTTGCCCGACTCCCGAGCCAGTTGCTCAGCGAGAGGCGCGGCGCTGGCTTCGAGGCGGTCGGCGGTGGCCCACAGCAGATCGGCCCGCTCGAAGAAGCTCAGCCGCTCCAACTCCGGCGCGGCCGCGTTGGCGGCGGCCACGGCATCATCCACGTCGGCGAGTGAGGCGGTGTCGATCTCGGCCAGCACGTCGCCGGTGGCCGGTTCAACCACGGCCAGCGGCTCTGCGCCCCGCCCCGGACGGCGCTGTCCCCCGATGAGTTGATGCATCACCGCACCCTAGACAGCCCCGGCATTGGCGGCATCGCGTCCCGCCTACGCTCGGTGCCGTGAGGCAATCCGACCCCGGTCATCTTCTGGCCTGGAACGAGTTTGTCCCCGACCTCGGCGAACTCGATGAGTTCCAAGGCTTGGAATCCGCCGGAGGCGGTCGGGTCCTGCGCCGCATCTACCGCGGGCCCGACATGCCGATCCGTCTGGCCGCAACCACGGACGGCTTCGAGTGGTCCGAGCTGCCGCTACCGAACGGCTTCCAGTTGGCAGACATCGGTTCCGACGCCGACGCGTCCATCGATCTGGCCGGCGACCGGTGGGTGGCATTCGGTCACGATGTCGGGATCGAACCGGACTGGACCGTCGCCGAACACGTCTGGTTCTCCGACGATGAAGGTTCGAGTTGGGTCAAGGCGAGCATCGAGGCGCCTCCGAAGTCCGAGCCGCTGCCGTACACGACCGAGGAGTCCGAGGTCGTCGGGGCGTTGGCATTGGGTGACCGTCTCATCGTGGTCGTCCGGACCAGCACAAGACTGGACCTGGATGTTCTGCTGGCCGACCGCGGCCTGGTGCCCGCCGGGAAGGACTTGGTGAACTGGGTGCCGTCGGTCGACGGCGTCACCTTGACGTTTGCCGACGAACTCCTGCCCGAGGCCGAGCCGCCTCGGAGAGGTCGCGACCGCTGGCGTCTTCAAGAGTTGGAGATGCCCTACGAGGACCTGGGGCTCTCGACCCAACAGCTTGAGCTGCTGCAGAGACGGAGACGCACGGTCACCAGGATCTACTCGGGGGAGGGCCCCTTCCTCCCGTTGAGCGCCGCGTACGAGGGATGGGTCTACAGCGTCACCGGGATGGCCTCGCCCGAAGGAATAGTGCTGGCTACGCAGGGCGAATGGGAGGCTCTGCTCACGTCGGTCGACGGGCGGACATGGCACGAGGAACCGTTGGACACGGTGGAACTGTGGGCCACCGGCAGTGCGGGAGCGCTGTGGGCCCTGGCCCGCACTCGCAACGGAACACGGGTCGATCGGATCCGCTACCGGGACGGCCGAACGAGGGCCGTCTTCCTGGAGACCATCGAGAACTTCGGCAGCTTCTCGGCAGGACCGGCCGGTGTCGTCGCGGCTGTCCTGACCGGCCGCAGCGCGACAGAGCCGGGACTCATGAGATCGATACGGCGAGTGACCAAGGATGGCTACGAACTGCACCGCAACGCGCAGACCCAGGAGTTCACTCTTTGGGATCTCGCCGCGGACAAGGCCGTCTACGTCTTCGGTCCACGGTCGACGCCCGAGGGTGTGCCCGAAGGCGTCCGTGACAAGGCCGACGACGGGACTCGCGCACTGATCTTCGAGGACCCGCAGTCCAACCAGGACCTTGTCGCCTTCACGGGTGACGAACTCGCCGTAGTGATGGGCTCCCATTCAGGCAATGGCAGTGGACGATCGAGCGAAGTCTGGGTGGGCTGGTCCGCTGACGGCGCCGAGTGGGGGTGGCAGTCCGCCTCGGAGGCCTTCGGCGTAGATCCGAACAGCATGGTCTCCGTGGACCTGGCCGTCGGCAAGGACTTCGTTATGGCCGAGGTGCATATCTACGGCATCCCGTGGAAGAGCGCCGCGGACGCGTCCGTCGGCTTCGACCCCACCCCGGCCGCCGGTTTCTACGCGGCTGCTGTTCCGCAACGCTGGTTCATCGCCCGGGTGGTGTGAGCCGCGGTTTCATCGAACTCACCCGTCCTGCTCGGCACCGGCTGGGCGCGTATGCTGGCGACATGGCCGGAGCGGTGGTGATGGTGATCGTGCTGGTGGTGGTGTTCCCGGTGGTGGTGCTGGTCGGCTGCGGGATCCTGGCCGCGGCACTGGGCAGCTTCCTGAAGGTCGACTCCGACGCGGCCAACCGGGGCGACGACGGCCCCAACGAGTACCTGGAGCTGGCCCGCAAGGAAGCCGAGACCGGCTACCCGCAGCGGCCCGAGACGCCGTCGCTGCGTTCTAGGCTCGAGTCGAGGATCCGGTCGGCCAGGTAGACGGGCAGCCACGGTCGATCCACACTGCGGCGGCCACCGCGGCGAACACGGCGTCGCTGCCGTTGACGGGCTCCGAACCGTCGTCGATGATCTCAACCTCGACGGCGGGCATGTCGGCCGCGCCGACGATGCCGAAGGATCGGACGGTCAGGTCGTGAACGTGTCCGTCGGGATCCACCCCGAGCGACTCGCTGGTCACCCATGAATAGGCCATGTGGGCCGCACCGGTGCAATAGGAGCGCAGCACGGTCTCGTCGAGGGTCCGGCCGGCCCGCACCTCCACGCAGATCGTGCCGTCGGGCGCTACCGCTGCGGTAGCAGATCCGCCATCGGGTCCGGCGATCCAGCCCGGCTCGCCCCGGGCTGCGGCCAGAAGCACCGCCGCCTCGGCCCAGCCTGCCCCCCTCACCTGCGACGAGGTGGGCGGCCCCGGCACGTCGACCTCGGTGACGACCAGGCCGGGCGCCCATTCCTGGATCACGGCAGCAATGCCCGGCGTTCGTGCCACGACGATCCCACCGGTTCCGTCGGGCCGCAACCCCGCCGCGATCGGCGGGCGTTTGGGGCCGAGTTCGACCGTGTCGGGGCGGGACCACAGCACCCGCACCGGCCGACCGTGACGGGCGGCCAGCAAGCGGGCGGCCTCCACCACCGGCGAGTGGAGCTTCCCCCCGAACGCGCCGCCGTTGCCGAGCGCGGATGCGGGCTCGCCGCCGGGCCGGCACCAGGCCGCGTCGGTCTCCAGGTAGCCGGGCTCCACCCAGCTCGTGCGCAGGGTGACGGCCCAGTCGCCGGGCGGCACCTCCAACGGCGGCGCCCAACGGGCCGTGGTGCGCCGGCCCGGAACCTGCCCGGCCAGGCTTCGCGCCTCAGCGGCGGTCTCAGCGACCACCCAGCCGTGCTCGTCAGCAGCCTCGCAGTCCGGCCCGGCCCGCACAGCCACGAGGGCTCCAGCCGGGACGGTGTCGTCGGCGAATCCACCCAATCCGAGGGACACATGGGGCCCGGTCGACTGCGAGGTCCGCCCCTCGATCGTCGCCCGGAGGTCGGCCGCGGCTCTCTGATCAGAATCCAGGTCGGTAGCGGCGTCGGCGACTCCGTAAACGAGCCCGGGATAGGCCTGCCAAGCGTCAAGAATGGGCTGCCAACCGGTACACCGGCACAGATGGGCGGCCAGAGCCCGGGCCGCGACGCGGCGATCACTGTGATCGGCGCCCCTGTCGTGCAGCCCGGCGAAACGGCAGATGATCCCGGGCGTGCAGAACCCGCACTGACTGGCTCCGGTGGCCGCGAAGGCCCGAGCCCAGACGTCGCGCACATCTGCGTCGAGCCCTTCAAGGGTGGTGATAGTCCGGCCCTGCACTCGACGGGCCGGGGTAACGCATGCCACCCGGGGCTGCCCGTCCACCAGCACGGTGCAGCAGCCACACTGGCCCTGGGGGCTGCACCCGTCCTTCACAGAGCGCACCCCAAGCTGCTCCCGAAGCACGTCCAGCAGCGTGAGGCCCTCGTCGGCCACCGCCACCACCGCGCCGTCGACGGTCAGTTCGAAGGGATCAGCGGCAGCGGCAACCATTGAACCGCAGGTTAGATCGAGGCGCGCCAAGCACCGGCCGCTGGAACCCCCGGCCGGCCCGGGGAATGAGAGCGCTAGCTGAAGCTCTGGCCGCAGCCGCAGCTGCGCTGGGCGTTGGGGTTGTCGATCGAGAACCCGGCCTGCTGCAACCCATCGGAGTAGTCGAGCGTGGCCCCGTCGAGCAGCATGGCCGACGACGGGTCCACCACCACCTGAACGTCGCCGAAGGTCTCTTTGGTATCGCCCTCGACTATGTCGGTGTCGAAGTACATCTCGTAGGAGAAACCCGAGCAGCCGCCGGGGCGCACGGCCACCCGCAGGGCGAGGCCGTCCTCTCCCTCCGCCTTGATGAGCTCCGATACCTTGGTCGACGCCTTGTCGGTGAGTGTGATCATGATGGCTCCCCGTGCGCTGGTGGGTGCGGCACTCGGTCTGGTGCCAACCTAGCGAGCGGTGGCCGGCGCGGCTACCGGCGGGCCGGATCGGCCTGACAGGCACCACGGTAGCATCGGGTTGTGACCACGACCGCGCCGACGGCCGAGGCCGTGATGGATCTCATGCGCGGTGTGGTCGATCCTGAGTTGGGAAGCAACCTGGTGGAGCTGGGCATGGCCCGGGGCGCGCAGGTGTCCGACGACGGTCAGGTGCGGATCGAGATCGCGTTGACGACTGCCGGCTGCCCGCTGCGGGCCCAGATCCAAAAGGACGTCAAGGCCCGGCTGGAGTCCCTTCCCGGGGTTACCAAGGTGCGCATCGTGTGGGCCGAGCTCACCGCCGACGAGAAGGCCGCGGCCATGTCCAAGGCCCGCTTCAATGTTTCACAACGCGCGCCGGACACCGCCATCCCGCCCACCACCAAGGTGCTGATGGTGGCCAGCGGCAAGGGCGGCGTGGGCAAGTCCACGGTCACCACCAACGTGGCCGCCGCGCTGGCCTCGCAGGGGTTCAACGTCGGCGTGATGGACGCCGACATCTGGGGCTACTCGGTGCCCCGGATGCTGGGCGTCGACGGCGATCTGCGCTCCCTCGACGGCAAGATCGTCCCGCTCACCCGGACCGTCGGCGAGGGTCGCCTCGACGTCGTGTCGATGGGATTCCTGGTGGACCGCGAGGACTCGGCGCTGATGTGGCGGGGGCTGATGCTCAACCGGGCCGTGCAGCACTTCTGCGAGGACGTCCGCTGGAGCGACGACCTCGACTACCTGCTGATCGACATGCCGCCCGGCACCGGCGACGTGCAGATGGGCCTGGCCAAGATGCTGCCTCGAGCCGAGATGATCATCGTGACCACCCCGGCGACGGCCGCCCAGAAGGTGGCGGCCAGGGTGGTGGACATGGGCCGCAAGAACTACCTGCGCATCGTGGGCGTGGTCGAGAACATGAGCTACCTGGCCACCCCCGACGGCGGGCATCACGCCGTGTTCGGCTCGGGAGGGGGCGAGGCCCTCGCCGCGGAGGTCGGTGCGCCGCTGCTGGGCCGCATCCCCCTCGAGGCTGCCGTGGCCGACGGTTTCGACACCGGCGAGCCCGCCGTGCTGGGCGACGGCCCGGCAGCCGAGGCCTTCAAGGCGGCGGCCCAAGCCCTGTCGGAGGAGCACGTGCCACCGGTGGAGATGGCCGGCTGCAGCGCCCGCATGCTGGAAGCCGCCGTGGCCGCGCTCGACGCGGTGGACACGGCCGAAGCCTGACGGGCTGTCCCTAGGAACTTCTGTCGATTATCCACCTCTCGGGTGGCTAATTCACGGAAGTTCGGGGGTCGTCCAACTCAACCGTCAATCCGGGGCCGAGTTCTTGGTCGACACGGTGCTGGAACATGGGGACCAGCATCGAAGAGGGCATCACGCATTCGGCGCAGGCCTCGTCGGGAATGTGGAGCCGGAACGTGATGCGGCTCCCGGACTGCTCGGCGGTCAGGTCGGCGCGGTCAGCCCGGAGAGCCACAGCCAGGGACTCCACCACCGCGTCGAGGCTCCCCGGTCCGGCACCAGCGGCGGCGACGGGGCCGGCCTCGCCGTGCAGCAGCAGGCTCTCGACCGCGGGCGTGACCGCGTCGGCCAGAGCGGTCACCTGGTCCTCCGAGAGGCTGCCGATCGGATGCGGGACGGTGGCGAACGGGTAGTCGGCGAAGCCCTGCAGCTCGGCCATGACCTTGCCGGTGGTCGTGAAGGGCTCGGTCACGATGGCGGCCGCGGGCAGGCCGAGCTCCTCGAACCGGACGGCGTCGAGCACACTGCCCGACGAGCAGCTGCCTCAATCGCCGATGGCGGCGATGATGGCGGTGGCGTCGGCGGCCAGCATCTCGACGTCCTCCGGTGCGGCCGGGAAGCTCGAGTCGGGCTTGGTCACCAGGATCGTGGCCCGGATCGGATGCCTGGCCTGGAGGTTCTCCGCCACACGCTGGAGGATCTCGCGGCCGCGGGTCTTGCCGTTGTTGACCAGACCGAGCACAGCCCCGTCGAGGTTGGCGGGACGGGCTGCGAGATCTCGGCCTGTGCCGGCCGGAGCCAGGGTCGGATCGATGAGAGTGACCGTCATGGGGTGATTATCTCCTGGGTTACAAGCGGGACGCTGCGGTCCCGGCTCCACGTCGGGAAGAACGCCGAGTGCCCGCCGGCGTCGCCGCCGCCGACCATCAGCGCGATGTCGTCCGGGCCGGTCCCCCGCCGTACCAGGATGTCCTCGTCGCCGGGATGCACGGTCGGGTCCGACCTCATCCACCACACCGGGTCGAACCCCTCCACGAAGCCGCCCGGCTCCACCTTGCCACCCCGCTTGACATCGGCGAAGGAGCGGGCCGAGTGCTCGAACAGGTATTCCTGAACCTGGGACCGGCTCCACCCGGAGGCCGAGATCTTGCGGGCGTGCTCGGGCGCGAACACGATCAGCGAGCGGCCCGAGCTGAGCGAACCGAAGGCCGCCATCGCATCGGCGAACGTTCCGAGCAGCTCGGACACCTCCGAGGAGGCGTGGTTGACGATGTTGTGGCCGGACTCGGCGGCCATGATGGTGACCGTGCTCTGTGACGTCTCATATCCCCGGGAGACGTGGAAAGGCTCCCAGGGACACAACGCCTCGTCCTCGGCGAAGCAGATGGCGTACTTGCCGGGCCAGCCTTGAGTGCTCTTGTCCAGCGCTCCGGGTATGGCTGCGAGGCAGTTGCGCAGCACCAGCCGGACAGTGCGGCCGATGGTGGCGTTGGGCCTGAACCCGGGCCCGAAGAGGTTCTCCTTGTAGTGGATCCCGATCTCTTCGCGGATCGGCCCGTTGACAGCCACAAGCACGGCCGCCCCGCCGGTGCTGGCCGCCACGGCATGCAACGCGAACTCCGGAGCGCTCATGGCCTGCAGCGCGGCGCCCACCACCGGGAAGTACTCGGGCAAGCAGCCGGACATCACCGCGTTGACGGCGGCCTTGCGGGCAGTGACGGCCATCCCACGCCACGGGTCGTCGAGCAGCACCTCGTCGGCATCCCAGACGCCGCCGGCCAGCATGGCGGCGACCAGCGGCTCGGTGGGCGGGACCACGGGCAGGCCGTCGGTCCAGCCGGCGGTGTAGCAGGCCTCGATGGCCTCCCACGGATCGTCGACCTGCTGGTCGCCATGAACAGGGATCATCCAACCCCTCCGTCGTAGACCGCGCCGCTCACGATGACCGCAAACTATCGGTGGGGGCTGCGATTCAGCGGGTTAGTTGCAGAGGCCTTCTTCGCTTACGCCTCGGTGGCTGTCGCAGATCGTCGTGCTCTCGACGGACTTGAGGACGAACGAACCGGAATCGGAATCCTGCTGGGCGAAGACTTGCAGCCGGAAGCCGCGGACGGCGTCGTCGGGCAGGCCCAACACGTCGACCGTGATCTCGGCGAGATCGCCGATGACGGGAGCGCCCGACACGACGATGCGAGACGGCGGATCGTCGGAGGCCACCGCGCCAGCGACAACCCGTGCCAGCTCGGCCAGAGTCGGCGCGGCGGGCGTATCACCCAGGACGGCGACGATCTGGGCAGTGGCGTCAGAGGTAGAGCCCAACGGCGACAGGAAGGCGCTGCTGGCCCATCCCACCGCGTCGGCCATGCGGATCTCGTGCCAGATCGTGGTGGGAAGCTTGCGGGTGTTGCCGGTGGCGATCACACCCCGATTGAGATCGAGGGTGGCGATGAGTGCGTCAGAGTCGGCCTCGCGGACGTAGACGACCGGCTCGCTGCCCACGTTCATCACGTTGTCCAGCCGGGCGACGATCTCCCCCGCGGGCACGTCTCGCACGTTCAGCACGCTGTCGTGGGAGACACCCACCACCGCGAGCGCGGCACCGTCCGGTGGGCCGAACTCGTATGGCTCGCCGGGAAGGGACACAGCCGGCTCGGGCGTGTCGTCCGGCGTGCCGTCGGCTCCGTCCGTCGACGTTTCCCCGGACTGGTCGTCGCCTGTGTCGGCGGCGTCGGCGTCCTCGGTGTCCGTGGCCGGGTCAGTGTCGTCGGCATCGGTCTCGGCGGCGGGTTCGGCTGTCTCCCCGGCGTCCTCGGTGGCGCCGGCTGTGTCGGTCTCGGCCGTAGGCGTCTCAGCCTCGGTCGCTTCGTCCGATGTCTCCGCCGGCTGCGTACCACCATCGGCTGCAGCCGCGGCCTGTGCCACGGCGAGGGCCTCCAACGCGGCCGCAGCCTGAGCCGCCGCTGCCTCGGCCGCAGCCGCGGCCTGCTGGGCCATCACGACCGCCTCCTGGGCCACGACAGCCGCCTCGTCGGCCTTGGCCGCCGACGCGGCGGACATGATGGCAGCGTCTTCGGCACTGGCCTGAGCCGCGGCCGCCGCGGTTCGCGCCTCCGCGAGGTCGGCGGTATCGACGTCGTCGGCCGCGTCGTCACTGCCGGGGTCGGCCACGAACGCGGCTACCAGCGCCACCACGGCGACCAGCAGCGCCACTAGGGCCAGCAACAGCGCCCGCCTGGCTACCGCCAAACTGAGCGACATACCCATCACGGGCCTCGAGCCGCGATCAGCTTCCATTTCGCACCGGACCCAGTATGTCAGCGCACCGACCTGCAGCCGGACACCCCTTGCGGCTATGGAACCAAGTCGAGGGCGCGGCCCAGAGTCTCAAGGCGTTCGTCCACGGTGTCGCCGGCCGGGTACAGGCGCACGGTGTCGACTCCGGCAGCAGCCCACCCGGCCAAACGGTCCCGCACCATCTCGACGGTGCCGATAAGGGTGGTGGCCAGCACCATCTCGTCGGGGATCGCCGCGGCCGCGCCCTGCCTGTCGCCAGCCAGCCACAGACGCTGCGACTCGGCGGCAACATCGGCGAAGCCCTGGCGGGCATAAGCAGAGTTGTAGAAGTTGGAGCGGCCCGAGCCCATGCCGCCCAGGCTGAAGGCCAGTCCGGCCCGGCGGGCGTCGACCATGACGGCCAGTTCAGCCTCGTCACGGGCGAAGGCGACCTCGGCCCCCTGGCAGATGTCGATGTCGTCGAGGGTCCGCCCGGCCCGGGCCGCGCCCGCCCGCAGATGACGGAAATAGGCGTCCTCGGCGCTCTCGGGCACGAAGCTGGTGCCGAGCCAGCCGTCGGCCCGCTCGCCGGTCAGCTCCAGCATCCTGGGCAGCATCGAGGCCAGGTAGACGGGCGGGGCCGTCCCGGCCCGGATCGACAGGCGCAGCGACTTGCCCTCCCCGCCGGGCAGGGGAAGCCGCAGATGATGGCCCGAATAGGCGATGCGCTCACCGGCGAAGGCCTGCGCGATCACGTCGAGCGTCTCGGCCATGCGGCCCAGCGGATCGGCGAAGCCCACTCCGTGCAGACCCTCCATGACCTGCGGTCCCGACACTCCCAGCCCCAGCACGAACCGCCCCTGCGACAGCTCGTTGAGGGTCAGCGCGGTCTGGGCCGTCATCACCGCCGAGCGGACCCCGACCTGGAACACCGACGCGCCCAGCGTCACCCGTTCGGTCCGGGCCGCGAGGTAGCCCAGCGGGGAGGCCGCGTCGGACCCCCACGCCTCGGCGACCCACACCGCGTCCACGCCCAGGGCCTCGGCTCCCGTCACGAAGTCGACCGACTCGGACCACGGCGCCGCATCCGCAGTGAGCTGGACCGAGGTCCTCATACGGTCAGGGGCCCGCGGCGGCCTGCTCGATGTGGGCCTTGATCCCCTCCACAACCCGCTGCATGTTGGCCCGGTGCTCGGCCATGCGACGGTCGATGATGCGGGGCTCCAGGTCGGGGCGGGCCGAGATGATCTGGTCGAGCCCGGAGGGGCCGGGACCGAGGATGCCCCGGAAGCGCAGCCGGGTGCCGCCCACAACGGGCTCGAGCTCGAAGCGCCAGCGGGCGCCGGGGTTGCCGACGTCGCTGGTGCACCAGCCGAACGCGACCTGCTCGGTGAACACGTCCACGAAGCACCGGGCCTCCCAGTCCCCCCGGCCCGGGTGATGATTGCGGCCCACGAAACAGGCGCCCAGAGACGGGCCGTCGTGGCCGCCGGTCCATTCGGCCCCCTGGAACTCCTCGGAGAACCGCGCCGGCAGGTTGATGTCGGTCACCTCGGCCCACACTGCGGCCGGCTCGGCCCGGACGTCCGCCTCCACGACCGTGCCGGGACCGTCGGCGATGCGCACCGGGTCGCTGGGCCCTCGCTCGTAGGTGCGGGCGTAGCCGTCGAAGTAGGCGATCTCGCGGGCCGGATGCCGCCGAGCCGGCTTGAAGTCGGTGCCGACGGTCCAGGCCACCGGGAACATGGCGATCTCGGTCACATCGTCGGGGATGCCGAGCAATTCCTTGATTTCGGGGGCCTTGGCCAGGCCGGCAGTGGTCCAGGCCGTGCCCAGGCCCCTTGCCCGCAGGGCCAAGCAGAAGCTCCAGCCGCTCTGGATCACCGAGTCGAACAGGCCGGGACGCCCGCTGCCGTCGTGGCGGCCGAGGATCACCGGTATGACGATGACCGGCACCTCGCCGAGGTGCTCGGCCAGATGCCCCGCGGAGAGCATGGCCCGCTCCCGCGGGTCCCCGGTGCCGGCCAGACGGTCGCGGGCCTCGATCATGCGGTTGCCGATCACGTCGCGATAGAGGTCGGCCAACCTCTGCTTGAGCTCCGGATCACGCACGATGAGCCAGCGCCGGCTGCCCTGGTTGCCCCCGGTGGGGGCCTGCTCGGCGACTTCGATGCAGTCCAGGATGATCTCGTCGCCCACATCGCGCTCAAGGTCGAGGCGCCGTCGCACGGCGCGGGTGGTGGTGAGCACCTCGTCCACGGCCGCAGTCGTGCTCGGGTCAATCTCCATCTGAGTCCTCACTGCTCTGCCGGCTGTCGCGGATCTCACGCACCTCGTTCACGTCCCGGACATCGGGACCGCCCGGGTGGAACCCGCCGGCACCGCCCGAGCTGTAGCCGAAGCCGAACCCGCCTCGACCGCCGGGACCAGCAGACCATCCCCCGACGGTGACCTTCTTCGAGAAGTGACGCATCAGCAGCGACCTGACCAGCACACGGGTGGGAAAGAACAGCAACAGCAGCCCGACCGCGTCGGTGATGAAACCGGGCGTGAGCATCAACGCGCCCGCCACGAGGATCAGCAACCCGTCCACCAACTCGGCGGCAGGCAGCTCGCCACGGCTCAGGCGGGCCCGGATCTGGTTGAGCACACCCAGCCCGGAGCGGCGCACCATCCACGCCCCCACCACCGAGACCACGACCAGCAGCACGATGGTCTGGCCGGTCCCCATCCCGCCGGCCACCTGGATGATCACATACAGCTCCAGCAGTGGCACGCAGAGCAGCGCGAGGAGCAGCAGGACGAACACGCCCCCAGCGTATGGGCATCGCCCCGTATTGACCGCTGGCCAGGATGCCTAGCCTTGTGGCCGACGTGCCGACTCAGGATCGACCGCCTTCCGTCGACCGGCTAGCCCGCTCGCTGGCCGGCGTCGACCTGCCGCATCCCCTTCTGGTGGACGCGGCCCGGGCCGCGATCGCGGCCGGTGATCCCGATTCGGCCGAGGATCGGGCCCGCGCCATCCGCCGGCGGCTGCTGGCGCCGGTCATCAACGGGACCGGCGTGCTGCTGCACACCAACCTGGGCCGGGCGCCGCTGGCCTGGAGCCAGAGCGCCGACTATTCGAACCTGGAGTTGGATCTCGAGACCGGTGAACGCGGCGACCGCCAGGCCGGCGCGCCCGCGCTGCTGGCCCGGGCCTGCGGGGCCGAGGCCGCGATGGCGGTGAACAACTGCGCCTCGGCGGTGATGCTGGTGCTGGCCGCGCTGGCCGAGGGCCGCGACGCGGTGGTATCCCGAGGCGAGCTGGTGGAGATCGGCGGCGGGTTCAGGGTGCCCGATGTGATGGCCTGGTCGGGCGCCCGGCTGGTGGAGGTCGGGACCACCAACCGCACCCGCCGGGCCGACTTCGCCGCCGCGGTGGCCGACCCCGGCAACGACGTGGCCGTCGTGGTGCAGGTGCACCAGTCGAACTTCCGGGTGGTGGGCTACACCGAGGCTCCCAGCACGTCCGAGTTGGCCGGCCTGGGACCACCGCTCGTGGCCGACATCGGCTCAGGGCTGCTCGACAGCCGCTGCCCGTGGCTGGACAGCGGGCCGCCTCCGTGGCTGGACCGGGAGCCGGCCGCCCGCCAGACGCTCGAGGCCGGCGCGGCGCTGGTGACGTTCTCCAGCGACAAGCTCCTGGGCGGACCCCAGGCCGGCATCATCGCCGGGCGGGCCGATCTGGTTGAGGCCTGCCGCCGCCACCGGCTGGCTCGGGCTCTGCGGCCCGGGTCGCTGGTGCTGGCCGCACTGCAGCACACCGCTCTGGCCTACCTGCGCCAGGACGGCCAGGCCATCGACTTCTGGCGCATGGCGGCGCTCGCTCCCGCCCAGCTTCGAGAGCGCCTCGGCGCCTACGAGGGCCTGCGGGAGGTGAGCACCGCGGCCACGCCCGGAGGGGGCACCCTGCCTGGTGTCGAGATCGAGTCGGTGGGCGTCGCCGCGACCGGCGACCATGTGAGCCGGCTGAGGTCGCGGCCCCGTCCGATCATCGCCCGGGT
>VYCM01000038.1 GCA_009843915.1 Acidimicrobiaceae bacterium | reverse complement strand
TGGCCGCCGAGAACGGCGGGGCCTGCCGGCTGCGCTTCGACGACACCAACCCCGAGGGCGAGGACGCGGCCTACGCGCGGGCCATAGCCGACGACATCGCCTGGCTGGGCTTCGAGCCCGACGGCCGGGCCGTCCACGCCTCCGACTACTTCGAGCGTCTCTACGGGTGGGCCGAGCATCTGGTGCATCAGGGACTGGCCTACGTGGACGACCAGGACGCCGAGACCATCTCAGCCACCAGGGGCGACTTCAGCACTCCAGGAGTCGAGAGCCCCTGCCGGGACCGCTCGGTGGAGGAGAACCTGAGCCTGCTGCGAGACATGCGGGCGGGGCGATTCGCCAACGGTGAGAAGGTGCTGCGGGCCAAGATCGACATGGCCCACCCCAACATGCTCATGCGAGACCCGGTCATGTACCGGATCCGCCACACCGCCCACTTCCGCACCGGCGACGCCTGGTGCATCTACCCCACCTACGACTGGGCCCACGGCCAGAGCGACGCCATCGAGGGCGTGACCCACTCGCTGTGCTCGCTGGAGTTCGACGCCCACCGCCAGCTGTACGACTGGTTCCTGGAGCACCTGCCCCTGCCGGGCGACCGGCCCCGCCAGTACGAGTTCGCCCGCTTGAACCTGACCCACACCGTCATGTCGAAGCGGAAGCTGATCACGCTCGTCACAGACGGCCTGGTGGACGGCTGGGACGACCCGCGGCTGCCCACACTTCGGGGTCTGCGCCGGCGGGGCTACCCGCCCGAGGCGATCCGGGAGTTCTGCGCCCACATCGGCGTGGCCCGGGTCAACGGCGTGCACGAGATCGAGCTGCTGGAGTCGTTCGTGCGGACCCACCTCAACCGTGTTGCGCCGCGCCGCATGGCCGTGCTGCGGCCCCTGGAGGTGTTCATCACCAACTGGCCCCGGTGGGACCGGCCGGTCGAGCATCGCAGCGCGGTCAACAACCCCGAGGACCCGCAGGCGGGCAACCGGCTGGTGCCCTTCACCGAGCGGCTGTGGATCGAGCGCGACGACTTCATGCTCGACCCGCCCCGCAAGTTCTACCGCCTGGCGCCGGGGCGCGAGGTGCGCCTGAGGGCCGGCTACTTCCTGAAGTGCAACGACGTCGACACCGACTCCGACGGCGAGGTGGTGCGGCTGTGGTGCACCTACGACCCCGGCACCGGCGACGGCCAGGCCCCGGACGGGCGCAAGGTGCGGGCCACTATCCACTGGGTGTCGGTCGACCATGCGGTGGACGCCACCGTGGCGCTCTATGACCGGCTCTTCACCGACCCGGTTCCCGGTGCCGACGGCCGCGACCCGCTGGAGTCGTACAACTCCGCCTCCCGCGAGTTGATCGCCGGCGCCAAGCTCGAGCCAGAGTTGGCCAAGACGGCGCCCGGCGAAGTGGTGCAGTTCGAGCGTCTCGGCTACTTCGCCCACGATCCGGGCACGCCCATGCTGTTCCACCGCACGGTCGGCCTCCGCGACGAGTGGGCCAACATCCAGAAGCGCCGCCAGCAAGGATCCTGACCATAGTGAATCCCTGGATGCTGGAAGACGGCGTGCTCCACCTGAACCACGGGTCGTTCGGTGCGACCCCGGCGGTGGTGCTGGAGGCGCAGCAGCGGGTGCGCAGCCGGATGGAGGCCAATCCCACGCGGTACTTCCTAGGCGGCGAATACCAGCGCGAGCTCGACTGGGCCCGCCGGGAGGTGGCCGACTTCGTGGGCGGCGACGAGGCCGGGCTGGTGTTCGTCAACAACGCCACCACGGGCGTGAACGCGGTGCTGCGGTCGCTGGAGCCCACCCTCGAGCCCGGCGACGAGATCGTGATCACCGACCACGAGTACAACGCCTGCCGCAACGCGGCGGCGGTGTCGGCATCGCGAGCGAAGGCCCGGGTGGTGACCACCCGGGTGCCATTCCCGATCGAGTCATCCCGGCAGGCCGCTGATGCGGTACTGGCGGCGGTCACCGGGCGTACCCGCATCCTGCTGATCGACGCGGTGACCTCAGCGACCGGACTGGTGATGCCGATCGCGGAGATCGCCGCCACGCTGGAGCCCGACGTACGGGTGCTGGTCGACGCGGCCCACGCGCCGGGAATGATCGACTTTGACGTAGCCGAACTCGGCGCTTCGTATGTGACAGCCAACTGCCACAAGTGGATGTGCTCGGCCAAGGGCGCCGGGTTCTTGTGGGTCAGAGCCGACCGGCGCGACGACCTGTACCACTCGGTCATCAGCCACGGCTACAACGGCGGCTGGCCCTCCAGCGGCGGCCGCTTGCACGCCCAGTTCGACTGGACGGGGACCGAGGATCCGAGCGCCTGGCTCACCGTGCCGGTCGCGCTGGACGCGGTGGAGGCCATGCACCCCGAGGGCTGGCCCGGCGTCCGCCGATCGATCCGGGAGCTGTGCCTGTCGGGCCGCCGGATCCTGATCGACGCCCTGGGGATCGAGAAGCCAGCGCCTGACGACATGATCGGCGCGATCGCCTCGCTGCCGATTCCGCCGGCCGACCACTCAGGCAACGAGATCTTCGACCCGCTGATGTCGGCGCTGGAGCAGCACCACCGCATCCAGGCGCCCGTGTTCACCTGGCCCGCGCCGCCCGACCGCCTGCTGCGCATCTCCGCGCACCTCTACAACGACGAGTCCCAGTACTACCGCCTAGCCGAGGCCGTCACCGCCGAACTCGGCCGCTGAGAGGCCGAGCGGCCCGCTGGGCGCCGGGTCGCTACCAGTCGGCGGCTATGTACTGGGTCTCGCAGAACTCGTAGATGCCCTCGCTGGCGCCCTCGCGGCCCAGACCGGACTGCTTCATGCCGCCGAAGGGAGCGGCCGGATCCGAAACCGCTCCCCGGTTGAGGCCGACCATGCCGGCCTCGATCCGCTCGCTCACATGCAGGCCCCTGGCCAGGTCCTTCGTGTACACGTAGCCGATCAGACCCATCTCGGTGTCGTTGGCCGCCGCGATCATGGCGTCGGTGTCGGTGAAGCTGGTCACCGGAGCGACCGGTCCGAAGATCTCCTCCCGGGTGATGGGCGCGGCCGGGTCCACCCCTCCGAGCACGGTGGGCTCGTAGAAGAAGCCGGGCCCGTCGAGGGCGGAGCCGCCGGTGACCGCGCTGGCCCCGCCGTTGATGGCGCCCTGCACGAGCCGGTCGATGTTGGCCACCGCACCGGGGTTGATCATCGGGCCGCAGGTCACGTCGGGATCGAACCCGCTGCCCACCTTCATCGACCCCATGGCCGCGGCCAGCCGCTCCACGAACTCGTCGTGGGCCGGCTCCTCCACGAAGAACCGGTTGGCCGCGGTGCAGGTCTCGGCCGAGTGGCGCATCTTGGCCACCATGGCGCCATCGACAGCCGCCTCCAGGTCGGCGTCGGCGAACACCACGAAGGGTGCGTTGCCGCCCAACTCCATGACCGTCTTGAGGATCCGGTCGGCGCAGCGCCTCAGCAGAACCCGCCCCACCTCGGTGGAACCGGTGAACGACACCATGCGCACGGCCCGATGGTCTACGGCGGCGTCGAACCAGGGACCCGACGCGGCCGTGGGCACCAGGTTGACCACGCCGGGCGGCACCCCGGCCTCCGCCAGCAGTTCGCCGACCCGGAGCGCGGTGAGGGGCGCCTCCCGGGGCGGCTTGATGACCACCGTGTTGCCTGCACCCAGTGCGGGGGCCAGCTTGCGGGTGATCATGGCCGCAGGGAAGTTCCACGGGGTGATCATCACCACCACCCCCACCGGCGGGTGGCGGGTGATGATGCGCTTGTCGCCGCCCGGGGCGGTGCCGATCGTGCCGTGGATGCGCACGGTCTCCTCGGCGTTCCAGCGGAAGAACTCGGCCGCGTAGGCCACCTCCCCCACCGCGTCGGCCCGGGGCTTGCCGTGCTCAAGGGTGATCAGGTCGGCCAGCTCGTCGGAGTGCTCCATGAGGATCCGGTGGCAGTCGCGCAGGATCTCCGAGCGGACCCGGGGCGCGGCCGCTGCCCAGGCCGGCTGAGCGGCCGCGGCCGCGTCGCAGGCCGCCACGGCCTCGGCCGGGCCGCCCGCAGCCACCTCGGCGACGCCGTCCCCGGTGGCCGGGTCGAGCACCTCGATCCGCTCGGCGGAACTGTCCCGCCAGGTTCCGCCAATGAGCATCTGCGTCTGCATAGTGTCAGCCTCCGAGCTTGGGAATGGCGTGGCCGCCGTAGGCGACGGCGACGTTCTTGGTTTCCATGTAGAAGTCGAAGCTCCAGTCGCCGCCGTCGCGACCGATGCCGCTGCGCTTGGTGCCCCCGAACGGTGTGGGCAGGTGGCGCACGTTCTGGGAGTTGACCCACACCATGCCCACATCGACGGCGTCGGCCACCCGGTGGGCCCGGCCCACGTCGCCGGTCCACACGTAGGCGGCCAGCCCGTAGTCGGTGTCGTTGGCGATGGCGGCGGCGTCGGCCTCGCCCTCGAAGGCGATGGCGGTGAGGGCCGGGCCGAAGATCTCCTCGCGGGCTATGCGCATGTCGTTGGTGGCGCCGGTGAAGAGGACCGGAGCCACGAAGTTGCCCTCGGGCGGGGCCTCGGCCCATCCGGTGCCCTCCACGACGCGGGCGCCCTCGGCCGAGGCCAGCTCGATGTAGCTGCGCACCTTGTCGCAGTGCCGGGGGTGGATCAGCGGGCCGATCACGGTGCCGGGATCGAGCGGGTGCCCGACGGAGATGTTGCGCAGCTTGGCCGCGATCTGCTCGGTGAAGTCGTCGTAGATGCTGCGCTGTACCAGCAGGCGGCTGGAGCTGGTGCAGCGCTCTCCGTTGAGGCTGTAGATCATAAACACCACCGCGTCGAGAGCCCGGTCGAGATCGGCGTCGTCGAACACGATCACCGGGTTCTTGCCGCCGAGTTCGAAGTGGAGCCGCTTGAGGGTGGCCGCCGACTGGGCCTGGATGGCCGACCCGGTGGCCGACTCGCCCACGAAGGCGATGGCTGCGATGTCGGGGTGCTCGGTGAGGGCCCGGCCCGCGGTCTCGCCCATGCCGTGCACCACGTTGAGAACCCCGGGGGGCAGGCCCGCGTCGAGGGCAATCTCAGCGAGCAGGCAGGCCGTGAGCGGGCTCCACTCCGCCGGCTTGTGCACCACCGTGCAGCCCGCGGCCAGCGCAGGGGCGATCTTCCAGGTGGACAGCATGAACGGCGTGTTCCACGGTGTGATCACTCCGACCGGGCCGATGGGTCGCCGGCTGGTGTAGTTGAGGTGGTGGGCCGACGGCAGGGCCAGCCCGTCCGACGCGGCCGGGGCCCGGTCGGCGAAGAACCTGAAGTTCTCCGCACCCCGAAGCGCGGCCGACGACATGAACCGGATGGCCTGCCCTGTGTCTACCGACTCCACCACCGCGATCTCGCCGGCCCGAGCCACGATGGCATCGGCCACCGCGTGCAGCACGCGCTTGCGCTGCTCGCCGGGCGTGCCCGACCACTCTTCGAAGCTGGCACGGGCCGCGTCTGCCGCGGCCGCGATGTCGGCCGAGTCGCCGGCCGCGACCTCTCCCAGCTGCATCCCGTCGATGGGCGAGGCGCTGGCGAACGTATCGCCCGAGGTGCTGGCGGTGGGCTCGCCGCCGATCAGGTGCAGCGTGGGCTCGGCCGCGAAGCGCGCCAGGTGCCGGCCGGCGGCGGCAAGGTTCTCCTCGAAGCTGGCTGCGGTAGCCATGGTCGTCTCCTGTCGCGGCCTTTGAGGGAGGCTAGGTGCGATCACCCCGGGCGAGATGGGTGCGGATGTGGTTGCGGTTGATGCGCATGGTCGGGTCGATCAGCTGGACTTCGGCGCTGATCGCCACTGGATGGTCAGGCTGATGAGGGGCCAGCACCTCGTCGACGGTGTCGATGAGACGGTTGAGGAACCGTTGGATGGTCTCGGGTTCCCGGCCGGGTCCGATACGAGCGGTCAGGTACACGAAGCCGTAGGCCGGGTCCCCGTCGGCGATGCGGTAGTGGTCGCGGGGAGCGGCCCTGGTGCGCAGAGCGTCGAGGGCGGGCAGGCCGTCGTCGAGAGCCGCTTGATGGACCGCGGCCACCAGCGCATCCATGTCGGTCAGGTCGGCCACGTTGGCCGAGTGTTCGATGATTATGTGAGGCATGGGCGGTCCCGTCCGCCACGATTGTACGGTTCCCACCCTTCCTGCCGATCCGGTGAGGTGGTGCATGCGCCTGCTCAGCTACAGCGTCCATGGAGTTCCGTCGTTCGGTGTGCTCACCCCCGACGGCGCCGGCGTCATCGATCTCGCCTCGCGCATCGCCAGGGTTGCCGACCTCAGCGATCTGATCGCTCAGGGTCGCCTCGCCGAGGCGGCCGACTGGGCCGGATCCGGCACCGCCGACCACGCTCTCGACGACATCGACTGCGAGCGCCTGCTCCCCCGGCCCGGCAAGATCATCTGCATCGGCGTGAACTACGGCGGGCGGGGGGCGGAGTACGCCGAGGACCCCGGTGACGCCTACCCCAGCGTGTTCGTGCGCTTCCCCGAGACGCTGGTCGGCCACGGGCAGGCCCTGCTGCGGCCCCCCGAGTCCGAGCAGCTCGACTACGAGGGCGAGATCGTGGCGGTCATCGGCACCGGCGGGCGCCGGATCTCCGTGGAGGATGCCCGTAGCCACATCGCCGGGTTGAGCCTCGGCAACGAGGGCACCATCCGCGACTGGGTGCGCCACGGGCGTTTCAACGTCACTCAAGGCAAGAATTGGCACCGCAGCGGCTCGATCGGCCCGTGGCTGGTGACCCTCGACGAGATCGGGGACTTCGCCGGACTGCACCTCACCACCCGGGTCAACGGCGAGCTCCGCCAGGACGACCTCGCCGGCAACATGCGGTTCGGGATCGAGTACCAGATCCACTACCTGTCCACCTTCATCGAACTCGACGCGGGTGACGTGATCTTCACCGGCACCCCCACCGGCGCGGGCGCCCGGTTCGACCCGCCCAGATGGCTGAAGCCCGGTGACGTCGTGGAGGTCACCGTCCCCGAGCTCGGAACGCTCCGCAACCCGGTCCGCTACGAATAGACCTTCTAGGGCGCCACGGTCGTAGCCTCACGTCGAACAGACCAACCGGAGGAGCGGAGATGACCACAGTTGGCAGCGGAACGAGGGCCGCGGTTCAGATCGCCGAGACCGGCGGGCCGGAGGTCATGCACCTCGTCCAGCGGCCCGACCCGGTGGCCGGCGAGGGCGAGGTGACGGTGGCGGTGGCCGCGGCCGGCGTGAACTTCATCGACACCTATCACCGCTCCGGCCTGTACGAACTGCCTTTGCCGCTCGTGCTGGGCCAGGAAGGGTCGGGAACCGTGCTGGAGATCGGCGCGGGGGTGGACGGCTTCGCCCCTGGCGACCGCGTGGCCTGGGCCGGCTCAACCGGCTCCTACGCCGAGCGGGCCGCGGTCAAGGCCTCCGTGGCGTACAAGGTGCCTGACGGCGTCGATCTCGAGACGGCCGCCTCCATCGGAGTGCAGGCCCTCACCGCCCACTACCTGGTTACCGACTGTCCCCGGATCGGGCCCGGCGACCGGTGCCTGGTCCACGCCGGCGCGGGCGGCACCGGACGGCTGGTCGTGCAGATGGCCAAGCTGCGGGGTGCCGAGGTGGTGGCCACAGTGGGCTCGGACGCCAAGGTGGAGGTGGCGCGGTCCGCAGGGGCCGACCACGTGATCAACTACTCGACCACGGACCTGGTGGAAGGGGTCGAGGCCGCCGTCGGTCCCGAGGCCATCGACGTGGTGTACGACGGGGTGGGCGCCGCCGTCTACGACGCCAGCATCGAGTTGTTGCGCCTGCGGGGGTCGATGGTGACCTTCGGAAACGCCTCCGGAGCGGTCGAGCCCAAGGCTCCGCTGCATCTGTCGGGCAAGTCCCTGTGGCTGACCCGCCCCAAGTTGTGGGACTTCATCTCCACTCGCGAAGAACTCGATGCCCGCACCGAGGAAGTGTTCGGCTGGATCGCCGCGGGCCGGCTCGAGGTGCGCATCGGAGCCCGCCTGCCGCTGGCCGAGGCTGCCGATGCCCACCGGCTTCTGCAAGGCCGCGGCATCGCGGGAAAGATCCTGCTCATCCCGTGAGTCAACGCCCTTCGGGAGACGGGCAGCTGTGCTGACCGACGGGGAACTAAAGGCCGAGGCCGGACTGCTCGACACCGCCGAGCGCGAGCGCCGGCAGGTCCGCCAGACAACAAGCGTCTACCCGCAAATGACCATCGACGAGGCCTACCGGGTGCAGGCCTTCTGGCTGGAGATGCGCCTGGCCCGTGGCGAGCAGGTGATCGGCCACAAGATCGGCCTCACCAGCCGGGCCATGCAGCAGGCCATGAACATCGACACCCCAGATTCCGGCTTCCTCACCGACGCCATGGCGTTCTCCCCCGGCGAGCCCATCGCAGCCGCCGACTTCTGCGATCTTCGCTTGGAAGTGGAGCTGGCGTTCGTGCTGGACGATGACCTGGCGGGCGCCGACCTCGCGATCGACGATGTGCTGGACGCCACCGGCCAGGTGACCGCCGCGGTGGAGCTGATCGCCTCCCGTACCCCCCGCACCGACCCCGCCACCGGCCGCACGCGCGGGGTGATCGACACCATCGCCGACAACGCGGCCAACGCGGGGATCGTGACCGGTGGTCATCCCGTGGGGCCCCGCGACGCTGACCTGCGCTGGGCAGGCGCCGTCGCCTACCGCAACGATGTCGTCGAGGAGACCGGACTAGCTGCGGGCGTGCTCGACCACCCCGCCAACGGCATCGTGTGGCTGGCCCGGCGCTACGCCGAGCAGGGCATGTCCTTAAGGGCGGGCGACGTGATCCTGTCGGGCTCGTTCACCCGCCCGATGGCGGTTGTGCCGGGGGACGACTTCCGCTTCGACTTCGGCCCGCTGGGCTCGTTCAGCGTCCCGATCGTCTGATCGAACGCGCCGCCCGTTGCGGCGCAGCAAGCGCCTCCTGCCTCTAGCGGCGCTCGAACACGCTCTGAAGGCCCCCGATGACCGAGCCCTCCCCCTGGGAGCCGCCGGGCCTCAGGTTGGCCACCACCCGGTCGGCGAGCCGGTTGA
>VYCM01000002.1 GCA_009843915.1 Acidimicrobiaceae bacterium | reverse complement strand
CGACGTAGGCCCGGTTGGCGTCGGCCCGGCGGGTGTAGTGGGCGAAGCGGTCGTGGTCGCCGTCATCAGTGACCGGCCGTATGTCGGGCTCGGTGACTGTGGTGGTCGCGGGGGCCGGACGGTGCTCGGTCGTGTCCGTGGCGGAGATGCTGGCTGTACCGGTCATGACGCCGATCCTATAGACCCCGCCGAGCCCGGAAGAAGGCTGCGCACCGTGTCGATGGTGTCGGCCTCGGCGGCGGACTTGTCGCTGCGGTAGCGCACCACCCGGGCGAAGCGCAGGGCCACGCCGCCGGGGTAGCGGCTCGAGCGCTGTACGCCGTCGACCGCGATCTCCACCACCTGCTCAGGCCTCAACTTCACCACGTGGGCCCTGCGGTCGGTGGCCAACTCGTCGAAGCGACGGGTCTGCCACCGCAGCATTTCGTCGGTCATGCCCTTGAACGTCTTGCCCACCATCACGAACCCGCCGCTGGGGTCCCGGGCTCCGAGGTGGATGTTGGACAGCCAGCCTCGACGGCGCCCGCTCCCGGGCTCCACCGCCAGCACCACTAGGTCGAAGCTGTGCACCGGCTTGACCTTGCGCCAGGCCTTCCCCCGGCGTCCCGCCGCGTAGGGCGAGCCGGCGGCCTTGAC
The DNA here is from genome assembly GCA_009843915.1 of Acidimicrobiaceae bacterium. Taxonomy (GTDB): domain Bacteria; phylum Actinomycetota; class Acidimicrobiia; order Acidimicrobiales; family Aldehydirespiratoraceae; genus Aldehydirespirator. The sequence goes on along the minus strand of VYCM01000002.1, from coordinate 8,500 downwards.
CATCACGCCCTCGTGGCCGGCCCCCACCGCCGCGGCGAACACCTGCTCAGCCTCGTCAGGATCGGCGGTGACGACCCCCGGCACCCGATGGTCGGCGGCCGCTTCGGCTAGGCAGCCGAGCCGGATCTCGAGCGGCTCGTCGAGCAGGTCGCGCCCATCAAGATGAAGCGCGTCGAAGAACATGGGCCTGACTCTCACTGTGTCGGCACGGGAGGGGACGCTCTCGCCGGTGCCTCTCGTGCCGACACGGCCCATCGTGTCCTGAAAGGCAACCGGCGCCAGATCGTCGGCTATTCCCATCACCTCTCCGTCGAACGCCGCGACTCTCACGGGAAGGCCGCGAACCAGGTCGGCGACTTCGCCGAGGCGGTCGGTGACGTCGTTCAGGTTGCGGGTCCAGATCCGCACCTCTTCGCCCCGGCGGTGGACTTGGATGCGGATCCCGTCCAGCTTCCACTCCACCGAGCACCGGCCCAGTTCGGCTACGGCCGAGGCCGCGTGGTCGGCAGTGGAGGCCAGCATGGGCCGGATCGGTCGAAAGACCTCGAACCGGACCGCCTCCAGTCCGAGGGCTCGCTGCGTGAGAGCGATGCCGGCCGTCTCGCCGAGGTCGCCAACCAGCATCAGGGCTCGACGGACCACCGGCGCCGCCACGCCCGCAGCTCGGGCCACTGCCTCTACCACCACCCCCTCGCTGGCTCCCTGGCGCAACTCCCCAACGAGCAGCCGCCTCACGAAGTCGGCCTCGGCAGCCGTGGCCCGGACCAGGAAGTCCTCGAGCAGGTCGAGGCGCCTCTGGGTAGATCCGCCCCCGGCTGCGCCCGCAACCTCATCGAACATCGCGTCGAGATCGGCCACTGTAAGCGTGGGCTCCCCGGCGGGTTCGTCTTGCAGGGCGGCAACCGTGGCCCAGCCCACTCCGATGCGTCCCTGGCGCGGATCACCGGCGACCAGCCCGGCCACCACGCCGGCCTCGCGCCCGTCTGCGCCCCGCAGCAGCTCGGCCAGGGACTCGATCTTGGCCGTACGCGCCGAGGTGGCGGCCACGGCTTCGGCGCAGGCGACGAGGTCGGCTAGCAGCATCGGGCCGGTTCTAGCGCGTCGCTGCCGGATCGGCGTCGCCGCGTGTCGTACCCCTCGGGCAGGCTGCGCAAGATGGTCACTTTGCTGCTGATACTCCTTCTGCGCGCTAGCCGAGCGTCTCGAGTTCCGCCAGCGACGCCTCCCACTCTGCCAGCAGCGCCGCGGCCCGGTCGGCGGCCTCCTCGTGCGCCGATGCCAGCACGTGGACCTCCTCGGGCCGGTCGTAGACCGCGGGATCGCTGAGCCGGCGGTGCAGTTCGCCCACTTCGGCGTCGGCCGCGGCCCATGCTCGTTCCAGATCGGTCACCCGCCGGCGGAGCTTGCTGGTTGCCGCCCGTGCCTGGGCGCTCGCTCTGCGGCGTTCGACCCGGTCGGCGCTGGACCCGGCCCGCGGCTGACCCGGTGTCGGCGGTGCGCCCGGGTCCCGGGCCGGCTGGTCGTGCGTGGCGTCCGGGTACAGAACCGCCTCGTCGGCGCCCAGGTGCCACACCGCCCGACCGTGCCGCACCTCGATCAGCACGTCGGCCACGGCCCGGATGAGGTGCCGGTCGTGGGTCACCAGCAGCACGGTGCCGGGATAGGCGGCGAGCGCGTCCTCGAGGATGTCGCAGCTGGGCAGGTCGAGATGGTTGGTGGGCTCGTCGAGCACCAGCAGGTTCACGGGCTCCACCATCAGCCGGGCAAGGGCCAGACGGGTGCGCTCACCGCCGGAGAGTTCCGCTACCCGCCGGTCGGCGTCGTCTCCGGTGAAGCCGAATGCGCCGAGCACGGTGCGCAGATTGCGCCGTCCCGGGTCGATCCCGGCCGAGAACACCTCGATCGCCCGCTTGGCGCCGTCCAACTCGTCGGCCTGATGCTGACCGAAGGCCGCCACACGCACGTTGGCACCGATCCGCACTGCGCCGGAACTCGGGGACAGCTCGCCCAGTATCAGCTTCAGCAGGGTGGTCTTACCCGCACCGTTGGGCCCCACTAGAGCCACTGTCTGGCCCCGTTCCACCGCCAGGGTCGCGCCGGAGACGACCGGTCCGTCGCCGTCGGGATAGCCGACGGTCGCTTCCGTGAGCTCGGCCACCACCCGGCCGGAGCGGGGAGGTGCACCGAAATCGAAGCGGGCGGCCAGCTCGGAGCGGCTGGGGACTTGGATCCGTTCCAGCTTCTGGAGGGTCTTGACCCGGCTCTGCACCTGGCGGGCCTTGCTGGCCTTGTAACGGAAGCGCTCGACGAAGCGCTCGATGCGGGCCACCTCGCGGGCTTGGCGGCCGGCGGCCGCCTCGATGCGCTGCAGGTTCTCCTCGCGGGCCACCACGAACTCGGCGAACCCTCCCTCGTAGGCGACGACCGCACCGGAGGCGAGCTCGACTATGCGGTCGGCCACCGCGTCGATGAAGTCGCGGTCGTGGCTGACGAAGAGCAGGGAACCAGGCCATGCCGCCAGGCGCCGCTCGAGCCATGCCATGGAGTCAACGTCGAGATGGTTGGTGGGCTCGTCGAGCAGCAGGATGTCGGGCTCTGACACCAGCAGCCGCGCCAGGGCCGCTCTCATCCTCCAGCCTCCCGACAGCTCAGCCACGGGCCGGTTCGAGTCGGCCACCGAGAAGCCGAGACCGGCCAGAACCTTGGCCGCCTCGGCCTCCAGGGCGTACCCGCCGAGCTGCTCGAACTGGGACTGGGCCTCTCCGTAGCGGGCCACCAGGACGTCCTGAGGGTCCGCCGAGCGGCCGAGCCGGCCCTCAAGCTCCTTCAGGGTGCCTGCCAACTCGGCCAGCGGGCCTGCGCCGGCCATCACATGCTGGCGGACTGTTCCATCGGAGACGTCGCGCAGGTCCTGGGGCAGGTACCCGATCCGAGCGTCGCGGGGCTTGGTGACAGCGCCTGCGTCGGGTTCCCGAGTCCCGGCCATGATCTCGAGCAGGGTCGTCTTGCCGGTGCCGTTGCCGCCCACGAGCGCGACGCGCCGGCCCGCGGGCAGATGCAGGGTCACGCCCTCGAAGAGTTGGCGGGTGCCGTAGCCCTTGGACAGGCCGGACGCGGTCAGGCTCACCGTCCAACGCTACGGCTACCGGCTGGCCCGGCCTCCAGGGCCTGAACCGACCGAACCGGACTCAGCCCAGCCGGCAGGCGGATTCAGCTCAGCAGCTTGTCGAGGCGGGTCTCGGCCTCGGTCACCGCGGCGAAACCCGGCTCGACCGATTCGAGGCGACCCAGCCAGCCGACCGACACCCATCCGGCCATCACCGCGCCCCCGTCGGTGTATTCGGGCAGCTCGATGGCGTCGCCCCAGTCCATCTTCACCCGGTATGCGTCGGTGTGCCCGGGCCTGGGCTCGAGCTGTGCGGTGGCCATCGAGCGGGGCGGCTCGATGCCGACCTCGGTGCGCTTCCAGCCCTTGATGTCGCGCAGCTCCCGGTCGGGGACGTTGATGTTGAGCACTATCGGCTCCGGCGGCAGCGCGGCGGCCAGGCCCGCAACCGCGGCGCCGGCCACGATTGCGGCGGTCTCCCAGTGCTGGTCGGCGAGCATCTCCTCCCAGCCCTGGCCCTCCACCCCGAACGACTCGACCGTCTGGCTGACGGCCACGCCGCTCACGCCGCCGTTGCGGGCAGTCAGGCACGCTCCGACCGTGCCGGAGTGGTACACCGAACGGCCCACATTGGCGCCGGGGTTGATGCCGGCCACCACCAGGTCGTAGTGCCCGAACAGGTTCAGGCGACCGAACATCACGCACAGCGCCGGAGGCCCCGTCACCGACCACACGTCGTCCAAGCCGTCTATGCGGGCGCGGTGGACCTCGGGCTTGATCAGGTGCAGCGGCCCGAAGGCTGCGCCGTAGCCCGAATACTCCTTGTCGGGCGCCACCACGACGACGTCGCCGATCTCGGCCATAGCCCGGGCCAGCACGTGCAGCCCGATGGAGTCGATGCCGTCATCGTTGGTGACAAGAATGCGCACCAACCGACCCTAGCCGTGAAGGTGCACCTCCAAGCTGGGCCGGTCGAAGTTCTAACCTGATGTTCACTTTGCGGGGCCACAATGTGACGGTGCAGTCCGCTGAAGGGGGAGAGGCCGCGGCCACCATCCTGATCGCAGAGGACGATCGCCGGGTGCGGGACTCGCTCGACCGGTACCTGCGACTGGAGGGCTACGAGGTGGTGGCCGTGCCCGACGGGGCCGCGGCGCTGGCCGCTCACGACGCATACCGGCCCGACCTGCTGGTGCTGGACGTGTCGATGCCCAACGCCGACGGTCTCAGTGTGTGCCGGATGCTGCGACAGAAGGGATGCGACACCCAGATCCTCATGCTCACCGCTCGCCACGAGGTGGACGACCGGGTGGCCGGGCTCGACGCCGGCGCCGACGACTACCTCGTCAAGCCCTTCGCCATCGAGGAGCTTCTGGCCAGGGTGCGGGCCCGGTTGAGGGCGGCGGCCGACGGGGGCGAGCGTGCAGGGCAGCGAGGTTGGAGTGCGAGCGCGACCCCATCGGGCCGCGACAGCGTGCTGCGCCTCGGCGATCTTGAGATCGACGTCGAGGGCCGTCTGGCGGCGCGGGCCGGACGTCCCATCAATCTGTCGGTGAAGGAGTTCGACCTGCTGGAGCTGCTGGTGCGCAACGCCGGCGTCGTCCTGAGCCGCTTCGACATCTACGAGCATGTGTGGGCCGGAACCCTCGACACCGGCTCCAAGACCCTCGACGTGTACATCGGGTACCTGCGCCGCAAGACCGAGGCCGGCGGCGCGCCCAGGATCGTCCACACCGTGCGCGGGATGGGTTATGTAGCCAGGATCGACCGGTGACGCTTCGGGTCCGGGTCGCGCTGCTGGTGGCCGCGGTGGTGACGGTGGTGGTGGCCGCGGTGGGCTGGACCGCGGTGCGCTCGGCCAGGGCAGAGCTGACGGAGGAAGTGGACCAAGACCTGCTGGAGAGGGCGGCACTGGTGTTCGCCGAGCCCCGCGGTGATTTCTGGGCCGGCAGCCTGACCCGGCGCTCGACCGGGATCGGGTCGTTGCTGCGGGCCGATCCGCTGGGCTCGCTGGTGTCATTGGACGCCTACGCCCGAGTGGTCGTGACCGACCTGGACCCCGGTGCCGACGGCGTGATCAGGGGCCAGGTCATCGTCGCCCTCGACGATGACATCGGAACCGTGCCCGACACCGAGCGCCTGGAGCGGGCCCGGCAGTGGGGGCCGGTGGTCGACACGGTGAAGGCGCACGGGATGAGCCTGCGGCTCATGACCGTGCGAGCCGCAGACGGCGTGTTCGTCCAGGTGGCCCGCCCGCTGGACGAGGTGGAGAGCGCCGTGGAGGATCTCCGTCGTCAGGTGCTGCTGTTCGGTCTGCTGGCGGTAGCGGTCGCCGCGGCCGGGGCCTGGTTCCTGGCCGGGCGGGCGGTGCGCCCCATCGTCAGGCTGACGGACACGGCCGAGCAGATCGCCGAGACAGGCGACGTCGACCTGCCGGTGGAGAGTTCGGAGGCCGGCGAGGTGGGGCGCCTGGCTCGCAGCTTCCGGACCATGCTCGCAGCCCTGTCCGCCAGTCGCCGCCAGCAGCACCGCTTGGTGATGGACGCCAGCCACGAGTTGCGCACCCCGCTCACCAGCCTGCGGACCAACGTCGACCTGCTGCGTCGCTCCGACGAGCTGGCGCCCGAGGAGCGGGCCTCCGTGCTCGACGACGTGGATGCCGAGCTGAGCGAGTTGACCGACCTGGTGACCGAGCTGGTCGACTTGGCTGCCGATGTCCAGACCGACGAGGAGCTCCAGCTGATCGAGTTGGCCGGCGTGGTGGAGCCGGTGGTGGAGCGGGCCCGGCGCCGCAGCGGGCGCGAGATCGTGGTGCGGGTGCGGCGGGGAGTGACGGTGGAGGGCCGCCCGGAGGCGTTGGCCCGCGCGGTGCGCAACCTGGTGGACAACGCAGTGAAGTTCAGCACCGCCGGGCCGGTCGAGGTGGTGGTGGATGGCGGCTCGGTGACCGTGCACGACGCCGGCCCGGGCGTGGCCGAGGCCGATCGAGAGCGGGTCTTCGAGCGGTTCCACCGCCTGGAAGCCGACCGCGACCACCCCGGATCGGGCCTCGGGCTGGCCATAGTGCGCCAGGTGGCCGAGGCTCACGGCGGAGCGGCGACGGTGGGGGAGTCACCGCTGGGAGGCGCAGCCTTCTCGCTACAGATCCCCGAGATAGACGACTGAGGCCTGAGATCATGACGGGCGGGGGAGTGACCGGCAATGAACTGGATCGCCGGAGGTTCGTCCAGGGCGGGCTCGCCACCGTCGGCCTGGGCGCATCCGCGCCCCTGCTGGCGGCCTGCGGCGGTGGCGACGACGGAGACCGCGGCGGCGACGTGCCGGCAGCGGACCCACTGCCCGCGGACGCTCCGGCTGCGACCGACGAGCGGATCGTCATCGTCGGCGCCGGAGCCGCGGCGCTGGCTGCGGCCGATGAGCTCCAGGTCCGAGGCTTCGAGAACGTCGTCATCCTCGAAGCCCGGGACCGGGTCGGCGGGCGCATCTGGACTTCCAGCATCGGCGACGGCATTCCCGTAGAACTGGGAGCGACATGGATACACGGAGTCCGGGGCAACCCGATCTCTGACATCGTCGAGAGCAACGGCATCGCCACGGCTGAGACCGACTACGACAACGCGGTCCTCTACGACCACGACGGCCTGCCGGCTGAGCCGGTCGACCCGGCGTTGTGGGGCACCTACATGGCTCTGGCCTACGAGATGCCCGAGGAGTCCCTCGCCGATGTCTTCGAGCGGTTCGCAGCCACCCACGGCCTCAGCGGCGACGACCGGCGCCTGTGGCTGCACTCGCTGGCGTCGATGTTCTCGCATGAGTTCGGAGCGGACATCAGCGACCTGTCGATCATGAGCTACGACGGGCCCAGCACCCTGCGCGGCGGCGATGTCGTGTTCCCCGGCGGGTACAGCCAGATCGTCGACGTGCTGGCCGCGGGCCGCGACATCCGGCTCGATCACCCGGTGGCGGCGATCGACTACTCGGGGCCCACCATCGCGGTCGCCTCCGAGTCGGGTGACACCTTCGAGGCCGACCGGGTGGTGGTCACCGTTCCCCTCGGCGTGCTCAAGGCGGATGCGATCTCGTTCAGCCCGGCACTGCCGCCGGTCATGCGGGAGGCGATCGCCGCCCTGGACATGGGGATCCTCAACCGGACGGTTCTGCTGTTCGACGAGCCCTTCTGGGACCGCGACACCGAGTGGATCGGCTATGCGGGCGAGCAGCCGGGCCACTGGTCCGAGACGCTGAACCTGTACCCCTACCTGGGCCGGCCGGTGCTCGCCATGTTCAATCCCGGCTCGTTCGGAGCCGAGCTCGAGCAGTACTCCGACGCTGAGCTCACATCACGGGCGGTCGAGTCCCTCAGGTCCATGTTCGGGGACGTGCCCGAGCCCGTCGACGCCGTCAGCACCCGCTGGGGATCGGACCCGTGGACCTGGGGCTCGTACTCGTACCTGCCCGTGGGGGTGGAGTTCGAGACCTACCGGGAGATGTCCAGACCTGTCGGCGAGCGCTTGTTCTTCGCGGGAGAAGCCACCCACAGCCGGTTCCCGTCCACGGTGCACGGCGCCCTGCTGTCGGGTCGCCGGGCCGCCCGCCAGATATACGGCATACTGCGCTAGCCAGGCATCCGTTCGCGAATTGGCAGCGTTTTGCCCCCTATGGGGTGCGTTCTGCTGCCAGTTCCGGATGGGGACCTAGGCGGCGGCCTCGGGGGCTAGCTCGCAGGCCACCGAGAGTTCGGAACCCTCGGCCGTGACCAGTCCGGCTATGCGGCCCGCGGCGCAGACGTCGGCGGCCACCTGCTGCAGAACGGCGATGCGCTCGGCTGTGTCGGCGACCTCGGCCCGCAGCACCTCGGTGCGCAGCGGTCGCTTGGCCTCCGACTTGGCCCGGCGCACCTCGCCCAGTACCGCGGCGGCCACCGTTCCGGGCAGCGGTCCGGCGTCACCAGCGGCAGCCCGCAGGCGGCTCGATTCGGGCCAGGTCGACGCATGGACGGACGAGGTGTGCCACCAGCTCCACACCTCCTCGGCCACGAAGGGCATGAAGGGGGCGAACAGCTGCTGCAGCACTCTCAAGGCGGCTCGCAGTGACAGCCGGGCCGAGACCGCGGCGCCGGCCCCGTGCTCGCCGTAGGCGCGGGACTTCACCAGCTCGATGTGGTCGTCGGTGAAGGCCCAGAAGAACGACTCGGTGCGCTCCAAGGCCCGGGCGTAGTCGAAAGCGTCGAGGGCTCGGGTGGTCTCGTCGACCAGGTCGGCCAGCCGGTGCAGCATCGAGCGGTCCAGCAGTTCGGTCACCCCTGCCGGCACGGCACCGGTGTCCAGGCCGGTCCTGAGAGCCTGCTCGCGCCGCTCCACCTCGACGGCCGCCTCGTCGTCCAGCTCCGCGAAG
>VYCM01000112.1 GCA_009843915.1 Acidimicrobiaceae bacterium | reverse complement strand
TCGTCCCGGCGGATTCTGCCGGCGGCAACGGCAACCGGCCCGAGTTCACCGCCGATCTCGTCCAACTCGACGGCTCTCGTATCGCCGCGGCTCGCGACTTCGGCTCCGACGGCCAACCGACCCGGGGCGAGGTCACTGTGCTCGATGAGGCGGCGGCCACGTCGCTGGCCTCGGATCTTCAGGACGCGGCCTACGCGGTTCGGGCTCGCACCTCCAAGCCCTACCGGCGGCGCCCGGCCGCGCCCTTCATCACGTCGACCTTGCAGCAGGAGGCGGCCCGGAAGCTACACATGACCTCGGCGGTGGCCATGCGCACGGCTCAGTCACTGTACGAGAAGGGCTACATCACCTACATGCGCACCGACAGCACGTCGCTGTCGGCGAACGCGGTGGCTGCGGCTCGCTCCGAGGTGGAGAGGCGCTACGGCTCGAGCGTGCTGCCGCCGGAACCGAGGGCGTACGCCAGCAAGGTGAAGAACGCCCAGGAGGCGCATGAGGCCATCCGGCCCGCGGGCGACACCTTCACCGACCCGTCGACGGTGGACAGTCAGCTGCCCCGGCCCGAGGCCCGGCTCTACGAGTTGGTGTGGAAGCGGACGCTGGCCAGCCAGATGACCGACTGCACCGGCGAGACGGTGCAGTTGCGCGTCGGCGCCCGAAGCGCCTCGGGCCGCGACGCCGAGTTCGCGGCCAGCGGCACGGTGATAACCCATATGGGCTTCCGCGAGGTGTACACCGAGGGAACCGACGCCGGGGAAGCGAGCGACACCGACGCTGAGCTTCGCCTGCCGCCGCTGCACGAGGGAGACGGCGCGGACTGCCGCGGCCTCGAGGCGTCCGGGCACTACACCCAGCCTCCGGCCCGCTACACCGAGGCCTCGCTGGTGCGGCGCCTGGAGCAGCTCGGCGTGGGTCGGCCCTCGACCTATTCGTCGATCATGGGCACCATCATCGACCGCGGGTACGTGTGGAAGAAGGGCTCGGCACTGGTGCCGTCGTTCACCGCCTTCTCGGTGGTGAATCTGCTGGAGCGCCACTTCCCGAAGCTGGTCGACTACGCCTTCACCGCTGAGATGGAGGACGACCTCGACCGGATCGCGACCGGTGTGGAGGAGCAGGTTCCGTGGCTTCACCGGTTCTACTTCGGCGGTGACGACGATCCCGGCCTCAAGGAGAAGGTCTCCAGCCGCCTCAGCGACATCGACGCCCGGTTGGTCAACTCGATCCCGCTGGGCAACGATGCCGACGGCGTCGAGCTGGAGGTCCGCGTGGGGCGCTACGGCCCGACCGTGCAGAGGGGCGATGACTCGGCCTCCGTGCCCGACGGCACCGCTCCCGACGAGCTCACCGTCGAGCGGGCGTTGGAACTGCTGGCCGCCGGCCGCGACGAGCGGGTTCTCGGCACCGATCCCGTCACCGGGCTGACCGTGGTCGCCAAGTCCGGCCGCTACGGGCCATACGTGCAGCTTGGACGGGGTGAGGAGGTCCCCGACAAGCCGAAGTTCGCGTCGTTGTTCAAGACCATGGTGTTGGAGACGATCACGTTGGAGGATGCGCTGCAACTGCTGTCGCTGCCGCGCACCGTCGGCGCCGACCCCGCCGACGGGGTGGAGATCACCGTTCAGAACGGCCGCTACGGACCGTTTGTACGCAAGGGCTCCGACAGTCGCAGCCTGCCCAGCGAGGACAAGCTGTTCACGGCGACCCTCGAGGAATGTCTCCAGTTGCTGGCCCAGCCGAAGAGCCGGGGTCGCCAAGCCCCGGCCGCACCGTTGAGAGAACTGGGGGAGGACCCCGACACCGGCCGGGCCGTCGTGGTGAAGGACGGTCGCTACGGCCACTACGTCACCGACGGCGAGACCAACGCCTCACTGCGGTCCGGCGACACCGTCGAGGGGCTCACCCTGGAGCGGGCCTGCGAATTGCTGGCGGAGCGGCGGGCCAAGGGTCCGGCCAAGAAGCGCCCCGCCCGCCGGAGGTCGACCGGCAAGCGCAGCTGAGCCCGTCCGCAAGCCGCTGGCAGGCCGCCCGCCTAGTCTCGTCTGTCGTGGACGACGACGTACCCCGCTCATCGGCGGGCCTCCGGCTCGATGAGGCCTTCGAGGCGGCCCGACCGTCGGGTCGCCTTGAGCGGATCTTCGGCACGCGGGACTTCTTCAGGCTCTGGATCGCCCAAGTGGTGTCGGCCACCGGCGACTGGCTGGGTCTTGTGGCCACGATCTCGCTGGCGGCCCGACTGAGCGAGGGCTCCAAGGGCGCGGCCATCGCACTCGTGCTCGCCAGCCGGGTTGCTCCTGGGTTCTTCCTCGGCACTGCGGCGGGGGTGATCGTCGACCGCTTCAATCGCAAGCGGGTGATGATCGGCTGCGATATCGGCCGTGCAATGGTGCTGGTGACCCTGCCGTTCGTCGACACCCTGATCGGGCTCGTGCTGGCCAGCTTCCTGCTCGAGCTGTTGACCCTGATGTGGCAGCCCGCCAAGGAGGCGACGGTCCCCAACCTAGTGCCCCGAGAAAAGCTCACCGCCGCCAATTCGCTCAACGTGACCGCGGCCTACGGCATGTTCCCGGTGGCTGCCGGGGCGGCCGCGCTGCTGGCCAAGGCGGCGGAGGCGGTGCCGGACGAGGGATGGGTGACGAACCTGCGGCTCAACGAGGAGGGACTGGCCTTCTACGTGGACGCCCTGACGTTCCTCGTGACCGCCCTGATCATCTGGCGCATCGCCATTCCGGTGCGTTCCCGCAACGAGCGTCAGGCGACCGAGCGGGGGAGCCTTGACCTCGGCGGGGCCATCCGCGAGCTCCGGGAAGGTTGGCGCCTGGTGGGGAGGAACCGCATCGTGCGGTCGGTGAACGTAGGGTTGGCCACGGCGGTGATGGGCGCGGGGATGGTGGTGGTTCTGGGCGCCCGGTTCGTCGACGAAGTGATCGTCGGGCGGGAGGCCGACTTCCATGCCGTGCTGTTCTCGCTCGGAGTGGGCATGGCAGTGGGCGTGGCCTCGGCCGCTGCGCTGCAGAACCGCATCAACCGGCTCCGCGGGTTCACATCAGCGCTCATCGGCGCGGGTGTGGTGCTGCTGGCCGCTGCGTCGGTGGACCGGCTGTCGCTGATGATCCCACTGGTGGTGCTGCTCGGGATGCTGGCCGGTCCCTCATATGTGCTCGGGTTCACGCTGCTGCACGAGAACGTCGACAACGAGATCCGGGGCCGCGTGTTCGCAGCCCTGCTCGTGCTGGTGCGGCTGTGCGCGCTGATTGCGCTGGCCGTCGGTGGCGTGCTGGCCGACCTGCTCGACGGCCTGTCGGACCTCTGGTGGGACCAGGAGGTCACGGTGCTGGGAGCGTTGGTCGAGTTGCCCGGATCGCGCCTCACGATGTGGATCGCTGGTGTGATCATCGTTGTCGCCGGCGCCCTGGCCACATTGAGTCTGAGATCCGGTGCTCGTGAGCAGGGCGGAGTGGCGTCCGAGAGCGAGGCGACGGCGCAGTGACCGGCCGGCTCATTGCGGTCGAGGGGGTGGACGCGTCGGGAAAGTCCACCCAGGCCCGGTTGCTGGCCGAGTCGCTGGGCGCGGTGTTCACCTTCCAGTTCGGCGCCACCGGTGTGGGGGCAGAGATCAGGCGGATGCTGCTCGATCCGGACAACGATTCCCTAGACGCCCGCACCGAGGCGCTGCTGATAATCGCGGACAAGGCCCAGCATGTGGCCGAGGTCGTCGGCCCGGTACTGCGAGATGGCCAGCATGTAGTCACCGACCGCTTCACCGCGTCGACGCTCGCCTACCAGGGCTACGGGCGCGGTCTCGATCTTGCCGAGTTGCAGACGATGATGCACTTCGCCACCGGAGGGATCGAACCCGACTTGAACCTGCTTCTGGACATCCCCCTCGAATTGGCGTCGCGGCGGCTGGGATCGTCACTCGACCGCTTCGAGGGAACCGGTGACGGCTTCCTCGATCGGGTCCGGGCCGGCTATCTGACCATGGCCGAGGCCGACCCGGCCCACTGGTCGGTGGTCGACGCTGACGGCTCGGTGGATGACGTGGCCGCCCGGGTGTTGGCGGCGGTTCGAGACCGCCTCGGCGACCTGCCATGACTCTCCTCGATGCTGCCGCCGAGACTGCATCTGCCGATCCGTGGTCGGCGGTGGTGGGCCAGCCGCAGGCGGTGGCTGCCTTGGCGGCGGCGGTGGCATCGCCGGTGCATGCGTACCTGCTGGTCGGCCCGCGGGGCTCGGGCAAGCAGGCCGCGGCCGGCGCCTTCGCGGGGGAGCTGATCGCGGCCGCGGACCAGCGGGCAGGCTCCGATCCGGCGCGGTCCGCCAGACATCGTCGTCTGGCTGCCAGCCGTGAGCACCCCGACGTCTTCGTGCTCAGCCCATCCGGCCCGAGCCTGCGCCGCGAGGAGGAGGTGTCCCAGCTCATCGTCGAGGCCAGCCGCACACCCGTGGAGGGCCCCCGCAAGGTGCTGGTCGTCGACCGTTTCCACACCGCCACACCGGCCGCGGCCGCGGCCCTGCTCAAACCGGTCGAGGAGCCGGCGGGCTCGGTGGTGTGGGTGCTGCTGGCCGAGCAGGTGCTGCCCGAGCACGTCACCATCGCGTCGCGCTGCACGAGAATCGACTTCGGCCCGGTTCCCGACGCCGAGATCGCCCGGGTGCTGGTGTCGGAGGGTCTGGTCGAGGCCGACCGGGCCCCGCTGGTAGCGGCCGCGGCGGCGGGCAACCTCCATCGGGCCAGGGTCCTGGCCACCGACGAGCGGGTGGCGGCCCGGCGCGAGGCGTGGTGGATGGTGCCGGACCGCCTCGATGGAACCGGGGCCGCCGTCGCGCTGCTGGTAGCCGAACTGCGTGCCATGATCGACGAGGCCGGCGGAGCCCTCACCGAGCGCCACAGAGCCGAGATCGTCACCCTGGAGCAACGTGAGGAGCACTTCGGTGTGAGGGGCTCGGGCCGCAGCATCATCGAAGCGCAGCACAAGCGCGAGCACCGCCAGTTCCGCACCGACGAGATCCGATTCGGACTGTCCACTCTCGGCGCCCGATACCGCGATGAGATCACCTCGGTGCCCGACGATCCGGCGGCGAACCGGCGAGTCACTGCGGCCATGCGGGCCGTAGACCGCTTGCGGGCCACCGCTGAGAGCCTGATCCGCTCCCCGAACGAGGCCCTAGCCCTCCAAGCCCTGCTGCTCGATCTGCCGCCCCTGGGCGATAGCCTGAGCGGGCGCTAGGCGGCTCCGACCGCGGGGCGCACAGGCCCGAATAGCTCAGTCGGTAGAGCGACGCTCTCGTAAAGCGTAGGTCAGGGGTTCAAATCCCCTTTCGGGCTCCCAACCCCAGCCAAAGAGGCGGTGAGTGGCCGACCAGGCAACCTTCGCGGACGACGCTCTGCCGCTGATGCCGTCGTTGTACTCGGCGGCCATGCGGCTGACCCGCAACCCGGCCGACGCCGAGGACCTGGTGTCGGAGACCTACCTGCGGGCCTACCGGTCCTACGGCACCTTCACGGCGGGAACCAACCTGAAGGCGTGGATGTACCGCATCCTCACCAACGCCTACATCAGCGAGTACCGGCGCCGCCAGCGGCGACCCGCCGAGACCGACCTGGGCGATGTGGAGCACCTCTATCTGTACCGCCGCCTCGGCGGTGACACAGCGGCACGGCTCGGCCGCAGCGTCGAGGACGAGCTGTCCTCGCTGTTCACCGAGCACGAGGTGAAGCAGGCTGTGGAGGACCTTCCCGACTACTACCGCCTGCCCGTACTGCTCGCCGATGTGGAGGGCTTCTCCTACTCGGAGATCGCGGAGATCCTCGATGTCCCCATCGGCACCGTAATGAGCCGCCTGCATCGGGGAAGAAAACAGCTCCACAAGAGGTTGTACGACTTTGCCGCCCGCCACCGGCTCCTCCCCCAGGAGCCAGAGGCCGGTCCGGACGACAGGAGTTGACCCGTGGTCTGCAACTGCGACGACGCTTGCCGAGACCTTCACCTCTACCTCGACGGTGAGGCCACCGTTGCGGTCCGCACTGCTATCTCCGCGCACCTCGAGTGCTGTCCTTCCTGCGCCGACGCGTTCCACTTCGAGGCCCAGGTCCGGATGACAGTGGCCCGCTGCTGCTGCGAGGAGCAGGTCCCGGAATCGCTGCGAGTGCGCGTCCTGCGAGCCATCTACACTGCGAACCCATGACCTTCGCCGGTGTCGTATGGCACTTCTGGATCGCGGTCCCGCTGGCCGTGGCGGGCATCGTCGCCATCGTGGCGACCATCGCCGGCTACCTCCAGAAGGTCACCTACAAGCGATACCCGAGGGACTGAGTCCCACCGCATGGACGCCCACGCCGAGGGCTCCGTCGATCTCGACGGTGCTGTCGATCTCGACGGTCCCAACGACCCTGGAGACCTTGACGACCCCATCGACTGGGACCTGGCCCGCCGGGTTGCGGTGCGCACCGCCCGGCGCGAGCCCTACGCCGCGCCGCGCTGGCGCGACGGCCTGGCCGAGGACTTCGCCGAATGCACTGAGCAGGCCGAGGGGCTGGTGGCCGAGTTCACCGGCCTGCGGTCGCTGTCGGGACCGGCCCGGGGCAGGGTGACCGACCGGGTCGGTTGGATCGACGCCAACCTGGCCTCGTTCCAGCGTCTGCTGAAGCCTCTCGCGGCCAAGCTCGGCACGGGCTCGGACGGGATGCTGGCCCCGATCACCCGGCGGGTGGCCGGGGCTGAGCTCGGCGTCATGCTGGGCTGGATGTCCACGCGGGTGCTGGGCCAGTACGACCTGCTGATCATCGAGGACGACAAGCCCGAAGACCAGGACATCGTCTACTACGTGGCCCCCAACGTCGTGTCGCTGGAGAGCAAGTACGCCTTCGACCCGGCTGAGTTCCGGCTCTGGCTGGCGCTCCACGAGGTGACCCATCGGGCCCAGTTCACCGGCGTCGACTGGATGCGGCCGCACTTCATCGGCCTCGTCGAATCGGTGCTCGACTCGGTGGATCCCGACCCGAAGCGGATCGCGGCGGCCGTGCGCCGGGTGGTGGAGGCCCGGCGCCGCGGCGAGGACCCGCTGGCGGCCGGCGGGATCATGGCCCTGTTCGCCTCAGAGGCACAGGTGGAGACTCTGGAGCAGCTCGCCGGTCTCATGAGCCTTCTCGAGGGCCACGGCGACGTGACCATGGATCGAGCCGGCAAGGGCCTCGTCCCTTCCGCTCCCCGGTTCGGGCGGGTGATGCGCAGGCGACGGGAGTCGGTGCGGGGGTTCGCCAAGGTCTTCCAGCGGGTGATCGGCCTCGATGCCAAGATCAAGCAGTACGCCGAGGGCGAACACTTCATCTCGTCGGTCGAGGAGGTCGGTGGCGCGGCCCTGCTCGACCGTGTCTGGGAGAGCCCCGGGAACGTTCCCGGCATCGCCGAGATCCGCAGCCCGAGCGATTGGGTCAGCCGCATGAGCGTCACCGAGGCTGCGGCCTGAGAGGACTGCGTGTCTCCCGCTCTTGTTCGCTGCGCTCACGGGCCGCTCGGGCCACGGCCTCGCTGAGCTCGGCCTCTGGTGTGAGCGTCGATTCTCTGCTGGCGCGCTGCACCTTCCCGGCGCCCGGCACCGCCGTGGCCTGTGGCCTGTCGGGCGGTCCCGATTCCGCCGCCCTGGTCGCGCTGGCGACCGCAGCCGGGCTGGAGGTCACCGCCTGGCACGTCGACCACGGCCTGCGGCCCTCGGCGCACCGCGACGCCGAGGCGGCCCGAGCCATCGCGGACCACTTCGAGGCAGGTTTCGAGCTACGCCGGGTGCGTGTGGATCCGGGCCCCAACCTGGAGGCGAGAGCGCGTGCCGCCCGCTACGGGGCGCTGCCCGACGACGTGCTGGTCGGCCACACGGCGGACGACCGGGCCGAGACCGTGCTGTTCAACGTCGGCCGGGGCGGGGGACTGGCTGGCGCGGCTGCGCCCCACGCGGGGGTCGGCCGTCCCCTGCTGGGACTGCGCCGCTTCGAGACGCACGCCCTGTGTGAGCGGCTCGGGCTTCCAACCGTGCGCGATCCCATGAACGACGACCCGTCCTTCGCCCGGGTGGCCATCCGCAAGGAGGTGATGCCCGCACTGGCGAACGCTCTCGGACGCGACCCGGTTCCCCTTCTGAATCGCCACGCCGATCTGGCCTCCCAGGCGCTGGACGTGATCGCCGGGTTGGCTGCAGAGATCGATCCCACCAGCGCGGCCGCCCTCGCCGCCGCACCGCGAGCGGTGGCGGCCGAGGCGCTGAGGAGCTGGATCGCCGAGGCCGTCGGCTCGGCCCCGACGGCCGCCTCGATCGGCCGGGTGCTAGACGTCGCGGCGGGTCGCGGCATCGCGACCGAGATCACCGGAGGTCATCGAGTGGCCCGCACTGCGGGCCGCCTCCGCATCGAGCCCCGACATCGGGACCAACCGCCGGATTGACCCCGTAGAGGCCCGGGCAGCGCCCGGTATGGTGCGAGGATGAGCTTGGCGCCGGAGCAGCCCGCGGCGCAGATGCCGAAGCCGCCGGGGTCGGTCGGCCGCGCCATCATCACCCCCGAGGAGCTGCGAGCCCGCGTGGAGGCGATCGGCGCCGAGATCACCGCCGACTACCAGGGCCGTCCCCCGTTGCTGGTCGGCGTTCTCAAGGGCGCCTTCGTGTTCATGAGCGACCTGGCCCGAGCCATCGACCTGCCGGTCGAGATCGACTTCATGGCCGTGTCGTCCTACGGGCTCAGCACCGAGTCCAGCGGAGTGGTCCGCATCATCAAGGACCTCGACACCGACGTGCGGGACCGCCACGTCGTGCTGGTGGAGGACATAGTCGACTCCGGCCTCACCACCGACTACCTGGCCGAGTTGCTGAAGGCCCGGCGTCCGGCCAGCTTCGAGATGTGCGCCCTGCTCGTGCGGGAGGACGCCCGCACCGAGGGCATCCGCTACGTCGGATTCTCCGTGCCGGCCGACTGGCTCGTGGGCTACGGCCTGGACGTGGGGGAGCGCTACCGCGAGCTGCCCTCGGTGCATCTCTTCGATCGGGACGACGCATGAGCAGCAAGTGGTCGGAAGGGATCGAGCCCCGGGGCTTCCGGTGGATCATCACCGACCGCTTCGGGGTGTGCGAACGGCCCGGCGGCTACGGCGTCGGCCACCGGCGGGTGCGGCGTCTCGAGGAGATCATCTGGCTGAGCCGCAACGAGATCGGCCTGATGGTGAGCATCACCGCGATTCCCTACAACCTCCACGACTACGACGAGCACGGGCTGGCCTACGCCCACCTTCCCTTCTCGGAGCCCGGCGACGGCGCCGAGCGCCTCGAGCAGATCCTGACCACGATCCGGGACCACTCGACCGACCAGCGGGTGGTGCTCCACCACGATTCCATCGGAGACCGGGTATCGGGTGTGGTGGCGGGCTACCTGCTGTGGTCTGGGTTGGTCGACACCGGCCCCGAGGCCATCACCATCGCCGAGCGGCTGCTGGAGCGCGAGCTCGGTCCCATGGCTCGTGAGATCGTGTCGATGGCCCAGCAGCTCAAGTCCGCCTCATGACCGCACCGGATCGTCCAGGGCCGACCCGGAGGGTGTTCGTGGCGCTGGGGTCCAACCTGGGCGACCGGATGGCCTACCTGCGGAGCGCGGTGGACGGGTTCGACGATGTCGACGGGGTCTCAGACGTGTATGAGACCAAGCCGGTGGGCGGCCCCGAGCAGGGCCCTTACCTCAACATGGTCGTCAGGCTCCGGACCTCGGCCAGCGCTAAGGAGCTGCTGGCCCAGTGCCGGGCCAGAGAACTCGAAGCGGGCCGGATGCGGGTGGTGCGCTGGGGGCCTCGCACTCTCGACGCGGACTTGCTGTGGATCGACGGCGAGCGGGTGGACACGCCCGACCTCGTCGTTCCGCATCCTCGCATGAACGAGCGGGACTTCGTGCTCGTGCCCCTTGCGGACGTGGGCCCCGACCTGCTGCCCGACGGCTACGAACCTGAAGCCGCCGACGGCGTCGTCAATCTCGGGCCCCTACACCTTTAGACGTGCGGTCGGTCCGGATCATCGGCGGCGGCCGGGCGGGCGGAGCCATGGCCGCCGCCCTGACCGAAGTCGGCTGGCACCTGCGCCCCGTCCTGAGCCGGTCGGCGACGCCCGCCGCCCTGTCCAGGGCGGCCGACGGCGTGGACCTGGTGCTGATCGCCACCCCCGACAGCGCGGTGGCGGAGGTGTCCGCCGCGATCGAGCCCGCCGCGACCGCGGCGGTGGCCCACCTCGCCGGGTCGCTGGGCCTCGATGCCGTCGCCGGGCACCCGCGGCCGGCAGCCCTGCATCCCTTGGTGGCGCTGCCCGACGCTGCCGTCGGCGCCCGGCGCCTGCTCGCGGGCGGGTGGTTCGCGGTGGCGGGCGATCCGATCGTCCGGCAGGTCGTCACCGATCTCGGCGGGCGGGCGTTCGAGGTGGCCGACGCGGACCGGTCCGCCTACCACGCGGCCGCGGTGGTCGCCTCCAACCATCTGGTGGCGCTGCTCGGCCAGGCCGAGCGCATCGCCTCGGCGGCCGGAGTGCCCTTCGCGGCCTTCATGGACTTGGTAAGAGCCACCGTCGACAACGTCGACGAGCTGGGCCCGGCCGCGGCCCTCACCGGCCCGGCGGCCCGGGGCGACACCGAAACGATCAGGGGGCACCTGGAAGCGATCGGCCCGGACGAGCAGGCTGCCTACGAGGCATTGTCCCAGCAAGCCTGCCGCCTCGCAGACCGGGCATGAGCACCGGTCGCCCCGCTCTGGAGTACGAGGCCACGATCCGCGGTCTGCGCGCCCGGCTCGCCGAGGCCCGAGCGGCCGGCCTCACTGTCGGGTTCGTGCCCACGATGGGCTTCCTCCACGCCGGGCACTGCTCCCTGGTCGAGCGAGCCCGGGCCGAGAACGACGTTGTGGTGGTGTCGATCTTCGTCAACCCCCTGCAGTTCAATCCGGGCGAGGACCTCGAGGACTATCCCCGGGATCTGGACCGCGATCTCGAGACGTGCGCGAAGGCCGGTGCCGACCTCGTGTTCGTTCCCGACACCCAGGAGATGTACCCCGAGCCGGTGGCGACCACCGTGCGCCTGGGGACGCTTGCCGATGTGCTGTGCGGCGCCTCCCGCGCCGGCCACTTCGACGGGGTCGCCACCGTCGTAGCCAAGCTGTTCTCGATCATGGGCGAATGCTCGGCCTACTTCGGTGAGAAGGACTTCCAGCAGCTCACGATCGTGAGCCGCATGGCCGCAGACCTGTCGCTGCCGGTGCGGGTGGTGGGCTGCGGAACCGTGCGGGAGCCAGACGGGCTCGCCCTCTCCAGCCGGAACGCCTACCTGAGCGAGGCTGAGCGCAGCCAGGCTCCGGTGTTGCGCCGCGCCCTCGAGGCCGGAGCGGCCCTGGTGCAGTCGGGTGAGACCGACCCCACGGCGGTGGAGGCCGAGATGGCCTCGGTGATCGCCACCGCACCGCTGGCGGAGATCGACTACACCGCGGCGGTGCCGGCATCCACCCTCACCGCGGACGGACCATTGCGAGGCGATGTGCGGCTGCTGGCGGCCGTCAGGTTCGGCAAGGCCCGCCTGATAGACAACATCGGCTGCCGCGCCGGCTGATCCGCCGTATCCTGCGGCGGTGCTGCTTGCTATCGATGTCGGCAACACCCAGACCGTCGTCGGCATCTACGACCCGGGCGCGGTCCACGGTTCGGCCGCGGCGGATGGGCTGGTCGACCACTGGAGGCTCTCTACCGACCCGAGCCGCACCGCCGACGAGCTCGGCGTGGTGATCAGGTCGCTGCTCGATGTGATCGACATCGACTTCGACAGCGATGTCTCCGGAGTGTCCATCTGCTCGGGCGTGCCCCGACTGCTCGCAGGCCTGCGGGAGATGGTGCGGCGCCAGCTCGGATTCTCGCCCGTGGTGGTCGGGCCGGGCGTCAAGACCGGCATGCCGATCCACTACGACAACCCCAAGGAGGTCGGCGCCGACCGGATCGCCAACGCAGTGGCGGCCTACGACCTCTACGGCGGCCCCACCGTGGTGGTCGACTTCGGCACCGGCAACAACTTCGACGTCATATCGGCCGACGGAGCCTTCATGGGAGGCGCCATCGCACCCGGCATCGAGATCAGCCTGGATGCGCTCATCGGCCGGGCCGCCGCCCTCGGCGCGGTCGAGTTGGTCGAGCCCCGCAGCGTGATCGGCAAGACCACCGTCGAGTCGATCCAGTCCGGCGCCCTGTACGGGTTCACCGCCATGATCGACGGCATGAACGCCCGCTTCCTGGCCGAGTTGGGCGAGGCCAACGTCGTCGCCACCGGCGGCCTGGCCAATGTGATCGCCCCCATCTCGCAGACGATCGAGCACGTCGAGCCGTTCCTGACCCTGCACGGCCTGCGCATCGTCTACGAGCGCAACCAGGACCGATGAGCGGCGACGAGGTCCCGTACCGGTTCGAGCGGAGCCACTCAGTGAGCGACGTCGCCGAGGCGTTCGGCGGCCTCGAAGCCGGCGTCGAGACCGAAACGGTGGTGTCGGTGGCCGGCCGGCTCATGCTGCGCCGCGACCAGGGCCGGCTCGCCTTCGGGACGTTGCAGGACGCCTCCGGCCGCATCCAGCTGTTCGCCACCGCAGCCTCCACCCCGGGCTTCGAGCAGTTCACGGCCCTGTCGATCGGGGACTGGCTCGGTGTGAGGGGCGCGGTGATGGCCACCCGCCGGGGCGAGCTGTCGGTGCGCGTCGACGAGTGGGTCGTGCTGGCCCGGGCGGGACGGCCGTTCCCCGACAAGTGGCACGGTCTCACCGACCCCGACACCCGCTACCGCCAGCGCTACGTGGACCTGTGGGTGAGCGACGACGCCCGGGACGCCTTCGCCCGCCGCTCGCAGATCCTGGCCGGGCTCAGGCGCCGCCTCGACGAGCAGGGTTTCGTCGAGGTCGAGACCCCGATGCTGCACCCCATCCCGGGGGGCGCCGCGGCCCGTCCCTTCGTCACCCGTCACGAGGCTCTGCACACCGACCTGTACCTGAGGATCGCTCCCGAGCTGTACCTCAAGCGACTGGTGGTCGGGGGCATGGAGCGGGTCTACGAGATCGGCAGGGTGTTCCGCAACGAGGGGATCTCCACCCGCCACAATCCCGAGTTCACGATGCTGGAGCTGTACTGGGCCTACGCCGACCACACCGACATCATGGAGCTGACCGAGAACCTGGTGGCCACCGTCGCTGCCGAGGTATGCGGATCGACCACGGTGGTCTACGACGGCCGCGAGATGAACCTGGCCCCGCCCTGGCGCCGGGCGACCATGGACGAGGTGATCGCTGAGCACACCGGCGCCGAGGTGAGCCTCGACACACCGCGGCCGGATCTGGCCGCCCTATGCGACAGCCTCGGCATCGTCACCGAGGATGGCTGGGGTGCCGGCAAGCTGCTGCTGGAGATCTACGAGAAGGCGGCTGAGCCCAACCTGTGGGGGCCGGTGTTCGTGACCGACTACCCGGCCGAGGTGTCGCCGCTGTCGCGCCGGCATCGCAGCCGCCCGTGCTACGCCGAGCGGTTCGAGGGGATCGTGGCCGGCCGCGAGCTGTGCAACGCCTTCACCGAGCTGGTCGACCCGGCCGAGCAGCGGTCCCGCTTCGAGGCTCAGGCCGCGCTGCGGGCCGCCGGTGACGAGGAGGCGATGCTGGTGGACGAGGACTACCTGCGGGCCCTGGACTACGGGCTGCCCCCCACCGGCGGCCTGGGCGTCGGCGTCGACCGCCTGGTGATGCTCCTCACCGACACCCAGGCGATCCGCGACGCCGTCCTGTTCCCCACCCTCCGCCCCGACCCCGGCGCCTGAGCCGGATTCGCCGGGCTAGCCGGCGAGGGCGGGGGTTGCGGTTAGGCGGTCGGCGGCCAGGCGCAGCACGGCGGTGGCCGGGGTGTCGGGCAGCGACGTGAGCGCGGCCTGGGCCTTGTCGGCCCACATGCGGGCGGTGCCGCGGGCCTCGTCCACACCGCCGGTGGACCGGACCAGCTCGGCGGCCCGGTCGCGGACTGCGGCGTCGATGGGCCGGCCGAGGATCGAGCGCAGCTCGTCGCCGGCCGCCGGGTCGGCCAGCGCCCGGATGACCGGAAGCGTGTAGGTGCCCTCGGCCAGGTCGTTGCCGGTCGGCTTGCCCAGCTGCGACTCGGTGGCCACCAGGTCCAGGATGTCGTCGACGATCTGGAAGGCCATGCCGTAGGAGAAGCCGAACTCTCCGAGCGCCTCCGCCGCGGCCCGGGGCACCTCGCCCACGGTGGCCCCGATCCGGCAGGAGATGGACAGCAGCGCGGCGGTCTTTCCCGACACTGCCTTCTCGTAGCGCTGCTCGCTGCGCCCGGTGTCGTAGGCGTTCTCGAGCTCGATGATCTGGCCCTCGCAGAGCCGGGTGATCGCCTCGGCCAAGAGCTCCGCGACCTCGGCCCCGAGCGACGCCGCCATGGCGGAGGCCCGCCCCAGCAGGTAGTCGCCGGCCAGGATGGCCCGCAGGTTGCCCCACTGTGCGTTGACGCTGGCCACCGAGCGCCGGGTCGTGGCCTCGTCCATGACGTCGTCGTGATAGAGCGAGCCGATGTGGACCAACTCGACCGAGGCGCCGCCCCGCACCGCGGCCTCGGATGATCTCCTCGGCGCGGCATCGCACACCAGCGACGAGGCGAGGCAGAAGCCGGGCCGGACCAGTTTCCCGCCGACTGTGATCAGATGCTGGGCCAACTCGGTGACGAAGTCGTCGGGGGCGGTGGCCGCCCTGAGCAGTTCCTCCTCGACTCGCCGCAGGTCGTCCTCGAGGCACGGCAGCAGGGCGAAGGGCGAGGTGTTGGCCACGTAGCGAGGGTAATAGGGACCGCGCGGCCGCGGGCGCGGCGTGGCCAATGTCACGGTCGGGGCTGCCCCGGCGACGCAACTCCTGTCACGGGGTCGGGTTACACTGACCGCCATGAGGCAGCCCATCTGGCCGGGAGGTGTATGCGATGTTTGAGCGGTTCACCGACAGGGCCCGTCGTGTCGTGGTTCTGGCCCAGGAAGAGGCGCGCCTCCTCAACCACAACTACATCGGCACCGAGCACATCCTGCTTGGCCTCATCCACGAGGGCGAGGGGGTCGCGGCCAAGGCCCTGGAGTCCCTCGGCATCAGCCTCGAGTCGGTGCGGGGCCAGGTCGAGGAGATCATCGGCCAGGGCGGCAGCTCTCCCAGCGGCCACATCCCGTTCACCCCCCGGGCCAAGAAGGTCCTCGAGCTGAGCCTGCGCGAGGCGCTGCAACTCGGCCACAACTACATCGGCACCGAGCACATCCTGCTCGGGTTGATCCGCGAGGGCGAGGGCGTCGCCGCGCAAGTCCTGGTGAAGCTGGGAGCCGACCTGGCGCGGGTGCGCGAGCAGGTCATCCAGCTGCTGTCGGCCTACGGCGGTGTCTCGGGTGCGGCCCCGGGTGACAAGCCCGGCGCCACCACCGGCGGAGGCAGCGGCGAGTCGTCCTCAGGCTCGCACGTGCTCGACCAGTTCGGCCGGAACCTCACCCAGCTCGCCCGTGAGAAGGCCCTCGACCCGGTGATCGGCCGGGGCCGGGAGTCCGAGCGGGTCATGCAGATCCTCTCGAGGCGCACCAAGAACAACCCGGTGCTGGTGGGCGAGCCGGGCGTGGGCAAGACCGCCATCGTGGAGGGTCTGGCCCAGTCCATTGCCTCCGACGATGTGCCCGAGACCCTGCGCGACCGCCAGCTCTACACCCTCGACCTGGGTGCGCTGGTGGCGGGCAGCCGCTACCGGGGCGACTTCGAGGAGAGGCTCAAGAAGGTCCTCAAGGAGATCCAGAGCCGGGGCGACATCATCCTGTTCATCGACGAGATCCACACCCTCGTCGGCGCGGGCGCGGCCGAGGGGGCCATCGACGCCGCCTCGATCCTCAAGCCCATGCTGGCCCGGGGCGAGCTCCAGACGATCGGGGCCACCACCCTCGACGAGTACCGCAAGCACCTGGAGAAGGACGCCGCGCTGGAGCGCCGCTTCCAGAAGGTGGTCGTGGACGAGCCGACCGTGGCCCACACCATCGAGATCCTCAAGGGCCTGCGCGACCGCTACGAGTCCCATCACCGGGTCACCATCACCGACCAGGCGCTGGTGGCCGCGGCCAACCTCGCCGACCGCTACATCTCCGACCGGCACCTGCCCGACAAGGCCATCGACCTGATCGACGAGGCCGGGTCGCGCCTGCGCATGAAGCGCATGTCCACCCCGCCGCAGTTCAAGGAGCTCGAGGCCGAGCTGGCCGAGGTGATCTCCCGCAAGAAGGACGCGGTGGACGCCCAGCGCTTCGAGGACGCCGGCGAGCTGCGCGACAAGGAGAAGGAGCTCCTGGCCCGCCGCGAGACCCTCGAGGGCGAGGCCAAGGCGTCCGGGATCGACCTCTTCGACGAGGTCGACGAGGAGGCCGTCGCCGAGGTGCTGTCGCTGTGGACCGGCATCCCGGTCTACAAGCTCACCGAGGAGGAGACCAAGAAGCTGCTGCGCATGGAGGACGAGATGCACAAGCGGGTGGTGTCCCAGCACGACGCCATCTCCGCCGTCTCGCAGGCCATCCGCCGAACCCGGGCCGGCCTCAAGGACCCCAAGCGGCCGAGCGGCTCGTTCATCTTCCTGGGCCCCTCGGGCGTGGGCAAGACCGAGCTGGCCAAGACCCTGGCCGAGTTCCTGTTCGGCAACGAGGACTCCCTCATCGCCCTGGACATGTCCGAGTACATGCAGAAGCACACGGTCAGCCGCCTGATCGGCTCGCCGCCGGGCTACGTGGGCTACGAGGAGGGCGGCCAGCTCACAGAGCGGGTCAGGCGCAAGCCGTTCTCGGTGGTGCTGTTCGACGAGATCGAGAAGGCCCACCCGGACGTGTTCAACACCCTGCTGCAGATCCTCGAGGAGGGCCGGCTGACCGACAGCCACGGCCGTTCGGTGGACTTCCGCAACACGGTGCTGATCATGACCTCCAACCTGGGCACCGCCGATCTGCGCAAGGCCAACCTGGGCTTCACCAAGGCCGACGAGCGGGTCACCTACGAGCGGATGAAGTCCAAGGTTCAGGATGCGCTCAAGCAGCACTTCCGGCCCGAGTTCCTCAACCGGATCGACGACGTGATCGTGTTCCACGAGCTGACCCAGGAGGAGGTGCGGCGCATCGTCGACCTGATGATCGTGCGCACCGCCGACCAGATGGCCGGCCAGGGCATGGGCCTGGAGTTGACCGACGCGGCCAAGGACTACCTCGCCGCCACCGGGTACGACCCCACGCTGGGGGCGCGGCCGCTGCGCCGGGCCATCCAGCGGCTGGTGGAGGATCCGCTGTCGGAGCGGCTGCTGCACAAGGAGTTCCGGGCCGGCGAGATAGTCATCGTCGACGTAGAGGACGACCCGCTCGAAGAGGGCAAGAAGGTGATCGTGTTCCGCGCAATCGAGGGATTCGAGCCTCCCGAGCCCGAACTGGAGCCGACCGCCGGCGAGGGCCACTTCTAGGCTTCCCCTCCGGGGCAGCTGAGATCGGGCCACAGGACCAGGGCCATGGCCGCTCAGCGTCGGCGTGCCGTTGCCGTCATGCGGTCGGCTGGGCTGGCTCTGGGGCTGGCGCTGCTGGTTGCGGCGTGCCGGGTCGACACCAGCGTGCACGTCGAAGTGGAGGATGCCGGCTCGGGCACGGTGACGGTTGTTTTCAACGCCGACGCCGTGGCGGTGTCCCGCGTCCCCGAACTGGCCGGGGGGCTGCTCTTCGACGATGCGCAGGCCGCCGGATGGGCGGTGGAGGGCCCGCTGTTCCGCGCCGACGGCGGTGTGCAGATCCGTGCGGTCAAGCGGTTCGAGTCGGCCGGCCAGCTGCCCCAGGTCCTTGAGGAGCTGGCCGGCAAGGATGTGATCTTCACCGGCGTGGTCTTGGAGCAGACCCGCTCCTTCGCTGAGACCTCCTACCGCTTCCAGGCCGGCATCGACCCGACTCCGCCTCTGGACGACTTCAGCGACGACGCTCTCGCCGCGATCTTCGAGGGCCAGCCCTTCGGGCGCCCGCTGCAGGACCTGATCGCGGAGGCCGGCGCCCCCGAGGACTCGCTGGGCTTCGAGTTCCTGTTGACGCTGATCGACTCCGACGAGGCCTTCGACGCCTCTGCGGCCGCCTCCGGCGTGGAGGGGGAATCCGAGGACGGGATGGTGGCACTGTCGCCCGAGGTCGACGGATCCACGGCCGTCTGGCGCTTCTCCTACGGGGACCGGCCGGTGACGGTGAACGCCTCGACGACGGTCTCCGACACCTTGGCGCCGCTGTGGCTCAACATCGCCCGGGTGGCCGGCGCCGCTTTCGGCGCAGTGCTGCTAGGCGTGGGCGTGGCCAGGTTGGTGGCACTGCTGCGCGCTCCCAGGGGCCGGGGCCGCCGGGCCACCCGGCGCCGCCGGCAGCGGGCCGCGGCCCGGGAGGCGGAGGCCAGCCGCCCCCGCAAGCGCCTGCTGCGCCTGCTGGTGGTGGACGTGCACGGTGTGATCGTGCGGCCCACCGACCCGCGGGAGGGCCTGCTGCTGCCGGTGATCCTGGGCGAGAACCCCGACATCGATCCCGAGCTGATCCGCGACCGGCACCGCATGCTGGTGCTGGGCAGGCTCACCGCCGAGGAGTTCTGGAGCGACCTCGGGCTCGGTCCGATCGGCCGGGACGTGGAGACCCGCTACCTGTCGTCGTTCAAGCTGGTGCCGGGCCTGCACCCGTTCCTCGACCGGGTCGCCAGCCGGAGCCTGCCGGTGGCGGCGGTCGGCAACCAGCCCCGGGAGTGGGGGCTGCGGTTGAGGCGCATGGCCGAGCTGGAGGACTCGGTGTCGTCGTGGCTGGTGAGCGGTGATGTGGGGGCTGTGCTTCCCGAGCGGTCGCTGTTCGAGGCGACCCGCCGGGTGATGTCGGTGGACCTCTACGACTGCCTGTACCTGTCGAGCGTGCCCGAGTACCTGGACGCCGCGTCCGATATGGGAATGGCCACCGGCTACTTCGCGGCCAGCCCTGAGGATGTGCAGGAGACCGAGCACACCCTTATCCGGGGCTACGACGACATCCTCAGGGGCCGCTCCACCGGGACCTGACCGTCGTTGCTGCTCAGACGGCAGTGTCGGTGAAGCGGTCGCGCACGTGGCCGTACTGCTCGCCGCCGTCGACGGTCAGGCACTCGCCGGTGACCGCCTCCGCTTCGAGGAGGTACCGCACGGCCCGGCCGGCCTCGGGGCCTCCGCTCCAGCGACCGAGCAGCGTGCGCTGTCTCAGCCTCTCGACCTGATCGGGTCCGAACTTGGCCGGCGCGATCGTCGGGCCGAGCGCCACCGCGTTGCAGCGCACGGTCGGGGCGAGCTCCACTGCCACCTGGCGGGTCAGGGCCAGCAGAGCGGCCTTGGCCACGCTGTGGGCGGCCCGGCCGGGCCAGGGCTGCCAGGCCGACAGGTCGACGATGTT
Source organism: Acidimicrobiaceae bacterium (assembly GCA_009843915.1). Taxonomy (GTDB): domain Bacteria; phylum Actinomycetota; class Acidimicrobiia; order Acidimicrobiales; family Aldehydirespiratoraceae; genus Aldehydirespirator. The sequence continues at coordinate 29,677 of VYCM01000112.1, read as the reverse complement.
CACGATCGCCCCGCCGCCCCTCTCGAGCATTGACGGCGCGACGGCGTTGGTGAGATGGAACGGTCCGTGGAGCACGACGTCAAGGGTCCGGTACCAGGTCTCGGTGTCGTCTGAGGGGAACTCGTCGCGGGCGAACCACGACGCGCTGTTGACCAGGGCGTCGACGGGTCCCAGGCCGCCGGCGACGGCGTCAGCGAGCCCGGCGGCTTCGGCCGGCACGGCCAGATCGGCCTTGAACGCGCCGGCGTCGACACCGCATTTGCGCAACTCGGTGACCGTCTCGGCGGCCTGATCCTCGGACCGGTGGTACGCGACGGCCACGGCGGCGCCTGCCGCCGCGAGCTCCAGAGCGATGGCTCGCCCCACCCGGTGGGCGCCGCCGGTAACCAACGCGACCCGTCCTGCAAGCTCCATCCGTTAAGCATGGCAGACCACGGTTCGCACGGTTTCGACCGGGCGCCTCTATTGTCGGCGCGGTGGTTGAGCTGGCTTGCATGGTGATGCCCGAGGGACCGGTCGAGCATGTCGTGAACGCAGCGGTGACGGCCGAGGAGCTCGGGTGCAGCCGCGTGTGGATCCCCGACGAGGGTCTGGCGGCCAGGGAGTGCTGGGTGACCTTGGGCGCGGTTGCCGCGGCCACAAGCTCCGTTGAGGTCGGCACCGGCATCACGAACGCCTACACCCGCCATCCGGGCATGACCGCCGCGGCGGTCGCCACGCTGGACGAGGCCTCCGGTGGTCGGGCCGCGCTGGGGATCGGAGCGGGCGGCGCCCTCACGCTCACCGCTCTGGCCATCGAACGCCGGGCGCCGATCGCGGCCATGCGGGAGCTGGTGACGACCAGCCGGGCGCTGTGGTCGGGCGAGACCGTCGACCACACCGGTGTGACCGGCGGGTTCCGCCGGGCCCGCCTCGGCTACGGCCGGCCCGACATTCCCGTCTGGCTGGCCGGACGCGGTCCGAGGGTGATGCGGTTGGCGGGAGAGTTGGCCGACGGTTTCATCCTGTCGTTCGTCCACAAGGAGCTGATCGGCGAGCACATAGGGGCGATCCGGACGGCTGCCGAGGAGCACGGCCGTCCCCGACCGAGGCTGTGCTACATGACCATCCTGGCCACGACGGATCGGGCCCGTGAGGCAGCCCGTGCGGCCCTGACGTTCCGTCTCGTGGATTCCCCCGACCACGTCAAGGCACGGATCGGCCTGGACGCCCAGACCGAGGCCGCCATTCGCCGGGGCCTCTCCGAGGGCGGGCCCGGGGCCGCGGCCCGCTTCGTGCTCGACGACTGGGTCGATGCCTTCGTGATCTCGGGATCGTTGGACGAGTGCCGATCCGAGCTGAACGCGCTGGTGGACGCCCACGGGATCGACGAGTTCCAGGTGTCGGTGAACGACCTCCACTCCGCCGCCGAGGATTTGGCCCTAGCCGCCGAGATCGCTCGCTCCCCAGGCTGAGCGTACGTAGGGATAGGGTGACGCGGCCGGTGCGGGAGTGATGGAGGCATGAGTCCGGAGCTGGTTGAGGTCGCGGCGGATCAGTTGCGTACCGCGGCTGAAACCGGTGTGCCATGCGACCCCGTTCGCGAGGTGTTGGGCACATCGACCGATGTTGATGCCGCCTATGGGGTGCAGCAGCACAATGTCGAGCTGGAGGTGGCCGCCGGCCGCCGGGTGAGCGGTCACAAGATCGGACTCACGGCCAAGGTGGTGCAGGAGCAGCTGGGTGTGGATCAGCCCGACTATGGCGTGCTGTTCGCTGACATGTGCCTGGCTGACGGCGCCGACATCGAGGCGGGCCGGCTGCTGCAGCCCCGCGTCGAGGCCGAGGTGGCATTGGTCATCGACCGCGACCTCGACAAGGGCGGGCACTGCGTGGTGGACGTCATCGACGCGACGGCCTATGTGCTGCCTGCGTTGGAGATCGTCGACAGCCGTATCGCGGCGTGGGACATCACTATCGTCGACACCGTCGCCGACAACGCCAGCTGCGGGCTCTATGTGGTGGGTACCCGTCCGGTGAGCCTCGAAGCCGTGGACCTGCGGGAGATCGAGATGAGCATGACGATCGACGGTGAACTCGCCGCCACAGGAACCGGCGCTGCGTGCCTCGGCAACCCGCTGAACGCCGCGGTGTGGTTGGCCGATGTGATGTGCGAGCGCGGCACGCCCCTGCGAGCAGGTGAGTGCCTCATGACCGGGTCGCTCGGCCCGATGAGGCCGATCGGCCCCGGCGCCGAGGTGTCCGCCGACCTTGGTCCGCTGGGCCGCGTGTCAACCCGCCTAGCCCGCTGACGGGCCGCGCTGCGACGGGCAAAGAGGATCATTCGAGTTATATCGAGCAGTCAAAATAACTTATCTAATTGAATTATCGCGCGGGATCCTGATGACCACTAGGGCGTCTGCCACTCTCGGAGCGCCTTCGCTGATGATCACGGGGTTGCAGTCGATCTCGATGATCTCGTCTTGCTCAAGGAGGGCGTCGGCCACGGCCTGGACGATTGCCTCGAGCGCGTCGAGGTCTATCGGCTTGGCACCCCGGTAGCCGTGGAGCAGCGGAGCACCTCTGAGTGCCCTGGCCGCGGACTCGACCTCACCCGGTTCGGGCGGGACGAGGACGGTGGCGGTGTCGTCGAAGATCTCGGCCGCTGTGCCTCCCAGCCCGATCGTGACGGCCGGCCCGAAGTGCGGATCGCGAAGACCACCGACAACGAGCTCCAGCTCGCCTCGGACGAACTCGGCAACGAGGACGGTGCCGTCGCCTGCGCCGGCAAGTTCCTCCCAGGCGTCGAGAACTTCTTCGGGGGACAGGTCCAACCTCACCAGGCCTCGCTCCGACTTGTGGGCGACGCCGGAGGCTTTCGCGACGAACGGGGCTCGCAGCTCCTCGACGGCGCGGGCGGCTTCGGCCAGCGATCTGGTCCGACGCTCCGGAACCAGGGGAAGGCCTCGCAGCCTCTGCTTGGACTCCCATTCCGTCAGAGTCGTGAGGCCTCGGGGCTCAGCTGCACCGGCTTCGGTCAGCGAGCGGCCCGGCCCCCGCATCGAGAGCCCTCTCGGCGACCGTCGCATCAGTGACGCGAAGGCTCTCACGGCTCGTTCGGGCGAGGGCAGCAGGGGCACACCGGCCGCCGCGAGCCTCCCGGCCACGACGGGCGTGTCGGTTACGAAGGCCACCGTCGGCTTGTTGGTGCGCTTGTGGGCTGCGGTGATCGCATCCGCGAGGTCTCCGCTGTCGAGGCCACAGTCGATCACCACGACTCCGTCGACGATTGGATCGCGATAGACGGCATCCACTGCGGGCGCGAACGCCTCAGGTGGGCACTGAGGGGTCAGGTCGACAGGGTTGCCGGTCGCGGCGAACGAGGGCACGACGGCATCGAGGGCCCGCAGTGTCGAGTCAGCCAGCTGTGGCAGGACGAGGCCCAGCCGTTCTGCCTCGTCGGCCGCCAGCACTGACGGTCCTCCCGAAATCGTCACGACGGCTAGTCGCGGGCCGGCGGGGGGCCGCATCGAGGAGGCGGCCAACGCCAGGAGGTCGAAGAACTCATCAGCTGTCTGCGCCTCCATCGCGCCTGCTCGGCTGAGTGCGGCCGACGCCGCCCCGTGGGCGCCGGCGATGGAGCCGGTGTGGCTGATGGCGGCCCGGACGCCGGCGGCTGTCTTGCCCGCCTTCAGCACCACCACCGGTCGCTCGCCAGTTATCGAACGCACGGTCTCAACGAAGCCGCGCCCTCCGGACAGTGCCTCTGCGAACAGGCCGATGACCCTGGTCTGGTCGTCTTGGGCGAGCCACCTCAAGACCTGTGTCTCGTCAATGTCGGCAGCATTGCCGAGGCTGGCGAACCGGCTGACCCCTAGACCCCTCCGGCTCATCTCTGCGAGGAACATGCCACCGAACGCGCCGGACTGGCTGAGCATGGTCACCCCGCCCGGCGCGAGGTCGACGTCCCAGAAGTAGGAGCCGTTCATCCACCCCCCGACGTCCAGCCGGCTGATCACTCCCATGCAGTTGGGGCCCAGGAACCGCATCCCCGCTCGGGAAGCGATCGCTCGGAGCCGTTCTTGAGCGGCCCGGCCCTCCTGGCCTGTCTCGCCGAAGCCTGACGTCAGCACGATCGCGGCCCGCGCGCCGCCGGCCGCGGCGTCGGTAATGGCGGCCTCCACGGACACTGCTGGCACGGAGATCAACGCCAGGTCCACACCACCGGCCAGTGAGCGAGTGGTGCGAAGACCCTCAGCCGTGCCTGCGGAGGGACTGATCACCCTCACTTCGTCCAATGCCGAGTCGATGGCGTTGCGCAGCAGGCGGTTCCCGAGTCTGGACGGATCGCGGGTGGAAGCGCCGTACACCGCCACTGACCGGGGCAGGAACAGCGGGTTCAGGTCCGGAATCTCAGTCACGGCTCAACGCGCACGGCGTGCCCGCCCGCGGCTCAATAGGTTTGACATGTCACTACATATTGAAACATACTCGCCGGTCAATGCGGTCCGACTACGCAGTCGTGGGCAAGCGGATCCCGAAGCTCGACGCCCCCGACAAGGTCACCGGGCGCACCGTCTACGCCGACGACCTGAAGATGAGCGGGCTGCTGACCGGGGCCATCAAGCGCAGCCCCCACCCGCACGCTCGGATCCTAAGCGTCGACGTCTCCGCGGCCGAGGCCTTGCCGGGTGTGTATGCAGTGATCCATGCTGGCAATGTCACCCAGCGCCCGTTCGGCTTCGGACACGACAACATCCCTCTCAAGGACCGGGTGGCGCGCTGTGTCGGCGACGAGGTGGCCGCCGTCGCCGCTGTGGACGCGGCGACCGCCCAGCGCGCTCTCGACCTGATCCGCGTGGATTACGAGTTGTTGCCCGCCGTGGACGATCCCTTCGAGGCCCTGCAACCGGGCGCTCCCCGGATCCACGACGAACTCGACATCGAGGGCAACGTGTCGATGGAGTGGAACTTCCAGACCGGCGATCTGGCCGAGGCCGAGCAGCGCTCGGCGGTGATCGTGAGCGGCAGCTACTCGAGCCCCCAGGCGGCTCCCGCGCCGATCGAGACGCATGTGGTCATCGCCGGCTTCGATGCTGACGGCGACCTGGAGGTCATCAGCCCGGTGCACATGGTGTTCATGTACCGCAAGGAGCTGGCCGACTGCCTCGGACTGGACTGGCGGCGCATCACCGTGAGGCAGCCCCCAGTGGGCGGCAGCTTCGGCGGCAAGATCGACATCGACGCCCACGACTTCATCGCGGTGATGCTGGCCAGGGCTGCCAGGCGTCCGGTCAAGCTGGCCATGAGCCGCGAGGAGGAGTTCACCGGCACCCGCACCCGCCAGCCGATCCACTTCCGGTTGCGAACGGGCGCCGCCGCCGACGGCACCCTGCTGTTTCGCCACGCCGAGGTCGTCTCCGACAATGGCGCCTACAACGCCTGGGGCTCGCACGCGCTGCTGGTGGCGATGAACACCGTTACCTCCATGTACCGGGTCGGCACGTCGCGACTGGCTGCCAAGGTCGTCTACACCAACAAGAACTACGGCGGCTCGGTGAGGGGCTTCGGCAATCCCCAGGCCACGTTCGCGGTCGAGCAGCAGATGGAGGAGCTGGCCGACGTCCTGGGCATGGACCCGATGGACCTGAGGCTCAAGAACGCCAACCGCCCCGGCGACGTGACCCCCCAAGGCTTGGAAATCACGTCCTGCGGGCTCAGTGAGTGCCTGGAGACGGTGAGGCGCAAGTCCGGCTGGGACCAGCGCCGCGGCCGGATGCGCCGCCAGCACCGGGGGCTCGGCGCGGCCGCGTACGTGCACGTCGGCGGCGGTGCCCGCATCTACGGATCGGACGGCTGCGGGGCCATGATCAAGATCGACGACTCGGGACGGGTCGCCCTCATCTCCGGATCCTCGGAACTCGGGCAGGGTTCCGAGACGGCTCTCGCCATGATCGTGGCCGAGACGCTGGGGGTGCCGCTCGAAGCGGTCAGCGTCAGCCACGACGACACCGACGTCAAGCCCTGGGATGTGGGCGTTCACGCCAGCCGTACCACCTTCGTCGCCGGCAACGCGGCCCGCATGGCCGCGGCCAAGGCCCGCGACGAGCTCCTGGAGGGGGCAGCAGAGGTGCTCGACCGTCCGGCCCGGTCGCTCACCATCCGGGACGGAGTCATCTCGGTGCCCGGAGAGCCCACCGCAACCCTCCGCTACGAGAAGGCCGTGCGCCGGCGGCTGCTACGGGAGGGCAGCTCAATCATCATGACCTCTGCCTTCTACGACCCGCCCACCCAGCGCCAGGACGAGAACTACGTCGGCAACATCTCCGCCAGCTATGGCTTCGGGGCTCATGTGGCCGAGATCGAGGTCGACCCGGACACCGGGATGGTGCGGGTCCTCGGGCTGTGGGCCGCGCACGACGTGGGACGGGCCATCAATCCCATGAGCTGCGAGGGCCAGATAGAGGGCGGTGCGGTCATGGGCGTCGGCCTCGCGCTGAGCGAGGAACTCCCGGTGGAGGACGGCCGGTTCCCGGCCCCGAACCTCCACGACTACGGCATGCCCACCACCATGGACGCCCCACCGATCGATGTGACCCTCATCGAGACCGCCGACGAACTCGGACCCTTCGGTGCCAAGGGGATCGGCGAGGGAGGGATCATCCTTCCGCCCGCGGCGATCGCCAACGCCGTGGCCGACGCGGTGGGGGTGCGGCCCCGGTCCTATCCGATCCGGCCCTGGAAGCTGCGCCGATGGATCGAGACCGGCGAGCGCTCCCACGTGGACAAGCACCCGCATCCCGTGCCAGACGAGAACGCACGGTGAACGGCTACTGCCGGCCGAGGTCGGTGAGCGAGGCCGTGGCGATCCTGGCCGCCAATTCGGGCGCGATGGTCATCGCGGGCGGCACTGACTTGGTGATCGACCGCCGGCTCGGCCGCGCCGACCCCCAGGCGCCGCTCGTGGACGTGACCGGAATCGACGGACTCCGGGACGTTCACTGGGACGGCGACGAGTTGCACCTCGGCGCGACGGCCACCGTCAGGGAGATCGAATCCGACCCGGCGGTCATCGTCCGAGCATCGGCCCTGGCGGAGGCGGCCAGGGTCCTCGGCTCGGTGCAGATCCGCAACATGGCCACGCTGGGCGGGAATCTCTGCACCGCCTCGCCGGCCGCCGAGATGGCACCGCCGCTGATGGTCCACGACGCCGTCGTGGCGATCCAGGGCCCCGATGGCGAGCGTCGGTGGGCTGTCGCTGACTTCGCCACCGGGCCCCGGACCACGATCCTGGCCTCTGGCGAGATCCTGACGAACGTGCGCCTGCGGACTCCTGCCCATAGCGGCTCGTGCTATCTGCGCCAGACGGTCCGCTGGGCGATGGATCTTGCAGGAGTGGGTGTCGCTGCCTGGGTCCTGACTGACGGAACGGGCCGGGAGGCAGCCGTCCAGGAGGCACGGGTGGCGCTCGGCGCGGTCGCACCCACCGCGGTGCTGGTACCCGGACTCGAAGCGCTGCTCGCGGGCGCGCCACCCACAACCGAGCGACTCGGCGCCGTGAGCGCGGCCGCGTCGGCCGCGTGCAAACCGATCAGCGACACCCGCGGAACGGCCGAGCATCGCCGCCACGTCGCCGGCGTGCTGGCGGCGAGGGCCCTGTCGATCGCCCATGCCAGGGCCGCGGGGCTGTGGTCCGGCGGGCTCGCTCCGGTGAACGGTCGGGAGTCGGCCGTAGCTTCCTCGGGCGCGCGGGCATGAGGATCAGCATCACCGTCAACGGCGATCCAGTGGTCCAGCCGGTCGATCCGTCCGACACCCTGCTGTCCGTGCTGCGCGAGCAGCTCCACTTGATCGGCACGAAGTGGGGATGTCTCACGGGGGACTGCGGCGCATGCACGGTGATCGTCGACGGCCGATCGGTGGTGTCGTGCCTGCAGACCGTCGGACAGATCGACGGGGCCGATATCACCACCATCGAGGGCATCGCGGGGCGCGGGCGGATGATGAACGACCTGCAGGAGGCTTTCGTCACCCACGGCGCCGCCCAGTGCGGGTTCTGCACGCCGGGCATGGTTGTGGCCGCCGAACAGCTGCTGCGCGACGGCGTGGAACCGGACGGTGCCGCCATACGTGAGGGCTTGGCCGGCAATCTCTGCCGCTGCACCGGGTACAGCAAGATCATCGACGCCGTCCTGTCGGTGGCGCTCGCCCGGATGGAATAGCGGCTCTTGGGCGCGGCCCGGCGATGAGAGCGAGCATCTTCGGCTGGATCGATCACTGGGCCCAGTGGACGCCGCAGCGCACGGCCGTCGTCAGCGATCGCGGGCAGCTCTCTTATGCCGAGTTGGCGGCCCGGGTTCGAGGCATGGCGGCGCAACTTCGCAGCCGCGGCGTGGATACGGGCGACCGCGTGGCCGTGTGCGCCCTCAATCGCGTCGAGCTGCTGGAACTGCTCTTCGCCTGCGCCCATCTAGGAGCGGTCCTGGTTCCTGTCAACAACCGGCTGACTGCTCCCGAGGTTCGCTTCCAGCTTGGAGACTGCGAGCCATCGGTGGTGCTGGCCGAGGCGGCCTTTGAGGATTTGCTCCGCCGTGCCGGCATTGAACCGGAAGACCTGGATGCGTTCACCGCTCTGGCTCTCGACGCCGAACCGGGCGCTCGGGAGCAGGGCGCACCGGAGCATTCCTTGCTGCTGGTGTACACGTCGGGCACGACGGGCACGCCCAAGGGTGCGGTGCTGACGCAGCGGTCGCTTCACTACACCGTCCTGAACGGGGTGGCTCACGAGGGGTTCGGCACCGGCTCGGTCGTCGCTTCGGTCCTGCCGCTGTTCCATGTCGGCGGGCTCAACATCCAGACCGTTCCCTGCCTGTTCGCCGGCGGAACGGTCGTGCTCGCCGAGAGGTTCGAGCCGGACGGCCTCGTGGCGATCATGCGCCGCCACCGGCCGACGCACTTGTTGCTCGTGCCGACGGCCATGGAGGCCCTGCTGGGCTGCGGCTCGCTGATCCCCGAAGACCTCGACTCACTCGGTGCCCTCAACTGCGGGTCCTCGATCGTTCCCGAAGAACTCATCCGGCGCTTCAACACCTACGGCGTGCGGGTCGTGCAGGTTTATGGGGCGACCGAGACGGGCCCGACCGCGGTCGTGCTCGACTACGGCGACGCGGACCGGATCGGCTCATGCGGCCGACCGGCCCAGCACTGCCAGCTGCGGCTCGTCGACACCGCGGGCGCCGACGTCGCGCCGGGCCGGGCGGGGGAGCTATGGCTGCGGGGGCCCAACCTGTTCACCCACTACTGGAACCGTCCCGTCGAGACGGCCCGAGCCTTCGAGGGCGGGTGGTACCGGACCGGGGATGTCGGCCGCCTCGACGAAGACGGATTCGTTTACATCACCGGCCGCGTCCGCGAGCTAATCATCTCCGGCGGGGAGAACGTCTATCCCGCGGAGGTCGAGCGGGTACTGGGCGAACATCCTGCGGTGGCCCAGGCAGCCGTCATCGGACGGCCCGACCAGCGCTGGGGCGAGGTGCCGGTGGCCTTCATAGTCCCTGAAGCCGGGGCGCCGCCCGATGCTGCGACCCTCGAGCAATGGTGCGAGCAGCGGCTCGCGGCCTACAAGCGGCCACGAGCGTGGATCCTCGTCCGCGACCTGCCGCGCACGTCGCTGGGCAAGGTGAAGAAGCACGAACTCGGTCTCTAGGGCAGGCTGATCGCCGGTGTGGCAACATGTGTGCGCAAGTATTGACAAACAGACACAGGAGGCGTGATGGCCCCCTCCGACAGTGACGCCATCTTCTCGGCTCTCGCCGACCCCACTCGACGGGCCATCCTCAGCCTGATCGGCGAGCACGAGGAGTTGACCGCGGGCGAGATCGCCGCGCACTTCGACTCGTTGGGACGTACTGCGGTGTCGTCTCATCTGCGAATACTCCGCCTCGCCGGGCTGGTGGCGGAGCGCCGCGACGGCCGGTTCCGGCACTACTCGGTCACACCTACGCCGGCCGACGCGGTGGTGGCCTTCCTCACTTCCGTGTATCAGAACTCCCTGGAGCAGCTGGCGTCGGCCGTGCAGGGCGCGGCCACTCCGGAGGACGTCTCCGGCGGCCGAATTGAAGAGCGCAGCGCGTAGACGCGGTCTCATGGGTGAGCTCGTCCTCAACAACGAACTGCGGCTGGAGGCCTGCCCCAGCGAGTTGTTCGCGCTCTTCGGCCAGGGCGACGCGGCCATCGGGTGGCTGTTCGGGTCTGAGGCACCCCTGCTCACACCCGGCGCGCTGGTCCGCCTAGCGCTTCCCCTCGGCGGCCTGGCCCGGTCGCCGGGGACAGCCCGGGTGCTCTCGTGCCAGCCGAACCGCCGCATCGACTTGATGCACGAGACACCCTGGGCGGGCCGTGTCGTCTGCCGCTTCGACCCCTTGGACAGCGGGGGCACGCGGTTGCGGGTCCGTGTGACGATCGATGACCTCGAGGTAGCTCGCCTCGGCGCCGAGCTGGGGCTGCTCGACGGCTACGAGACGGGATTGTGGGAGGTGCCTCTTGGCCTCCTGATCTCCCTGTCAGGTCCGGCGGGGATCCTGGGTCGCTCGACTGCGAACTGCGCGCAACTCGCAGTCGAGGAGGTCAACGCCGACGGTGGTGTGATGGGCCGAGCCGTCAGGCTGGTCGTAGGCGATGATTCCACTGACCCAGGCGTAGGCGCGATTGCTATGCGCCGCCTGTGCCGCACACCGGGCCTCGCCGCCGTGATCGGGATGCACTCCTCGGCCACCTACGCGGTCACCGCCCCCATGGCGCTAGCAGAGGGCATCCCCTACCTCTACACGCCGACGAGTGAGCCGACGACAGAACATCCACTGCTCGTCCGTTTCGGCGAGACGCCGATGGACCAGCTCCACCATGCACTGCCGCGCATGGCCGCACAGACGGGCGGGTCCCGCTGGTTCCTGGCCGGCAACGATTACTCGTGGCCCCGCGCGGTCGGCGCAACGGCGCGAGCCGTCATCGAGCGCATGGATGGCCACATCGCCGGCGAGGGCTACCTTCCGTTGGGATCGCAGAACTTCGAACCGTTGCTGGCGGCCATCCAGCGGAGCGGCGTCGACCATGTGGTGTCGAGCTTCGTCGGCCAGGACCATGTCGGCTTCCAGCGCGACTTCGCGGCATACGGCCTCAGAGACAGCATCCGGACGTTCGCCCCGCTCATGGACGATGCCGTGGTCGAGCATCTCGGCGAGTCCGGTGAGGGCACCTGGAATGCTCTGGGCTACTTCGTCGCGCTCGACACGTCGGAGAACCGCGGGTTCCTCCGGCGCTACTCGGACCGGTTCGGGTCCTGCTCCCCGCCCGTCTCGGCCGCCGCGGAGGGCGTGTACGAAGCGATCCACACCTGGGCCCGCTCGTGCCGGGCCGGCGGGGGAGTGGAGCCGACCGCACTGTTGAGCGGCCTACGCAGATCCACCTTCAACGGTCCCCGGTGCTGCACCCGGGGCGGCTCCCTCAAGTCGTTGCTGCTCGGCGAAGCGACCCGTTCCGGCGTCCGGGTCCTGGACGAACTCCCCGCCGCCACCCAAGCGTCCTAGCAGGCCCGCGCCGGTCGGTCGTCCTTCAACGGACGATCCCTCGGGACTTGACCGCGCCCCTCCTATCCGACAATATGTCAATAACTGCTCACATATAGGAGGGCTTTGTCATGAGAACACCATCGGACTCCCGCTCGCGGTCGCGCTTGTGGTTTGTGGCCGCGTTCGTCGCGCTCCTTGCTCTGATCGCCGCGGCCTGCGGGGATGACGAAGAGGCGACCCCGGCTGCTCCTTCGGACACGGCCGCGACCGACACGGGTGCTGCCGAACCGAGCGACTCAGAGGAGGCGCCCGAGCCTGAGACCACCGAGGCGCCCGACGAGCCCGAGCCCGACGAGCCGGAGACGACCGAGGCATCTGAGCCTGAGACGACCGAGGCGCCCGACGAGCCCGAGCCGCAGGAGCCGGCCGAGCCCTCGGGAGAGCCGGTGCGCATCGGGATCCTGTTCTCCAACAGCGGTCCCGCCGGCCTCTTCGGTCCACCCACATCAAACATCGCCGAGTTCATCGAAGAGGACATCAACGCGGCCGGAGGAATCAACGGCCGGCCTGTTGAGACCTACCTGGCTGACGACGCCACCGATCCGGCCGTCGGCCGGCAGGCCATGGAGCAACTGATCGACTCCGACAACGTCGACGTGGTCCTCGGGACCCACTCCAGCGCGACGCGCCAGGCCGCCAAGCCGCTGGCGGAGGACGCCGACGTGCTCTACATCTACGCGGCCCTGTATGAGGGCGGCGAGTGTTCGTCGGTGATGTTCAACACCGGCGAGGTGCCCAGCCAGCAACTGGCGCCCGTCATCCCGTGGATGATGGAGCAGACCGGCGGTCAGACCTGGTTCCTGCTGGGCAACGACTACGTGTGGCCCCGTCGCAGTTTCGAACTGGCGCGGCAGTACATCGAGGCCGCCGGCGGCGAGGTGGTCGGCGAAGAGTACGTCCCGTTGGGTACCCAGGACTTCTCGTCGGTGGCCCAGATCATCGCGGGATCGGGCGCGGACCTGATCTTCCCGGCGCTCGTCGGGGGTGACGCCATTGCCTTCGAGACCCAGGCGGTGGACTTCGGCATCGGCCAGGACGCCATCCCCAGGCTGGCGAACATCTACGAGGAGAACGTCCTGGGAGCGATGGGACCGGCGGTAACCGCAGGCATGCGGGTCACCCTGGGCTACTTCAAGGAAGTGGACAGCGCCCTCAACAACGAGTTCGTGAGCCGCTACTTCGAGCGCTTCGGTGCCGACGCGCCACCCCACATGACGTTCAGTTCCCACATCTACGACGCCGCGCTGCTGTACGCGGCGGCGGCCAACGCAGCCGGAACCACCGACACCGCTGCGGTGGCAGCCGCCATGGAGGGTCTGTCGCTGACTACACCGACAGGCGACATCGCCATCACCGGCAGCCGCCATCTGTCCCAGCCGATCTACGTGGCTGAGATCCAGGCCGACGGCTCGCAGCTGATCGTGCAGTCGTTCTCCTCGGTGGAACCCGACGAGACCTGCGACCCGGCCTAGCCCCCAACCGGCCGGCAACCGCAGCCGCTCAAGAGCCGGTGCGGGCGCTGTGTTCTTCCAGCGCCCGCACCGACTCGAACCCTGAGCGTCCGAGACACCGGAGACCGAGACCTTGGACGCGCTGACACTCGAATTGCTGAACGGCGCGAGCCTCTTCGCAATCCTCGCCATCGTCGCGCTCGGACTCGGAATCGTCTTCGGCCTCATGGGCGTGATCAACCTGGCTCACGGCGAGTTCGTCATGCTCGGCGCGTACGTGGCGTACGTCGTGCACACCGTCGGCCTCAACCACTGGCTGAGCGTGCCGCTGGCCGCGGTCGTGCTGTTCGTTCTGGGTGTCGTGATCGAAGTGGGCCTGATCCGGCGCATCCACCGCCAGCCCGAGCTGACGATCCTGGCCACGTTCGGGCTGTCGGTGTGCCTCCGCCAGGTCGCGGAGCTGGTGTTCAGCAAGGACTTCCGGAGCGTCCCCAACCCGGTGCCGGGCGCGACTGAGGCCTTCGGCGTCCTGTTCCCCACCTACCGCTACCTGCTCATCGCCATCGCAGCCGTGGTCGTGGCGGCCACCCTGCTGGCGTTCACCCGGTCCCGTTTCGGCTTGGTGGTACGGGCCATCGTCGCCGATCGCGACCTGGCCGAATCGGCGGGCATCCGCACCGGAATGACCAATCTGTGCGCGTTCGGTGTCGGCGCCGCCACCGCGGGGATAGCGGGAGCGCTGGTGGCGCCGCTCGGTGCCGTCGAGCCGCAGGCCGGTCTCGCCTATCTCCCGGGCGCCTTCCTGGTGGTGATAGTCGGGGGCTACAACCGGCTCTGGGGCGTGGCGGCGGGGGCGCTGACCGTGGCCGCGGTCCAGACGGGCGTCATCCACTTCTACGACGCGGTGTGGGCCCAGATCGCGTCCCTGGCGCTGGCGGTGCTGGTCCTTCAGTTCCGGCGGCCCACACCGGCTGGAGCGGTGGCGTGAAGCGGCCGCTCGGCTACGGCGCGACCGCGGCGGCGGCCGCCGCGGTCGCCAGCGTCACCCTGGGAGACTTCCGGGCCGGGCAGCTGTCGCTGTTCCTGAGCCTTGCCGTGCTGGCTGTGAGCCTCGACCTGGTCTGGGGCTACGCGGGGATCCTCTCGCTGGGCCAGCTGCTGCCCTTCGGGATCGCGGCCTACACCACCGCCCGCATCGCCACCGCCGCACCGGCGCTGACCCTGCCCGGGTTGCTGGTGGCGACACTGGTCGGCGCGACCGTCGCGGCCGGCGTGGGCGTCGCCGCGTTCCGGCGCCGGCCCACACCGGTCGTCATCGGGCTGCTGACCCTGGTGCTGTCGCTCACCCTCGAGCAGGTCGCGGAGCAATGGCGCGACGTGACCGGCGGCTTCAACGGCCTGACCGACATCCCACGCATAACTGCATTCGGGTCGGAATGGTCAGACAGCACCCAGGACCTGTTCATCTCGGTCGTGGCCGTGGCCGTCATCACTCTGGTCGGCCTGTTGGCGACCAGGCCCATTGGAGCGGTGCTCATCGGCATCCGGGACAACGAGCGCCGCATGGAGGCGCTCGGCTACGACACGGTGGCCCTCAAGGTCTGGGTCTTCACCGTCGGAGGGGCAGTCGCCGGCCTGGCCGGCGCCCTGTACGTGCACCGGACCGGTTTCGTGTCGCCCCAGATCTTCGGCTTCGCCCTCGCCACGAACGTGGTGCTGTGGACGCTCGTCGGTGGTCGGGGAACGATCATCGGACCCGTCATCGGCACCTTGGCCATCAACTTCGCATCGGCGACCCTCGCCGACGTGTGGCTGCAGTACTGGACCCTGGCCACCGGCGTGATCTTCGTCGCGGCGGTGGCCCTCGTCCCCGAGGGGCTGGTCCCGAGCCTGCTGCGAGTGGCGGGACGTCCACCGAGGCGGAGCCGCGACCTTCCGCTGCTGGCCACCGACCCCGCCGCCGCTGCCGGCAACGGTTCAGCGGTGTTCGAGGCCACCGGCGTGGACAAGTCCTTCGGGTTCTTCAAGGTCCTCGACGGCGTCACCCTCACCATGGACGAACCGGAACTGCGCTGCCTGATCGGCCCCAACGGCGCAGGCAAGTCCACCCTCCTCGACGTCCTCTGCGGCCAGCAGGACTGCCAAGACGGCTCGGTAATCATGCTCGACCGGGACTGCACGGGCCTGAAGGCCTGGGAGTTCGCCCGCCACGGTGTGAGTCGCAAGTTCCAGTCACCCCAGGTCATCGGTTCGCTGTCGGTGGCCGAGAACATCGCGGTGGCGGCCTGGGGAGCCGACCCTTCGCCCTGGCGACTGACCTTCGCCGCCTGGGAGGCCCGGGTGCCACCGGCATCGCTGCGGATACTGGAGCGCACCGGACTCGACGCACGGGCCGGCTCCGGTGCCGGGGGGCTCTCCCACGGCGACAAGCAGTGGCTGGAGACCGCCATGGCGATGGCGGGGCATTGCCGCGTCTTGCTGCTCGATGAGCCGACCGCCGGCATGACGGCGGCGGAGAGCCTCGCGGCGGCCGAGCTCCTGCGGGAGGTGCATACCGAATACCGGCTGCCGGTGCTGATCGTCGAGCACGACATGGCGTTCATCCGGGCAGTTGCGGACCGGGTGACCGTGCTGGCTAGGGGCTCGCTGCTGGCCGACGGAACCGTGGCCGAGGTCGAGAACGCCCCCGAGGTGGTGGCCGTGTACGGGGGAGTCGACCGCTGATGCGTCTCGAAGCCACCGACTTGCGCTCCGGCTACGGCACAGTGCCGGTGCTTCACGGCGTGAGCCTCACCGTGTCGAGCGGCGAGATCGTCGCGCTGGTGGGCCGCAACGGCGCGGGCAAGACCACGCTGGTGAAGACCGTCCTCGGTGTGCTGCGCTCTACCGGAGGCGCTCTGCACCTCGACGGTGTCGACATCACGCGGATGCCGCCCTCGCGGCGGGTGCGGGCCGGTCTGCGCGCCACGTTCCAGGAGCGGGCCCTGTTCGGCGCGCTCACGGTCAGCGACAACCTTCGCCTCAGCGGCTTCGGTTCCGAGAGCCATGATCGGGTGCTCGACGCGTTCGGTCCTGCTCTGTCGGGACGGGGCTCCCAGAGGACGGGAACACTGTCGGGCGGCGAGCAGAAGATGCTGGCTGCCGCGATCGCGCTGGCTACGGACGCGTCGCTGCTGGTTATGGACGAGCCCACCGAGGGGTTGCAGCCCTCCAACGTCGCCCTGCTGGGCGATCACATCGAATCGGCGAGAGATGCGGGGCGGGGAGTGCTTCTCATCGAGCAGCACCTCGAGCTGGCCAAGCGGCTCGCCGACCGCTTCATCGTCCTCGAGAAGGGCGAGGTCGTCGACAGCGGACCGGCCGCCGACCCCGACCTGGCGGCGCGAGTCGCCCGGCGGTTGTTGATCTGAGGAAGCAGCACGAAGAAAGGAAGGAAACCCATGACCGACCTGACACAGATGAGCCTCATCGAGGCGGCCGAAGCGGTGAGGTCCAAGGCAGTGACCGCCTCTGAACTGCTGGAGGCATCCCTGGCCCGGATAGAGCAGACCGACGCGGCGGTCGGGGCGTTCGCGTCGGTCCAGGCCGACGCGGCCCGAGCAGATGCGGCCAGTCTCGACCGGGGCGAGGCTGGTGGCCCCCTTCACGGAGTCCCGGTCGCGCTCAAGGATCTCTTCTTCACTCAGGGGGTTGCCACGGAGGCCAACTGCGAAGCGCTCAAGGGGTTCACGCCGGACGCCGACGCGACCGTGGTCAGCCGCCTGCGCAGCGCCGGAGCGGTCATTGTGGGAAAGACCAACACCCATGAACTGGCCTACGGCGTGTCGTGCCCGGCGTCGCGCAACCCGTGGAACCCCCAGCGGATGACGGGCGGATCGTCGGGGGGAAGCGCGGCAAGCGTCGCTGCCCGGCAGGTGTTCGGCGCGCTGGGAACCGACACCGGGGGGTCGGTGCGGATCCCGTCGAACTGCTGTGGCACGACCGGCATCAAGACCACCAGGGGCGCAGTTCCACGAGACGGCGTCCATCTCATCTCCTGGACCTACGACACGGTTGGCCCGATGGCCCGCACGGCCGCCGACTGCGGGGTGCTGCTCGACGTCATGGCCGGCTTCTCCCGGCTGGATCCGTACTCGGCCGAGACCGCGCTCGCGCCTGGCGAAGCGCCCGAAGCCCTGGTGCTGGGAGTGCCCGATGAGGGCTTCTTCGACGGGTTCGAGACCGATCCCGAGGTGCGGGCGGTGATGGAGGAGGCCGTCGACGTGCTCGGGTCCGTCGTGGCCGAGGTGCGCACCGTGCGGGTGCCCCACACCGCCGAGCACTTCGACGCGGGTGCCGCCATCGTGTTCGCCGAGTCGGCTGCCCTCTTGGGGGAACTGCGGTCCTCCAGCAACGATCTGATCGGCGAGGAGCCCCGGGCGATAATGGATTCCGGAGCGGCTATCCCGGGCACCGCGTTGGCTGCCGCCCAGGCCAAGCGGATGTCGTTCGAGCGCGCTTATCTCGACGTGTTCGACGAACAGGGCGTCGATCTGATCGTCGCCCCCGTCAATCCCAACCAGGTGCTCGACCACGGCGCGGTCGAACTCGGCGGTGTGCCGCTGATCCCCGCGACGACGCAGTTCACGTTCCCGGTCAACGCGGCGGGACTGCCGGCGATCGCTCTTCCCGGGGGATTCGCCGGCGACGGGATGCCGATCGGCTTCCAGATCATCGGGCGGCCCTTCGCCGACCGCACCCTGGCGGCGGTCGGCGAAGCCTTCCAGTGCATGACCGACCACCACGCGCAGGCTCCTCGCCTGTAGCCGGATCGCGCCCTACCGATGGCAGTGGCCCGGCGAAGCCCCGAGGAGGCCAAGAGATCCACGGGCCGCTCCGACTGGTCGACCTGGCCCGCCTACGACGCGGCGGCATCGGGCCTGGAGGGCTACTGGTACCCGGTCCTGTGGGCCAACGAGGTCTCCGACTCGCCCGTGGCCCGGCGGGTCTGCGGGCACGACATCGTGTTGCAGCGCGGCCCCTCCGGATCGGTGCACGCGCTGCACGACCGCTGCCTTCACCGAGGCGTCAAGCTCAGCCAGGGCACGCAGGAGTTTCCCGGAACCGTCTCGTGCCCCTACCACGGATGGACCTACCGGCTGAGCGACGGCGAGCTCGTGGCGGTGATCACCGACGGTCCCGACTCACCCATGTGCGGCAAGGCCGCGGTGCGCACCTACCCGACGGCCGAAGCCGTGGGGCTCGTCTGGGTGTTCGTGGGCGACGCCGAGCCCCACCCGCTCACTGAGCAACTTCCGGAGGAGCTGGCCGACCCGCCGCCCTACGCGGTCGGTGGACGTATCGAGGACCGCGGCGGCGACTGGCGCCTGTTCGCCGAGAACGGGTTCGACGAGGGCCACGCCAAGTACCTGCACCGGACATCGTTGTGGAGGACGTTCAAGGTCATGCCCACCTGGAACAGGATCCACATCGAGCGTCACGGACGGTGGCTCTATCGAGTGGAGGACGAGCGCTACTGGGAAGCCGACTTCGGTGACCTCGGCACCTGGTCCAACGACCGCTGGTGGAAGATCAAGCCCAAGCAGCGCCAGGGCTCGATGCTCGGCAACACCGGAGGGGCCAAGCGCAACGACCCCTACATCCTGTCCCAGGAATTCCCCGGCTTCGCCTCACTAGCCGTTCCGGGGATGCTCCGGATCGCCTACCCGCAGTTCATTCACTACGAGTTCTACGTCCCGATCGAGGCCGGGCGCACCAAGTACGTGGGTGTCATGGTCCAGTTCAAGACCGGCCTGGCCGGGGCCTTGTTCTACTTCAAGTACCTGGCCGGGATCCGGTGGCTGTTCCACGGCCAGTTCTCCCGCCAGGACCATTGGATGGTGGCCGAGACCGACGCCCCGCCTGAGCGGCTCTACCGGCCCGACATCTCGCTGATCGAATGGCGCCGACTGGTGGAGGAGGCGGCCGGCTGTGATCGGACCTGAGCCGATCGGGCCTGAGCCCGCGGGCCGCATGGTCGACGCCGGAGGCGTTGCATACCACGTGATCACCCTGGGCGACGCCGGGCCGCCGACCGTGTTCCTGCATGGCGGCGGGCCGGGCTGCACCGCCTGGACCGACTTCGGAGCGGTGGCCCCGCTGTTCGCGGCTGACCGGGTCTGTCACCTCGTGGACCTGCTCCAGTACGGCCAGTCGGACAAGCGCACCATCCGTGGCCCCATGTGGGACTTCCACGCCCGCACCATCTCGGACCTGCTGGCTGCGCTGGGCGTGCCGCGGGCCGACTTCGTGTGCAACTCCTGGGGCGGTTCCATCGCCTTGAATCTGGCCGCCAAGTACCAGCACAACGTCCGGTCGCTGGTCGTGACCGGGTCGATGCCGGTGTTCAGGGGCCCGCTGGCGCCGCTGCCCGAAGGTGGCCGAAGGGGTCGGAGAGCTCGCGATGCCTACTTCGGTGGCGAGGGCCCCACCGAGGCCAAGATGCGGGCGCTGATGGCGGCACTGGAGTGGTACGACCCCGACGCCATCCCCGACGAGACCGTCGAGCGCCGCTACCGGCAGTCCATCGATCCCGAGGAGATGAGCCTCGCCGCCCGCAGCGACAGCCCCAGGGGCGAGTGGCAGGACCTCACCGCCGAACTGGGCGCCATCCGCTGCCCGGTGCTGTTCGCCTGGGGCATGCACGACGCCTTCCTCACTCCCGACTACCCGCTGATGCTGGCCAGCATGATCGAGCACGGCCAGCTCTACGTGATGGACAAGGCGTCTCACCATCTCCAGGAGGAGCGCCCCCAGCACTTCCACTCAGTGGTCGCCGGCTTCCTTGACCAGGCCGATCGGCCGGGTGTCACCGACGCGTCATGAACCCCCTGTCGTTCCTGAGGCGGCTGTTCGTGCGTCTCCTCACCAGGACCACCGGCACCTGGATCGGATCCGTGCGACCGCCATCGCAGCCATGAGCGCGCTCGACGACGCCCTCGCCCGGGTGTCGGCGTCCCGGCTGCGCGAGCTCACCGGGATGCTCGTCGCCACGCCTTCGCCGACGGGCGAAGAAGGTGCCCTAGCCGCGCAGATAGCGGAGTCGCTCAACGCGGTCGGCATGCAGGGCCGCACCCAGTGGCTCGATGCCAATGCGGCCAACTCCTGGGGCGTCCTGGGATCGGACGGGTGCGGCCCGTCGCTGCTGCTGTACTCGCCGATCGACACGCTCACCGCGGGGGATCCGGATCTGGGCCTCCCTTGGGCCAGCCCGGAGGCCCGACCCGACATGGAGCCTGAAGCCCGTCAAGAGCACGGCTGGATGGTCGGCCTGGGTGCTCAGAACCCCAAGGGCCATGCCGCATGTGTGCTCATGGCGGTCGAAGCGCTCTTGTCCGCCGGAGCCGACCTGCCGGGACGGGTCATCGCCGGCTTCGGATGCCTGGGCATGCCGGTGAACCGGCGTGCGCCGCACCTGCGGGACGGCCACGGCGCGGGGTGCGAGGCGCTCGTCGGCACCGTTCGCCCGGAAGCGGCCGTGATCGCCAAGTCCGGCTGGGCGGTGTCGTGGAGCGAGGTCGGCCTGGCCTGGTTCACCGTGCGGGTGTCGGGCATCCACACCTATGCCGGCAGCCGCCACCTGCTCGCCTACCGCAGCGCAATCGCCGACGCGGCCGACCTGATCCTCGATGTGGAGTCCTGGATCGAAGAATGGGCCGAGTTTCGATCCGATGAGTTCAACCGGCCGCAGGGCATCGTGGCCGCGGTCCGAGGGGGAGACCCTTCCGCGGCCGCGTTCACCGGGTGCACATGCGAGTTCACCGTCGATCTGCGGATCCCTCCCGGAATCGACGCCGACTCGGCCGAGCGGGCCCTGGCAGAACGCGTCGGCCGGCGAGCGGCTGCCGCCGGCATCGACGCCACCGTGACGCGCACGGTCGCGATCGATGGCACCTGCACCGATCCCTCGGAGCCGGTCGTGCAGGCGGCTGTCAAGTCCTGGGAGGCCGAGACCGGCCGGCTGCACCAGCCGATACGGGGCCTGTCCGGTGCCACGGACGCCAACATCCTCCGCGCCAGCGGCATCCCCACGGCGCGGGTCGGCCTTCCCAAGGTCGCCAAGCCCGGCGTTGACGTCGACTTCCAGTACGGCATGAACGCGGTCGCGCCCAGCGACCAGGTCGCCCTGTCGCGCCTCCTCATACGGACCGTCTTCGGCTACTTCGGAGGTGACACATGAGCCGGGTCGTGCTCGGTGTGGGCGCGTCGCACACCACCCTCATGAACACCCGCTGGGACGAGGTGGCCCACCTCGACCGGGCCTGTCGATTCCGCAACGCTCTGCACGACGCCCGCGCGCGTCTCGAACATCGGGCCCCAGACCTCGCGGTGATCGTCGGCTCCAACCACTTCAGAGGCACGGGCTTGGACCTCATGCCCGCCTTCACGATCGGGGTGGGGGACCTGATCGGCGCGGGCGAGCACGGCACTCCGGCCGGTCCTCAGACCACCGACCCGCCAGCCGCGCTGCGACTCTGCGAGCGGCTCGTCGAAGGTGGAATCGACATGGCCTTCTCCACCGAGTTAATGGTGGACCACGGCATCAGCCACGCCATCCAGTACCTGTTGCCCGAAGGCGTTCCCGTGGTGGCCGTCGTCATCAACGTCTTCGCACCGCCACTGCCGACCCTGCTCAGGACCTGCCGGTTCGGACACGCGCTCGGGTCTGCCGCCCACGCGCTGGCGGGCGACAGGCGAGTGGCGGTGATCGGCACCGGCGGCCTCAGCCACACCCTGCCCTTCCCCAAATGGTCGAGCCCCAGCACCGACGACGACCGGTTCCTCGTCGAGTCGTGGCGGCAAGCCCGCACCGGCTGGTCCACCAACGAGTCGCGCCGGCGCCGGATCATCCTCGACTCGCCCGCGGTCATCAACAGCGACTTCGACCAGGCGTTCCTGGACCGCCTGGTCGCCGGCGAACACGAGGCGTTCGCCCAGCAGCTCGACAACCGAGCACTCGTAGCCGCAGCCGGCAACGGCGGCAATGAGATCAGAGCGTGGCTGGCCATGCGAGCCGCGGTCGGCTCGGCCACAGGCGACGTTCTGTCCTATTCGGCCGTGCCGGAATGGCTCACCGGCATGGCCGTCGCCGTCTTCACACCCGACGATCCCTCGAGCGAACAGGAGGACGACCGTGACCGTTTGGACTGATCTGACAGGCATCGACTTCGACGTGAGGACCGTCGAAGCCGCCGGCGTGCCGACGAGGGCGCTTATCGCGGGTGACGGCCCCGACGTGGTGTTCCTCCACGGGACCAGCGGCCACCTGGAGGCCTTCTCCCGCAACTTCGTGCCCCATGTCTCCGCGGGTCTGCGCTGCCACGCCATCGACGCTCTCGGCCACGGGTACACGGCAAAGCCCGACTACCCCTACGAGATCCCCCGGTACGTGGAACACCTGGTCGGTTATCTGGACGCGATGGGCATCGCTCGAGCCCATCTCGTCGGTGAGTCGCTCGGCGGATGGACAGCCGGATGGCTGGCCAGCGAGCAGCCCGATCGGGTCCAGACTCTTCAGCTCGTGGCGGCGGGAGGCACCAAGGCCAATCCTGAGGTGATGGAACGGATCAAGGCCACCACGACCAGAGCCGCACTCGACGAGGACATGTCGCTGACCCGTGACCGCCTGCATCTGCTGATGCACGACGGCGAGCGGGACGTCTCGGAGGAGCTGGTCGAGATCCGCTACCGCATCTACCACCAGCCCGAGTTCCAGCAGAACCTCCACAACCTGCTGTGCCTGCAAGAGATGGACGTCCGTCAGCGCAACCTGATGCGACCCGAGCGCCTGCAACGCATCGCCGCTCCCACGCTGATCGTCTGGGGCAGTCAGAACCCCTTCGGCGACGTGCCCGAGGCCCAGAGGATGCACGAGCTTGTCGAGGGATCCGAGCTGAAGATCTTCAACAACTGCGGGCACTGGCCCCAGCACGAGCACGCCGAGGAGTACAACCGCCTCAGCATCGACTTCATCGCATCGCACCCGTAGGCGATGAGCATCGTCAGGCGCTACATCGACGGACCGTCAGGTCGGATCCACCTGGCGGAGGCGGGCCGGGGCCCGAGCGTGCTGCTGCTCCACCAGACTCCGAGAAGCTGGGACGAGTTCCGCGAGGTGATGATCGCGCTGGAAGACCGCCTCCACATGATCGCGATGGACCTCCCAGGCATGGGATCCTCCGACCAGCATCCGGACGGACCGTCGATCGAGAACTACGCCGCCGCGGCTGCAGCCGTCATCGAGCAGTCGGGCCGCAGCCCGATGCCGGTGTGCGGCCATCACACCGGCGGGGTAGTGGCCGTCGAGCTGGCGGCCCGCCATCCTCACCTCGTCAATCGCCTGGTCCTGTCATCGACGCCGTGGATCGATGGCACCGAGCGGGCGCGTCGGGCCGGCAAGCAGCCGATCGACACCGTGAAGCCCCGGTCGGACGGCTCACATCTGCTGGACCTGTGGAACCAGCGAGCGCCCTTCTATGGCGGCAGCACCGATCAGCTGACCCGGTTCGTCAGCGACGCCCTTCGAGCGGACGACCCTGCCGCGGGCCATCGAGCTGTGGGACGGTACCGGATGGAGAACGCCGCCGAGCGGGTCCGCTGCCCCGTGACGCTCGTCGAACACAGCGCCGATCCCTTCGCCAGTCCGCACACAGCAGTCCTGCAGCTGCACTTGAACGCGTCGCGAGTCGAGGTCATCCCGAACGGCAGAGTGCCCCTGGAAGCGACCGCGTCCGCCTTCGCCGCGGCCTTGCTATCGACGGTGCCAGCGTGACCCGCATCCCAGCCGCGGGGTGAGCCCCCTTCAACTGGGCCATTCGATAGTCCGTGATCCCGGCTAGGTCATGAGGGCTTGTCCAGCCCGACGAGGTCGTAGCTGGTGGCGACGAGCCGCCGGGCGGTGTCCATGTTCTTGGCGTTCGGGTTCGGGGTCTCCATGGGCCAGCCACCGGCCCGGCACTCCTTGTCGCGGTAGAGGATGCTCCACTGGCTGAAGTAGGCGCCGGAGTGCCGGGGGGCGTCGTCGGACAAGAGGCAGTGGAGTGTGGTCTGGGCCGACTCCTCGCTGCTGTCGGACACCCACCGGGTCAAGGGGCGCATGATCGCCATGACGATACGCATCGGCAGGCTGCCGCCTGACCCGAAGTTGGAACGGGCCCATCCGGGGTGGAGGGAGAATGTCGAGACGCCGGTGCCCGCCAGCCGTTCGGCGAGTTCCTTGGCGTATAGGACCGTCGCCACCTTCGCCTCGCAGTAGGCGCGCATGTTGCTGAAGTCGCGCCGCTCGTAGTTGAGGTCGTCGAGTACCAGCTGCGGCCGGTTCTTGGGGCTTCCGGCGTGGACGACCGACGACACGATCGCCATTCGCGAGGGCGCGGTCGCCCGGAGTGTGTCGAGGAGGAGTTCGGTCAGCAGGAAGTGGCCGAAGTAGCTCACTCCGATGGTCGACTCGAATCCGTCCTTGGTGCACTGGAGGTCACCGCTCATGTTCACCATGCCGGCGTTGCACGCGAGCCCGTCGAGGCGGTCGTGCTTGGCGGTGAATGCGGCGACGAACTCGCGAACCGACTGGAGGTCAGCGAGGTCGAGCCGCATGACCTCATACGTTCCGCGGAGGCCGGCGAAGCTCCGAGCCGCCTCCTCCGCGGCCTCGGTCCGGCGGCAGGCCATGACCACATGGCCCACCTGCTTCACGAGCTGGCGGGTGGTCTCGAGGCCGACGCCGGAGTTCGCGCCGGTGACGATGTAGGTCTTGCCGGCGAGGTCCTTCGAACGGGTCGCCTCATCGATTGCAAGCTTCTTCCGCGGCATGATGATCTCCTTCTCTTCGTCACAAGAACACAGAACGAGTTCCACCGTTGGACCACGGTTCACGGAACTCGTTCAGGAAACTAGGCCTGTCTTCTGAGCCCGAGACAGGAATCGAACCTGCGACCTGCTGTTTACAAGACAGCTGCTCTGCCGAACTGAGCTACTCGGGCGGGATGGAACGACATTTGGCGCGTTATGCGGCTCGTTGGGCGGCCGGGTTAGTTGGGGGACGTGGATGAGGTTATCTGAGGCAGGCCGCTCAGCGGGTTGGGTCGCTGGTCTAGAGCGCTGGATGGCGACTGTGGGCTTGAGCCGTGGCCGCAACTGGTTGGGCTAGGGTCAACAGATCAGCGTCGAGCCGGCCCAGCGCTCCGTGGGTTTCGCGTCCTGATGCAGCCGCGTCGCCGGAATGCGCTCGGTGCGGCGTGCATCGCGGGGGCGGCCGTCGCCTACTCGCTGATCCCGCTGCCGATCAGGTTCGCGGGCGAGGGCTTCTCCGTCCTCGTCTTGGGCACGCTCATGGAGTCTGCTTGCGCGACGATGCTGCTGGTAGCGCTGGCCGTGACGGCTAGGCCCGCGCTAGGAGTGGGGCCGCTCGAGGCGATGCGTCCAGCACGACTCGTGGCGCTGCCTCCCGTCGGGCCGGCGGGCCCGCGTCCGGGCGTGCTCTTGGCGCTGCTGCTGATCACGGCACCCAATGTCCTGCTGTATGCCGGCACGGCGGCCCTGCTGCCGCTCGTGGTGCTGTCCTGCTTCTCGGACGGCCTGGACGTCGTGCCCCAGTCCCTTCTGATCGCGCGCTGGAGCGGCAGCAGCAGGAGCATCTCGACCCGCAGCGCCAGCATGATGTGCGGACTGCCGATCGCGGTGGCCGCTGTCATTTGGAGTCAGACCGCCCCCGGCCAACTCGAAGGGGGTTCATGGCAGAACACGGCAGTCGGGTTGGTGCTGGGGGTGCTGACCACGGCGACATACGCCGTGCGGCCATCGGCGGGGATCATCTACGGCGACCGCAGCGCCCTGGCTCGGCGCGCTGGACGCAGGGCTGCGTCCGTCAAGGAGTACGGCGTCAACCTCTGGTGGTCCACGTTCGCCGCCTCGGCCGTCAGCATTCCGATCGCGGCCGCGGTCGGGCTGACGTTCGCCTTCGGCGGATTGGGCGCCACCCGCTCGGCGGCCTTCGGGGCACTGTCCGGACTGATCATGGGTTGCGCCCGCCTGCTGCATCGGGCAGGCAACATCGTCACCGCCGACACGCGCGTCAACAGCCTGCTCTACGCGTCGCCGGCGCTGGCGGCCATATGGCTGACGATCGCAGGCGACCCCATCTACCAGCCTGTGCTGTTCGCAGGCGGCATGGCGGTCATCTTCGGACTCAACGCGGCTATCGCAGCAGACCGCAGCGGACAGCAATCAGCCCAATCGCAGTAACGCCCCTCCTGCATCGTCGCGGCCAGACGGTAGAACCGCGACATCGCGATGGCATAGCGGTGTCGGGAGAGTGCGGAGGACTGGGCCCGGCGCACTCGGGTCAGCAGGGGTCGAGGGCTGCGGCAGCGCGGGCCTTGAGGCCGGTGCCCAGCCCTTCGTCGTAGGCGACCACCCGGTCGGCGGTCGCGGGCGTCAGGCTCTTCCAGAGAACGGGCGTCCAGGCCACCCGCGCGGTCACTATCACTCCGGCGTCGGCCGCCGCGCACGCCCTTGTGCCGTCACCCTCGGGTGGGGCGCATCCCTCGTGGGTGATGCAGCTGGCCACGAACGCGGCTGCGGCGTGCTCGGCCCGGATCTCGGCCAGGTCGGCGGCCGCAGCGTGGGCCGCATGGTCGCGCAGCGAGACGGTCATGGCGGTGATCATCGCGGCCAGCATCAGCACCAGCACCGGGACGGTCATCCGGGACCCTTACGGTGCCGGGCAGGCGACCCGCACGTGCGCCGATGCGGCCGGCCGAGACTGGGCGTAGCCGGTGAAGCACGCCCGGTTGCCCGGCAGCGGGCCCGGCGCCTCACAGACGACGGTGACTGTGGCCGACTGGCCGGTATCGGCTTGGGCGAGGGTCGCGCTGGTCCGGACGCAAGCGGAGAGCGTCGCCCCGAGTGCAACCCGCTCAGCGGAGTCGGCTGCTTCGGGACCGCCCGCCTGCACCGCAGCCTGGGCCGCCAGCTCGGCCGCGACGGCCGCACGGGCCTGGCCATTGGCGAAGCCTCCGACGAAGGCCACCGCCCACAGCGCGAGCGCGACCACCGGAGCGGCGACGACCAGCGCCACCGCCTCATCCATCGGTCGGCCCTACTGCCAGTGCCGCTGCCTCATCCACATTGAGGCCCCACCTATGAGCGGGTTCGACTAGCACAGCGGCGCGACCGCCCAGCCGGTGGCGTCGGCGGCTCGTGAAGGCCGGCAGGCCATCGCGGTGGCTTCCAGCCAGCTGCGGACACCGGCCGCGCCCACGGTGACAGTGGCCACCACCGTGCACGACGGCTCGGCGGTGAGGGTGTAGCCGGTGGCCGTGGCGGCCGAGCGGGCTCCGGTGCGGGTCGCCGCGGCCTGGGCGGCGGCCTCCTCGGCTTCGGCCCAAATGGTGTGTGAGGTGCTGCAGTCCCAGCCGGTGTCGTCGAGGGTCTGAGCAGCCGCAGTGGCCGCGGCCACTGCGGCGGTGGAGGCGGTAATGCGGGCCATCTGGTGGAGGTAGACGCCGAAGCTGATCGCCACTACCACGAAGATCATCGCGGTGGTGCGCAGCGCCGCGAAGGCGGTGTCCATCGCCAGTACCCGGCCACACTCTCGATAGGAGCGATGCGGCTACGAGCACGTCTTGGCGGTGCCGTCCCACGTGCCGCTGACAGCGTTGCACAGGTTCTCATGCTTGATCTGGGTCTTGTCGGTGTCGGGGTTCTTCTTGGTATCAGGGGTGTTGTTGCCCACTACCTGCCAGGTGAACAGGACCACTGCGGCGGTGATGGCGATGGTGGCGGCGAGCATGATGATCTTGGCGACGGGTGAGTCCATGAGGCTTGTCTCCTTCACGAGGTTTGAGTGACTGTCGGGAAGGGCGAAGAGCGAGGGCTCACACGCCGATTTGGATGCTCGCCAGCAGCGCGATCACCACAACCGCGCTGGCCGTGACGGCAACGAGGGTGCCGGTGCCGGCCACGGACCGTCCCAGCGCCTCGATGCGGACCCGGCGCTGATCCTCCAGGGCCTGCACGGCCTGGGCGATGAGCCGGTCGATCAGGCCGGTGGCGGCCGCGCCGCCCCGCTCGGCTGCAGCCAGGGTGCCGACCAGCGTCTCGGCCGCCGATCCGGCGAAATGCGCCGACGCGGCGCCGAGAGGGTCGCGTCCCGACGCGAGGGCCAGGTTGATGCTGGTGGCGACGGGCGCGAAGGCTGGCGCCTCCACCCGCTCGGCCGCTTCGACCGCGGCGTCGTTGATGGGGCGGCCCGCGGCCACGAACAGACGGATGCGGCGCAGCCACTCGAGCAGGGCGGCGTCACGCCGGGCCCGGAAGCCCGACAGCACGACCCGGCGCAGCAACGGCGCCAGAACCACCGGCACCCACAACGACACGGCCACCGCCGCCATGGCGCCGGACCGGAAGCCCGACAGCAGCGACCCGGCCACAAAGATCACGCCCGCGATCAGCGGCGTGGCTGTCACCGACGCGGCGCGCAGCCTCGCCGGCGGCCAGCCCGCGGCTGCGAGCTCGACGGTGTTGGCCATTCGGGGCGGGCCGGTAAGCACGAGTCGCAGCGCCGCTCCCGCACCGGACATGGCCGTGAGCCAGATCATCGCGAACCGCCGGACACGGCTGGCGGAGCGGCGCGGGGGGCCAACCCCAGACCCGCGTGGGCGCCGGGCCATGTCATTGCAGTCCCTTGTGTCCAGCGGCCGACCGGGCGGGCAGCAGGACTCGGGTGCTCAACGCCGCCATCACGATCGCTCCGGCCAGCAGCAGAGCGGCTCCCTGGGCGCCGGCCAGCCACGCCCCGACATCGGTGGCGACTTGTCCGGCCCCGGCAACGAGCCCGGCTCCGAGCAGCACCACGAGGGCCAGCGTGGGCATGGCCACTGCGACACGGCCGTGGAACAGCCGGGCCGTAGCTGCGGTCTGGGAGGCCTCCGCCTCGAGCACAGTCACGGTCTCCGCCCAGCGCCCGCCGCCCTCGGCCGAGACGGCTACCAGATCGGCCAGGGAAGCGGCCACCGCGGAAGGCACCCGGGCCGCGAACCGCTCGGCCGCAATGTCCACCCCGAGGCTCTCGCAGTCGGCGGCCATCGCTACCGCCGCCGCGCCCACGGGTCCGCTCACGAGCGGTGCGGCCCGGGCGACCGCGTCGGAGGCGGTCACCGCGACCGCCGCCTGGTTGGCCAGCACGCTCGCGAATCGGGCCACCCCCTCGGCGGTGGCGACCCGCCGCCTCGACGACACCAGCACCTTCGTCGCCGATGTGCACACCACCGCGCCGATCGCGGCCGCGGCCGCGTGGCCGGCGGCCAGGTCAAGGGCGATCATGGCGCTTCCGGCCGCGGCTGCAGCGGGAAGCTCGGCCGGGATACGAGCCCGGCGGCGCCGACCCGCCCTCGCCCGCAACGACCAGCGCGTCCCGTCGGCCGGCCACAGCATGATGGCGAGCACCAGCGAGCCGCCAGCACAGATGATCCATCCCGAGGTGCTCATCGGGGTGCTCCGTTGCGCTCGGTGGTGGCCGTATTGCGGCCGGCCGCGCTGCCGCCAACGAGTTGCAGGGTGGGCCGGCGGGGGGCGGAATCCGGG
>VYCM01000006.1 GCA_009843915.1 Acidimicrobiaceae bacterium | reverse complement strand
GCTTGTCGGCGAGGGTTCCCGCCGACGACGACGGGATGGTCGAACTCTTGGCCGCCGGGTCGTCGCCCGCGATCACCACCGCACCGCCGCGGGGGTCCGTGCCGGCGAACACAGCGTGGCGAAGTGCGTCGGAGGCGCGGTCCACGCCGGGTGCCTTGCCGTAGAAGATGCCAAGAACGCCGTCATAACGGGAGTCGGGGCGAAGCGAGGCCAACTGGGATCCCATCACCGCGGTGGCCGCCTGCTCCTCGTTGAGGGCAGGAGCCAGCACAATGGGAAGATCGGGGGCCTGCTCGATCGCCCTGCCCACGTCGCCGTCGTAGCCGCCGACGGGCGAACCCGGATAGCCGCTGATGAACGCGGCGGTGTCCAGCCCCGCGAGCCGGTCGGCCCGAAGCTGCTCGATCGGGAGCCGGGCCAGCGCCTGGAGGCCCGTCATGAACACCGTTCCTGAGTCGTCGGTGTACCGGGAGGACAGGCGGTACGTGTCAGCGACGGTCAAAGGCGACCTCCGGGCGTCAGCGATCGGGGCATTGGCGCGGCAGCGAGACTAGTGCGGCTATTGCGGCTAGGGAAGGGGCGTCTCGCTGGCCGTCCTTCGTGGCGGCGGGCATTCTGCCCCTCTCTAGCGGTGTTTCCGGCCGGCGGGTCCTGTCGTCGAGTCGGATGACCGACACGGGCTTCGCCCTACTCGTCGGTCATCTGACTCGCCGCCACCCCCCGGCCTGGCGGGTCGCGTTCATGTGGGGCGGACTGGGATTCCGGCTTGGGCCATGCGGGTCTTGGCCTCGGCGATTGTGTGCTCTCCGTAATGGAAGATGCTGGCGGCCAGCACTGCGTCGGCCTTGCCCTCGGTGACTCCCTCCACCAAATGGTCCAAGCTGCCCACTCCCCCGCTGGCGATCACCGGGATACCCACCGCGGTCGCAACCTTGGACGTCAACTTCAGCTCGAAGCCTTCTCTGGTGCCGTCGCGGTCCATGGAGGTGAGCAGGATCTCACCGGCTCCGAGTCGCTCCACTTCGGCCACCCACTCCAGGCAGTCGATGCCGGTCCGGGTGCGTCCGCCGTGGGTGAAGACCTCGTAGCCGCTGGGTGCCTCGCTTGAGCTGCGGGCGTCGATGGCTACTACACAGCACTGGGCGCCGAACTCCCGGCTGATCTCGCTCACCAGCTCGGGCCGGCGCACCGCCGCAGTGTTGACGCTCACCTTGTCGGCTCCTGCCCGCAGCAGGAGCCGGGCGTCGTCGAGGGTTCGGATGCCACCGCCGATGGTGAACGGGATGAACACCTCGTCGGCCACCGCCCGGGCCATGGCCACGGTGGTGTCGCGTCGGTCCGACGACGCGGTGATGTCCAGGAAGACCAGCTCGTCGGCGCCCTCGGCGTCGTAGCGGGCCGCTAGCTCGACCGGATCGCCGGCGTCGCGGATGTCCACGAAGTTCACCCCTTTGACGACCCGGCCGGCGTCCACATCGAGGCAGGGAATGACTCGGGCCACTCGCATCTCAGCTACTCGTTTCGCTTCCAGCCAGCGCGGCCACCGCCTCGGCAACCGTGAAGCGCCCCTCGTAGAGCGCGGTGCCCACGATCACACCGCTCAACCGGCGTCCGGCGCGGCCCTCGAGCCCGGCCAGTGCAGTCAGGTCGCCGATCTGCCCCACGCCCCCGGAGGCGATCACGTCCACCGACACCGCGTCCAGCACCGAAGTCAACCCGTCGACGTCGGGTCCCTCCAGAGTCCCGTCGCGGCTGATGTCGGTCACCACGAATGCGTCCACGCCGTCGGCGGCGAAGCTGCGGGCCACATCCAGCACCGACTGCCCCGAGCCCTGCAGCCAGCCGTCGGTGGCGACATCGCCGGCCCGGGCGTCGAGACCGACTGCTATCCGGTGCGATCGGGCCAGACCCCGTACCAGCTCGGGGTCGCGCAGCGCAGCGGTGCCCAGCACCACCCGCTCGACGCCGGCCGCAAACCACGCCTCGGCGGTGGCGGCGGTCCGCACTCCTCCGCCCGCCTGGACTGGGACATCGACCGCGCCGGCGATGGCGGTCACCACCGCGGCGTTGTCGGGATGCCCGGATCGGGCGCCGTCGAGATCCACGACGTGGATCCATCCCGCGCCCTGGCTCGCAAGCTCGACGGCGCGGGCGACCGGATCGGTGTCGTAGACCGTCTCGGCGTCGTAGTCGCCCTGGCGAAGCCGTACGCAGCGACCGTTGCGGATGTCCACTGCGGCGAACAACTGCATGACGCCTCAGTTGGTTGCGGCCGCGGCCGAGGCCGTCACGAAGTTGGCCAGGATCTGCAGGCCCACGGCCGATGACTTCTCCGGGTGGAATTGAGCGGCCCAGACGTTGTCGCGGGCCACCGCAGCCACCACCGGTCCGCCGTAGTCGCACGTGGCGACAACGTCGGATGCGTCTCCCATCTCCGGCGCCAGCGAGTGGACGAAGTAGGCCCAGATCGGATCATCCAAACCGGTCAGCATGCGGTGGTCGCCACTGCGATGGAGGACGTTCCATTGCATCTGAGGACGCTTCACCGGCCCCGGGATCCAGCGCACCATGCGGTCGAACACACCCAGTCCCGAGACTCCCGGGGCCTCATCGGAGCCCGCGAAGAGCACTTGCATCCCCACGCAGATTCCCATGAACGGCCGGTCCGACTGCACCGCCTGGAGTGCCGCGTCGTCCAGGCCGGTGCGACCCAGCGCGGCCATGCAGGGCGCGAAGGCGCCCACGCCCGGGAGCACCACTCCGTCGGCGGCCCTGATGAGACCGAGGTCCGCGGTGAGCCGGGCGTCTGCTCCGGCGTGCTCGAAGCCCTTCTGAGCCGAGTGCAAGTTGCCGATGCCGTAGTCGAGGATGGCGACGAGCGGCCTGCCCGTCACAGCGTGCCCTTGGTGGAGGGCTTGGTCGCGGTCACAGCGTTCCCTTCGTCGACGGCAGGGTCGAGCCCTCCACCCGCACGGCGTCGCGGATGGCCCGGGCCACTCCCTTGAACGACGCTTCGACGATGTGGTGGGTGTTGCGACCCCGCCGCATCACGATGTGCAGCGTGATGGCGGCCGCGGTGGCGAAGGCCCGCCAGAACTCTTCGGCCAGCTGCGGGTCGAAGGGCGGGTCGCCGAGGATCTTCTCGCCGGGAAAGTCCACGTCGTAGTGCAGGAACGGCCGTCCCGACAGGTCGAGCACCACCTCCACCGCAGCCTCGTCCAGCGGAACTGTGATGCTGGCGAAGCGGCGCACTCCGGCCTTTTCGCCCAAGGCCTCGCGGAAGGCCTCCCCCAGGATGATGCCGGTGTCCTCGACCGTGTGGTGAGCGTCCACCGCGAGGTCGCCCCGGGCGCGCACCGTCAGCCCGAGCCCGCCGTGGCGGCCGAGCTGGTCGAGCATGTGGTCGAAGAAGGGCAGACCGGTGGAGGTCTCGGTCATGCCGTCGCCGTCGAGGTCGAGGCTGACTTCGATGCGGGTTTCCTTGGTGGATCGAGAGAGTGCGGATATGCGACTCATACGAGAATCTCCTTGACGCGCGCCACTTGAGGGTACGAGGCCGGACTGCTCACGCCAGAATCTCCTCGAGGGCGGCCAGGAGGCGGTCGTCCTCTTCAGGGGTGCCGACCGTCACCCTCAGGCAGCCGTCCAGCCTCGGCCACGACGAGCAGTTCCGCACCAGCACCGAGCGGTCGACCAGCTGCTGCCACACCTCGGCGGCGCCGCGGTGCCGGGGCCGCATGAGCACGAAGTTGGCACCGGAGGGCCATACGTCCACCGGCAGCCCGCCCAGCCGGTCCGACAGCCGGTTGCGCTCGGCCACGATGGCGTCCACCCGGGCCTGCATCTCGTCGACGTAGTCGAGGGCGACTAGGCCGACGGCCTGCTTGAGCGCGTCGAGGTGATACGGCAGGGCCACCTTCTCCAGCTCGGCCACCACCCACTCCGGGCCGATCAGATACCCCAGGCGGGCCCCGGCCATGGCCCAGGTCTTGGAGTAGGTGCGGGTCACCACGACCGGCGTCTCATCGTCGACGAGTTCGAGCGCGCTGTGGGGGGCGAATTCGGCGTAGGCCTCGTCCACACACAGCAGTCCCCCCGTGGCGCCCGCCGCGTCGAGCAGCGAGGTCACCACTGAGGGGGGCTCGACCGTGCCCGAGGGGTTGTTGGGCGAGCACAGGAACGTCACCGCCGGTCGGACCGAGCCGATCAGCGCCATGGCCTCACCGGGCTCGAGGGTGAAGTCGTCGCCTCTCACGCCCTCGACGACCGCGGTGCCGGTGATCCGGGCCAGATGTGAGTGCAGCGCGTAGGTCGGCTCGAACACCGCCGCGCTCCGGCCCGGGCCGCCGTAGGCGAGAAGAAGGCACTGGAGCACCTCATTGGAGCCGTTGGCCGCGAAGACCTGATCGGCGGTCACACCGTGGCGGGCCGCGATCCTCGCCCTGAGCTCTGCGGCCTGTCGGTCCGGGTACCGGTTCCAGACCACCGACCGGGTCGCGGCCGCCACCGCATCGGTGAAGGCCGCCGGGGGCGGCAGCGGGCTCTCGTTGGTGTTGAGGCGGACGGCCACGTCGAGCTGCGGCGAGTGGTAGCCGGCCATCAGGGCGATGTCGTCGCGGGGCCGGACTCTCATGATCCGCGGCCTGGGCGCTCGGTCTCTGCAGAAAGACGCAGCCGCACCGACTCGGCGTGAGCGGTGAGCCCCTCGGCCTCTGCCAAGGCGATCACATGTGGTGCCAGACCCGCGAGCCCGTCGCGGTCGGCGCTCACGACGTGCATGCTCCTGAGGAAGTCGCGCACTCCCAGCGCGCTGGCGAACCGGGCCGTTCCATCGGTGGGCAGCACGTGGTTGGGACCCGCGGCGTAGTCGCCGAGCGAGGCCGGCGCCCACTGCCCGCAGAACACCGCTCCGGCGTTGCGCACCCGCGGCGCCAGCGCCTGGGGGTCGGCCACCAACAGCTCAAGGTGCTCCGGGGCGATCTCGTTGACCACCTCCAAGGCCTGCTCGGGTCCCGAGCACACCACGCTGTAGCCGGAGTGGCTCAGCGTCGCTTCGATCTCGGCCCGACGGTCGGCTCGAGCCGCCAGCCGGACGACCTCGGCCTCCACCGCGGCGGCAGTCGCCTCGTCCCAGGTGACCAGCCAGGCGAGCCCGTCGGGCCCGTGCTCGGCCTGGAGGATCACGTCGGCCGCGGCGAAGGTCGCGTCAGCGCTTGCGTCGGCCACCACCACCACCTCCGATGGTCCCGCGAATGCCGCGGGCACCCCCACCACCCCGGCCACTTCGCGCTGGGCCAGGGCCACGTAGGCATTGCCCGGTCCCGCGATCACGTCGACAGCACCGATCGACTCGGTCCCGTAGGCCAGGGCGGCAATGGCCTGGGCCCCTCCCACCGGGTGGATCTCGTCGATGCCCATCGCGGCGGCGGCGGCCAGCGTCACGTCGGCTATACGGCCGTCGGGGCCGGGCGGCACGCACACTGCGATCTCGTCGACGCCGGCCACCTTGGCCGGCACCGTGGTCATGATCAGGGTCGACGGGTAGGCGGCCCGCCCTCCGGGCACGTAGCACCCGGCCCGGCGCACCGCCAGGTGGCGCTCGGTGACCGTGACGCCTCCCCGCTCGTGGATTACGTCGTCGAGCAGCTGGTGGCGGTGATAGGCGTCCACGTTGGCCGCCGCGGCCGCCAGGGCTTCCCGCACCGCCGCGGGCGTGCGAGCGGCCGCATCGGCGATCTCGGCGGGTTTGACCGTCAGGCTGGCTGGTGAGACGCCGTCGAAGCGCTCGGTCAGCTCCCGCAGCGCGTCGTCGCCCCGCTCGCGGATCTCGGAAATGATGGCCCGCACCGCCTCCAGCGGGCCCGCGGATGCGGGCCCGGGCCGTGGCAGGCGGGCAGCGACGGGTCCGCCGCCACCCCGCAGGTCGAGACGGGTAAGCACCCCTCAACGCTACCGGGGCGTCAGACGGTGCTGGAGGGGCAGAAGTCGTTGAGGACGCAGTCCTCGCAGCGGGGTCGGCGGGCCACGCACACCCGGCGGCCGTGGAGGATCATCCGCAGGCTGAAGTCTCCCCGCTCGGCTGCGGGGATCATCGGGTTGAGCCCAAGCTCGATCTTCACCGGATCGGTCTCGGAGGTCAGGTCGAGCAGGTTCGACAGCCTGGTGACGTGGGTGTCGACCGGCAGGCCCGGCAGCCCCAGGGCCACGCTGCGGATGACGTTGGCGGTCTTCCGGCCCACGCCCGGCAGGCGCACGAGGTCGCGCATGGCGCCGGGCACGTCACCTCCGTAGTCGTCAACCAGCATCCGGGCCATTCCCACCAGGCTCTTGGATTTGTTGCGGAACAGCCCGATGGTGGCGATGTAGGGCTGGATGTCCTCCGGCTCGGCCTCGGCCAGCGTCTCGGCGTCCGGGAATCGAGCGAACAGGGCGGGCGTGGCCTTGTTGACGCCCACATCGGTGGCCTGTGCCGACAGGATGGTGGCCACCAGCAGCTCGAAGGCGCTGCCGTGGTCGAGTTCGCACACCGCGTCGGGGTACTCGCGGGCCAGGCGCTCATGGGTGCGGCGGGCGCGGCCTTTGGGTGTTCGGGGACGGGCCATCAGGGGGAAGGTAGCGCAGTACCCTCGACTCGGTGCGGTACGAGGTCAACAGGACCGCGACGCCGGGCGGCGAGACACAGATCGTGGTTCACGAGGATCGGGGCGCCGGCGAGACTGAGGGCATCCTGGCCGAGGCGGTAGCCGAGTTGGACAGCCGCGCCGGAGCCCAGCTCTGGATCAGGGAGGTCGGGCCGGGCGACGACGACGCCGCACACCGCCACGGTTTCGCGCCCTACCGCGACCTGTGGCAGCTGCGCTGCCGGCTGCCGGCCGAGCCGTCGGGGCTGCCCACCAGGGCCGTCACGCTCGATGACCTCGACGAGTTCGTGGCGGTGAACAGCCGGGCCTTCCACTGGCATCCCGAGCAGGGCGGGCTTACCGCCGCCGACGTGCGGAGCCGGATGGCCGAGCCGTGGTTCGACGCCGACGGGTTCCGCCTGCACCACCGCGACGGCCGCCTGGCCGGCTTCTGCTGGACCAAGGTTCACGCCGACCACGATCCGCCCTTGGGTGAGATCTACGTGATCGCGGTGGACCCTGACTTCGCCGGCCGGGGGCTGGGCCGGTCCATGACCCTGGCCGGCCTCGAGTGGCTGTCGGGTCAGGGGCTGACCGACGGGATGCTCTACGTGGAGTCCGACAACCATCCGGCCAACGCCGTCTACCGCCGCATCGGCTTCGAGCACCGTCACACCGACCGCGCCTATCGCCGCGTACCCGGCTAACCAGCCTGCATACTGGGGGCATGGAGAAGCGGGTCTGGGTCAACCCCCGGCAGCCCCAGACGCTGTACATCGCACAGTTGCTGATGTACTTCCAGGGCGGCATATCGCTGGTGTTCGGGATGCTCGGCGCCCGGGCGGTGGGCGTCTACACGCTGACGATCGCGGTGGGCAAGGTGTTGGCCGCCTTCGGCATCGCCAACGAGCGGCGGTGGGGCTACAGGCTCGGCGTGGTCGTGGCCGTGGTTCCCGTCGCGCTCTTGGTGCTGCTGGCTGTGACCGACACCCCGCGCTGGTTGTGGGCCGACGCCTTCGGCCTGCTGTTCGACGTTGCGTTGATTGCTTTGCTGTTGTACCCCACCAGCCGCGACTACCAGCGGCACTGGCCCAAGCAACCGCGCCGACCGCGCGGCGGGTAGGTGAGCGAACTTCCCTCCGGCGCAGCCAAGCGCCGGGCCGTGAGGGACATGTTCGACGCCATCGCGCCCCGCTACGACATGGTGAACCGCATCATGACGCTGCGACTCGACGTGGCCTGGCGGCGCCGGACGGTGCGGGAGCTCGCTCTGCCTGCGGGATCGCTGGTGGCCGACCTTGCTTGCGGCACCGGCGACTTCTGCCGGGAACTCGCCCGGCTCGGCCATCATCGGGCCGGCTTCGACTTCTCGATGGGAATGCTGCGGGCCGCCCCCACAGGTGACGACACCGCTCCGCTGGTCAACGCCGACGTGCTGGAGTTGCCTCTTCCGGACAGCGCGCTGGACGGCGCGACATGCGGCTTCGCCCTGCGCAACCTGACGGCTGTGCCGCCGCTGTTCGTCGAACTGGCCCGGGTGCTGCGATCCGGCGGGCGCGTCGGCCTGCTGGAGGTGGACTCGCCGACCAATCCCGTCCTGCGTTGGGGCCATGGGCTGTACTTCGGCCGGGTCGTGCCCTTGATCGGCGGGTTGCTCTCCGACCGCGACGCATACCGGTACCTGCCCGAGTCGGTCGCCTACCTGCCGCCTCCGGAGGAACTGCTCGCCGGACTGCGGTCCGCCGGGTTCATCGATGTGCGTCACCACAAGCTCAGCGCCGGCATCGCTCAGCTGATCACCGCCACCCGCGCCTGAGGACCGCTCGGGCCTACCCGCTCGGCTGCTTGGCCAGATCCTCGACGACCTCAGCGCCCTCGACGGCCAGCAGCGAAGCGGGCGGGCAGAGGATCTTGCAGTCCCGCGAGCCTCCGCCCACGATCACCTGCTCGCACTCCATGACCCGGGCGTCGATCCACACCGGCAGTCCGGCCGGCAGCCCGAACGGCGTCACCCCGCCGATCATCATGCCGGTGCGTTCAACGGTGGTGTCCGCGTCGGCGAAGGAGGCCTTGCGGGTGCCGAGCCGCCGTCGAACCACCCCGTTCACGTCCAGCCTCGTGGAGGCCAGGACCACACAGCACGCCATCGGCCGGTCCCCGGATTTCCCGATCACGCAGATGGCGTTGGCCGAGGCGTCCATCGGGTACCCGTAGCGCTCGCAGAACCGGGCGGTGTCGGCGAAATCGGGATCACACTCCACCACCTCGTACGGCACGCCCAGCGCCTCAAGATGGCCGATTACCGCTTCCCGGCTCATGGCACTCAGTCTGGGAGGATGATGTCGCGGCTCATTGCCGACAGTTTGCTCAGCCAGTCACCGCGATGCCTACTGCCATGGCCAGGCCCGACACGAGCTGGGTTCGGGCGGTGGCGCCCAGCACCGGGATCAGGGCGGGGCCCGACGCGCCCCGCAGCACGGTGCGCACCGCGCCCACCGCGAACGGAGCCCCTACCACCGCGGCCGCCGCCGCCCGGCCCGTGAACGACGCGGCCAGGGCCGCCGCGTACGACGCCTCCAGCACGGCCATGTAGGCGAAGCGGGTGCGACGCTCCCCCAGTCGAACGGCCATCGTGCGCTTGCCCGCGGCGGCGTCGCCGTCGATGTCGCGCAGGTTGTTGACCACCAGCAGCGCCACCGCCCACAGCCCGACCGGCACGCCGCACAGCACCGCGAACCAGTCCAGCCGTTCCAGCAGCACGTAGGCGGTGCCCGCGGTGGCCACCAGGCCG
>VYCM01000032.1 GCA_009843915.1 Acidimicrobiaceae bacterium | reverse complement strand
AGCCGCCGATCACCAGTTCGCGTCCGGCCTGCTCGCCCGCGGCCAGAGCCCGCAGTGGCAGGTTCGGGCCGACGCCGAGGACGCCGTCGATGGACGGATCGGCCTGGAGGATGGCCGCGATGCTGTTCTGCTGCTCGTCGGGGTTGGCGTCAAGGCCGACGAACTCAGAGGTCACGTCGCCGTTGAACGTCTCGGCCAGGCCGTCGCAGCGCTCCTCGAGCGCCACGTTGGACTGCTCCTGGCGGGCGCACAGCACGTGGGTGGCGCCCAGCGCGTTGAAGCGCTCGCCCGCGCCGTTGCCGGCCACGACCTCGGTCTGGCCGACGTGGGTGACGGCGCCGAGGTCCTTGTAGTTGTTCACGCCCGAGTTGAGCGTGTACAGCGGGATGCCGGCTGCCACGACGCCGGCGGCGGCGTCGCTCACGCCGGCCGGGTCTGCCAGCGAGATGGCGATACCCGAGGAGCCCGACGCCACTGCGGCCTCGATCTCCTGGGCCTGGGCCAGGGCGTCGTTGTTGGAGCCGAAGTACACGACGTCGCAGCCGATGGCGGCTGCGGCGTCCGCAACGGCCACCTCGACCACGGACCAGAACACGCCGGAGTCACCGTGGGTGATCACGTGGAACGTGTGGTCGCAGCCCTGCGTCTCGACGACGTCGTCGGCGGCCGCTGTGGTCGCCGGGGCCTCATCATCAGCCGGGGCGGCCGCTTCGGCCGGCTCGGCCGGAGCGGCGGGCTCCGGTGCATCGTCGCCGTCGTCGCCGCACGATGCGGCCACGAGCG
The DNA here is from genome assembly GCA_009843915.1 of Acidimicrobiaceae bacterium. Taxonomy (GTDB): domain Bacteria; phylum Actinomycetota; class Acidimicrobiia; order Acidimicrobiales; family Aldehydirespiratoraceae; genus Aldehydirespirator. Next base: position 9,136 of record VYCM01000032.1, on the reverse strand, counting down.
TGATGGCGAGCACCACGGCAAGCAGCTTCAATAGTCTTGACATTGTTGTTATCCCTCCGGGAATCGGTGGTTGTTGTGCATTGCTCCGCTGCCCGCGCGGGCGGGCACCAGACCTCGCAGGAAGTCGAGGCTCAGATCGGCGTTGCGTCTGAGCCAGGCCACCGCGGAGAGGTCTCCCTCCGCGATGGCGGCATCCTGCTCCAGGACGTACCAGAGGTCGCGTCCTGACTCTTCGAGACGGGTGACGATCTCGGTGATCGGCACCTCTCCTCGACCAAGGGGCGGGAACAAGCCGCGCTGCACGGCCTGCATGAGCGTCAACTCCCCCGCGGTCAAACGCGTTCCGAGGGCGGGATCCACATCCTTGAGGTGGACGAGTCCCACGCGGTGCGCGTAACGATCCAGCAGTTCCAATACGTCGGTCCCGCCCAGGGTGAGGTGGGCGGTGTCCAGAACGAGCGAGACCTCGGATCCCTCGAGGACCCGGGCGAGTTCGGCGTCGGTCTCGACCACCGAGCCGAAGTGCGAGTGGTAGGCCTGCTTCAAACCGTGCGAGTCGGCCAATGCGTCGACCTCGGCCAGAGAATCGCACAACACAGCCCACTCGTGATCGGTGAGCGGCTGCTGGCGCCAGTGGTCCGGGTGACTCACGGCGCAGGTCACGAAGAACTTGCCTCCGGCGCCGCCGATGAGCTCGGCCCAGCGGTGAGCCGCGGCGCGTGTCTCGTCGGCGCGGTCCCGATCGTGCAGGACCAGGGGCACGAACCCGCCCAGCAGGCCAAGGCCGTGGCGGTCGAGCGTCGAGCGCAACTCGGCCGGTTCGGTTGGGAGATAGCCGAAGGAGCCGAGTTCGGTGTGAGTGAAGCCCGCGGCCGCCATCTCGGCCAGTACCCGGTCGACGGGAAGCTGGTATCCCCAGCCCGGCACCTCGCACACGCCCCAGCTGATCGGAGCGGTCGCCACACGGTCGAGTAACGCGGTGCTTACAGCGGCCGTCATGGCGTGGGCGCGACGGACCCGCGTGCTGTCCTGGGCCTAGCGTCTCCCGTCGCCATGTTCCGTGCTAACCCCCGCCCACGGCTTGATTGGAGCGCTCTACTTTGAATTAGAGCGCTCTAATGGTCTATCGTGCCGTGCGTGACATGTCAAGCCGTAGGTCGGAGCTGATATGAACCGCCCGACCATGGAGGACGTCGCCGAGCGGGCGAAGGTGTCGCGCGCCCTGGTGTCGCTGGTCATGAACAACTCGCCGCAGGTCTCCGACGAGAAGCGGCGCGCCGTGCTGCGAGCTGCTCGGGAGCTGGGCTACCGGCCCAATCTCGTGGCCCGCAACCTGGCCCAGCAGCGCACCCACACCATCGGGGTGCTCGTCGACGACTTCCGCAACCCGTTCTTCGGCGACGTCGTGGACGGGATCGAGGCGGAGGCCTCCGAACACGGCCTCAGAGTGCTGATCCTCAACGGCCATCGCGATGCCTGGCGCGAGCTCGACGCGATCGAGACCTTCCTTCAACTGCGGGTGGAGGGAATGGCCCTCGTGGGCGCGCGCCTCGGCGACGACGACATAGCTCAGATAGGCACCGCGACGCCGTGTGTGATCGTGGCCAGCGGCACTGTCCATCCCGGAACCGACACCGTGGGCACGGACGACCGCCGGGGGGCAGAGCTAGCCGTGGAGCACCTGGCCGCGCTGGGCCACACCCGCATCGTCCATATGGACGGCGGGCGCAACGCGTCCGCCGTGGAACGCAGCGCGGGCTACGAGTCGGGCATGCGGGCCGCAGGCATCGGCGAGTTCATCGACGTCCGGCCCGCGGGCGACGACGAGGCCGACGCGCTGGCCGTCATCGACGCGCTGCTGGCGGAGGAAGACCCGCCCACCGCCATCTTCGCCTTCAACGATCTGCTCGCGGCCGGGGCGCTCAACCGTCTAGCCGACGCCGGCATGGCGGTGCCCGGTGACGTGTCGCTCGTCGGCTTCGACAACACCTTCATCTCCGCCCTGCGCCACCTGTCGCTCACGACCATCAACCAGCCGAAGCTGGCCATGGGCCGTCTGGCGGTCGGCACGCTGCTCCAGCGCCTTTCGGACGGCTCCGGCGAGCCGATCCGCCACATGCTGAAGCCCGAACTGGTAGTACGGGGCACCACCGGACCGCCCTCGAGCGCGCCGCCCCATCCCGGCGGACCCTCCGGCCCGCAACGGACCTGACCATGCTCGACCATGTCTTCACCGACGCCATCGGCGCTCTGCGAGACGCCTTCGAGGACGCGCTGCTGGAGCGGCAGGCGGGGGAGGAGCGGTTCCAGACCGACGTGCTGGCGGGCGACGTCTCCTGGGAGAACTCCTATGCCCTGCCCGGGGAGGGGCAACCGCCGAGAGTGTGCGCCGACGTGAGCTGCGTGTGGCCCACGTGGTCCCAGGCCGCCTACTTGCGCTGGTACGCGGGCGAGAGCTCGGCCGAGCCGCCCCGCATCGAGATCAAGATCCTGCTGCGAGCCCAGTGCCTGGCCGAGTCACCCGATCCCGCCATGGTCCTCGACGTCCTGCCCCCGACCAGCCCCGACATCGGCAGGGAGTCGCTGGCGCGAGGCGGACCCAGGGTGGAGTCGCTGTACGCCGACGATCTCGACGACGCCGACGCGACCGAGCACGCCATCGATGTCAGCTACGAAGGTGTCTACGAGCTCGACGAGGCGGGCCTGTCCGACGGTGCGGAGCTCGACAAGCACTTCACCGCGCTGGGCGGCTGGATCGCCTCAATGCTGGTGCGCCTGGGCGACCTCAAGCTGCGCTACAAGCCGGCCCTGGCGGACTGACCGGAGCCCGTTCACAGCCCGCGGCGGATCTCGCCAAGGTCCTCGTAGGAGGTCGTGCGACCCTCGGAGTTGGCCCTGAACGACTCCTCGAGGTCTTCGGGGTGGAACATTCCCGACTGCCACAGGGCGATGTGACGAAGCGAGTCCTCGACGGTGTGGTCCCGGCTGTAGTTGATGGCCTCCTTGGTGCCGTGAATCGCCAGCGGCGACTTCGAGGCGATCTCGGAGGCGGTAGCCATCACCGCGTCCATCATCGACTCCTGGTCGTCGAATACCTCGTTGACCAGTCCGAGCTGGTGGGCCCGCTCGGCCGGCATCCGCCGGCCGGTGTAGGCGTACTCGCGGGCCACTCCCGACGGGATCAGCTTGGGTAAGCGCTGCAGGGTCCCCACGTCGGCCGTCATGCCGATGTTGATCTCGTGGATCGAGAACCAAGCGTCGGCGGTTGCGTAACGGCAGTCGGCCGCCGTCACCAGATCGACGCCGCCTCCCACGCAGGCGCCCTGGATCGCGGCCAGCACCGGCATCCGGGCCTCCTCCAGCGCGGTGAACGACCGCTGCAGGTGCAGCAAGCTCAGGCGCAGGTTCGCCCGGCGTCTCCCTATCTCGCTCGATTCGCTCTCCAGGCTGGCGTCGCCGGAGAAGACCGAGAGGTCCATACCCGAGCAGAAGTGGCGCCCCTCGGCGGAGAGCACGATTACCCGTGCCCGGCCGGCGTCGGAGATCTCGTCGACGATCGCCGGCAGCTCCGACCAGAACGCCGGGATCATCGAATTGGCCTTGTCGCCACGGCTGAGCCGCACGTGCGCGATGCCCTGGGATTCCTCGACCTCGAAACACTGGTAGCCCATGGCGGCAGCGTAGCGGGGCCCGCTGGGGCCGATCCGGGGTCAGCCGCCGGGAGGTCTCAGGGCGGCAACCAGCCGCGAGACCAGCGCATCCCAATGCGCGGCCTGAGGGCGGGGACCGTCGGTCCCAACCGACGCGGCGAGGTGCATGCCCAAGCCCAGGGACTGATACAGCGCGACGATGGCGCCGGTGTCCAGCGCCGGGTCGATGCAGCCACCGGCCTTGCCCCGGGCGACGATGGCACTCAGTCTGGCGGCATCCTCACTCACCGCCTCGGAGACGGCCGAGCGGAAGCTGCCGTCGCGCCGGGCGCTGACGAAGGCCTCCAGCATTACCTCGCGGACACGAGCTCTGTCGCTCGATCCGAGGTCGGCGACCAGCGCGGCCAGCAACTCCTCGTCGGGCATAGCGGCGAGAGTCTCCGGGGCCAGCACGCACCTAGCGACGCTGTGGCCGACAGCGTCGACGATCATTTCACGCTTTCCGGTCCAGCGGGCGTAGATCGCTCCGGTTGTGAGCCCGGCGCGGCGGGCGATTTCGGCCACCCGGGCCGCCTCGAAGCCGCGCTGCGCGAACACCTCCACGGCCGCGTCGAGCAGTCGCTCGGTGACCTCGCCGGGACTGCTCACACCCTCGCCGGCATCCGCTGCGGCGATCTCCGTCACCTCAGTCACCAGTAATAACCGTTATTGTGTGAAATATATTTGCATTGCGCAGAATTGTATTAGCCGCTCTGAGCGAACCCACCGATTTCAGGTGTTTGGCGCGCCGCGGGTCGACAGGGTCCGCCGGCTTGACCCGGTCCTGCCCGGCGGTCAGAAGCGAGTGGTCCGGAGCGGGAAGTCAGTAGTGACGAGTCAGAAGCGGGACGCGAACCTGCGGAGATTGCGGGCCCATACCGCCCGCAGAACCGGGCCGGCCGCGCGGGCGCCCAACGGACCACCCATCCACCACGGGAACCGGAGCGTCTCGGTCCACTCGAAGCGGGTGTGGACGGCGCCGTTCGGGCCGTCGATGGCCGAAAGCAGGAAGCGCCCGGCGCCGGAGACCACACCGGTGTGCCGGATCCCCATCGCCTCGCCGGTCCGCCATTCGGTCACCTCCATCCGGTCGGTGAGCTTCAACGGGCCGAGCACGGTGTCGCACTCGAAGCGCACGCCGACGCCCTCGGTGGCCTCCGTCAGGAAGCGGATCGAGGCGGCTTCGCTCATCCAGCCGACATGACTGGCGATGTCGCGGAGGTCCTCCCACACGTCAGCGGGCCCGGCGGGGACCACCGTCGAGACGCGGATGCTCGCCATGAGCCGGGTCAGGCAAGGCCGGCCGCGGCCGCGAGCTGTGACAGTGCCACCATGGGTCGGGCGCCGACATGGCTGATGACCTCTGCCGCGGCCAGGTTGCCCAGTTCTGCGCACCGGATGAGAGAGGCTCCCCGGCTTAGGCCCCACAGGAAGCCGGCGGCGTACAGGTCGCCGGCTCCGGTGACGTCGACGACGGCCGGGATCTCGGCCGCAGGCACCATCGCCGACTCCGAGCCCCGAACGGCCACCGAGCCGCGGGCCCCGCGGGTGACCGCGACCGTCTTGGCCATCGAGGCAGTGCGCCGGAGGGCGGTGTCGAAGTCGTCGGTCGGGTGCAGGGCGCACACCTCCGCCTCGTTGGCGAACACCACGTCGACGCGGTCCTCGATCAGGTCGAGCCACTCGTCGCGGTGCCGCTGCACGCAGTACGAGTCGCTCAGCGCCAGCGCCACCGTCCTGCCTGCGGAGGCTGCGGCCGCCATGGCCACCCGGATGGCGTCCTTGGCCACCTGCACGTCCCAGAGATAACCCTCGCAATAGGTGATGCCGGCCGACGCGACGAGATCGGTGTCCACGTCGGGAGGTCCGAGCAGCGCGGCGGTGCCCAGGTAGGTGTTCATCGTGCGCTCCGCATCCGGGGTCACCTGCACGAGGCAGCGGGCGGTCGCCGGCCCGTCGGGTGCCGGCGGCACGTCGAAGGAGACCCCGGTCGCCCGGATGTCGTGGATGAACACCTCGCCGAGTTGGTCGTCGCGCACTTTGCCGATGAAGGCCGCCCGGCCGCCGAAGGAGGCCACCCCGGCCATGGTGTTGGCCGCCGATCCGCCTGAGGCGGCGACTCCCGGCGGCATGGAGTCGTACAGCTGGGCCGATCTCTCGGCGCTGACCAGGGTCATGGCCCCCTTCACCAGGTCGTGGTCGCCGATGAAGGAGTCGTCCACGGAGGCGATCACGTCCACTATGGCGTTGCCGACACCCACCACATCGAGCACTGGATCCAAGAGTCCTCCCTGTCAGCCCAAGACAGTAGGCCGCGACGGGTGGTCCGTTCTCAGCCCGTAGCCACCCGGCGGGCCAGCGAGCGGAAGGCCATCACGAAGGTAACGAGGGCGAGCCCGCCGATGGCCGCTGAGGCCTTGCCGATGGCGGCCGCCTGCCAGCCGCCGGAGAGCAGCGACCGCATGCCCTCGAGCAGGTATGTGACGGGATTCCAGGCGGCCACGGTCTGCATCCATCCGGTCATCAGCTCGCGCGGCAGGTAGGCGGGCGTCAGGAAGGCGAACGGGAAGAAGATCAGGAACGACGAGTTGACCGCGGCTGGATTCCCGGTGCGCAGGGCCACCGTGTACGGGAACCCCGTGAACGCCAGGCTCCACGCCACCGCCAACCCCAGGAAGAGCAGGATCCCGAGCAACCCGGTCTCGAAGCGCACGCCCGCGACGAAGCCCATGGCGACCACGACGAGCGACAGCGCCAGCGCCAGAACGATGTCGGCGACCATCATGCCGAGCAGCAGGGTCGTGCGCCGCACCGGGGTGACGAGCATGCGGTCGAGGTAGCCGGTCTGGATGTCGATGACCAGCACGGACGCCCGGGAGATGCCCGTGACCGCGAAGATGATGGCCACCGGTATCTGGAACGCCCGGTAGTCGATGCCCGGTGAGCGCTCCACGAACGACTCCAGCGCGCCGATGTTGACGATGAAGAAGAACGTCGGGATGATCAGCGCAGGGGCCATGGCCTCGGGCTCCCGCAGCAGGCTGCGCACGGAACGGCGGGCCACCGTGGCGATGTCGGTGAAGACCCCCACCGGGCGGACCATTCCGCCACCGGCCGCGACGGCAACACCGGACGGGGTGCTCACGGCCCGCCGCTCCCTAGGGTCGCCGCCCGGGAGCCCGATCCTGGTGCCGCACCGCCCTCGGCGGCCGGGTCCACCGCCGACATCCGGTATCCGGTGGCCAGCAGGAACACATCGTCGAGCGATGGGGTGCGCACGGTGAGTGACTGGGGATGGATTCCCGCCCCCGACAGCGCCACAGCCACGCTGGAGACGGTGGCCGCACCGTCGGTGGTGGCGATGGTGATGCCGCGGCGACCCTGGGTGACGGCATCGACATCCGGCACCGTCTCGGCGACGGTCGCCGCTGCGCCGATGGCATCAGGGTGAAGGTTGACCACGATCACGTCGGCGCCCACGGCCCGCTTCAACTCCGACGGCGACCCCTCCTCGACTATCCGGCCGCCGTCGATGATGGCCACCCGGTCGGCCAGCGCGTCGGCCTCCTCGAGGTACTGGGTGGTGAGGAACACCGTCACCCCGAGCTCGCCGTTCAGCCGGCGAACCTCGTCCCAGACCTGCGCCCGGCTCACCGGGTCGAGGCCGGTGGTCGGCTCGTCCAGGAACAGAACCTCGGGGCCGTGTATCAGCGAGGCGGCCAGGTCGAGACGGCGTCTCATCCCGCCGCTGTAGGTCTTGATGCGGGCATCCATGGCGTCGCCGATGTCGGCCAGGTCCACGGCCCTCGCGATGGAGGCGGCCCGGTCCGCCGCGCTCAACCCGTACAGGCGAGCCTGCAGGTCGAGGATCTCCCGGCCGGTCTGGCGCTCGTCGAGCGCGGCCTCCTGCAAGGCGACGCCGATGCGGATGCGAACCTCGCCGGGGCGGTCGACGACGTCGTAGCCGGCCACCGTGGCCTGCCCGGCAGTGGGCTTCAGCAGGGTGCACAGCATCCGCACCGTGGTGCTCTTGCCCGCGCCGTTGGGGCCCAGGAACCCGTAGATCTCCCCGGCATCGACGCCGAGATCGACCCCGTCCACCGCCCGGTTGCCTCCGAACGTCCGGACCAGACCGCGAGCGGAGATGGCCGGGTTGTCACTCCCCGTCCGGACAGCTTCAGGCACGAAGCGGCAGGCTAACGGAGCCGGACGTTGGTGAACCCGGGCGATGCCTCGATCATCAGCAGCTTGACGGTCTCCGCGGTGGCCGCCCGCAGCCGGTGCGGCTGGCGGGTGTCGTAGGAGATGGAGTCGCTCGGCTCGAGCCGGAAGATCTCCCCGTCGAGGTCCACGTCCACAACACCGGAGATCACGTAGATCGTCTCGAAGCCGTCGTGGACCCAGTACTCGCGGAACGACTCGGGGGCGCCGCTGAACTCCACCACCTGGAACGGGCTGGCCTCGGGGGCGACCACCCGGCGCACACCGTCCATGTCGCCGAGTTCGCTGGCCGGCACCGCAGAGGTGTCGGACGCCCGCACGACCGTTGCCTCCCGGGTGTTCTCCGATCCGGCGAGCAACCAGGAGGCATTGGTCCCCAGCGCCTCGGAGATCTGGTGCAACGAACTCATTGACGGTCGGGCCAGCCCCCTCTCCACCTGCGAGAGGAAGGGGTGCGACAGACCGCTCAGCTGCGCCAGCACCTTCAGGGTGAGGCCCCTTTCCTTGCGCAGAGCCCGGATCTTGGCTCCCAGCCGCTGGATACGCACCGCGTCGTCGACGCGGGAGTCGACGCTCGCTCCCGATGTGCCGTCGACCAGGTTCTCGGGGTTCACGGGCTCATTCCGGTTCGCATCCTCCGCCCAGCTTGCATCGCAGAAATGTTGATGGTATCAAGACTGTTATCGGTCATATCAACATTCAAGACCATACCTGGAGGACAACCATGAAGACGAAGCCATGGGTCCGCGCCCTCTGCGCGCTAGCCGTACTGAGTCTGATCGCAGCAGCATGCGGCGACGACGATACAAGCGCGACCGACGACGCTGCGCTCGCGCAGGCCCAAGCCCAGGCCGACGCGGCCCAAGCCCAGGCCGACGCAGCGCAAGCCGAGGCCAGCGCCGCACAGGCACAGGCCGACGAAGCAGCTGCGGAGGCGGCCGCTGCAGCAGAAGCGGCAGCCATGGCCGAGGAAGCGCTGGCCGAGGCGATGGCGGCCATGGATGCGGACGAGGGCGTCGACCCCGCAGCAGTAGCGGACCTCGAGGCGCAACTCGCCGAGGCGCAGGCTGCGGCCGAGGCGGCAACGGCTGCGGCTGAGGCGGCGCAGGCCGAGGCGGAGGCGGCGATGATGGCCGCCGAGGAGCCGATGGACGACCCGCTCGACCTTGCGAGCGTGTGCCCCAGCCCGATCATCATCCAGACCGACTGGTTCCCGGAGTCCGAGC
>VYCM01000105.1 GCA_009843915.1 Acidimicrobiaceae bacterium | reverse complement strand
TGCTGGTCGGCCGCCGGGTGGAGGTGCTCGTGGACGAGCCGGGCGCCGGCCGGACTCACCGTGAGGCCCCGGAGATCGACGGCATCGTCCACGTGCCGGCCGGCCTGGCCGCGGGTACCTTCGCGAAGGTGACCGTCACCGCCGCAACCGGCTGCGATCTGGAGGCGGCGTGAGCGCCTCGGGCGGCGCGGAGGCGCCCGCGCAGGCCAGCCTGCTCCATCCCGCCAACCTGCTGACGCTCGCCCGCCTGCTGTTCGCGCCGGTGCTGTTCCTGCTGATCCTTCAGGCCGAGCAGAGCCGGGGGGCGTCGTGGGCTGCCTTCGGCCTGGGCGTCGCCATGGCCGGCACCGACTTCTTCGACGGGCGGGTGGCCCGCCGGGCCAACGTCACCAGCCGCAGCGGCGCCTTCCTCGACCCGCTGGCCGACAAGGTGGTGGTGCTCGGGGCGGCCTTCTGCCTGGTGGCCGTGGAGCGCTACTGGTGGGTGCCGGTGACGATCATGGCCTTCCGCGAGCTCGGGATCACGGCATGGAGGGCCCGATGGGCCGGCGAGGGCGTGTCGATCCCGGCCCGGCGCTCCGCCAAGTACAAGACGTTCGTGCAGGCGTTGGCCCTCGCCATGGCGATCATGCCGACGCTGGAGGATGCTGACCTGGTACTGGCGATCGCGCTGTGGGTGGCGGTGGCGTTCACGGTGGTCACGGGATTGCAGTACATGCTCGACAGCCGCTCGGCGCGGGCCCGGTCCCGCTCGAAGAACCAGACGTGACTCCGCCGTGAGGTGCGAGGTGGTGGCGGTCGGGACCGAGCTGCTGCTCGGACAGATCGTCGACACCAATTCTTCGTGGATTGGAGAGCAGCTCGCGCTGGCCGGCATCGACAGCCACTTCCAGACCAAGGTCGGCGACAACCTCGGCCGGATGACCGCCGCGCTCGAGCAGGCGCTTGACCGCAGCGACGCGGTGATCGTGTGCGGGGGCCTCGGCCCCACCCCCGACGACATCACCCGCGACGCGATAGCAGCCGTGATGGGCGTGGAGCTGCACCGGGACGACGCCGTGGTCGAGCGGATCAGATCGATGTTCTACCGCCGCGACCGGCAGATGCCCGCCAACAACCTCCAGCAGGCCGATGTGCCGGCCGGCGCCCGGGTGATGGACGTGCAGCCCGGCACCGCGCCCGGCCTGATCTGCCCGGTGAGGCGAGCCGGGGAGTCCGTGAGTGAGGCGGGCGACGGTGCGACCGGAGGCGGCGAGAAGGTGATTTACGCCGTTCCCGGCGTGCCCTGGGAGATGCAGAAGATGGTCAGCGAGTGCGTGCTGCCCGACCTGCAGGCCCGGGCGGGCGAGCGGAGCGTGATCCGCAGCCGGACGCTGCGCACCTGGGGCTACTCGGAATCGGGTCTGGCCGAGCTGCTGGGGCCGGAGATGAGCCGCCTCGACGCCACCGGCGAGGCCACGATCGCCTTCCTGGCCAGCGGCATGGAGGGGCTAAAGGTTCGCATCACCGCCAAGGCGGCCGATGACGAGACTGCTCAGAGGGTGCTGTCGGGGGTCGAATCCAGGGCGCGGGCCGTCATCGGTGGGGCGGTGTTCGGGGCTGACGACGACACCATGGAGTCGGTGGTGCTGGCCCTGATGCGCTCGCGGGGTCTCACCCTGGGACTGGCGGAGTCGGTGACCGGAGGGCTGATCGCCGCTCGCCTGACCGAGGTTCCCGGCGCCAGCGACGTGCTGAAGGGGGCGGTTGTGCCCTACGACCGTGTGCTCAAGACGGGCGTGCTGGGTGCGCCTGATGTCGCGGCGGTCAGCGAGGAGATGGCGCTGGCCATGGCGGCCGGAGCCTGCCGGGTGCTGGGCGCCGACGCGGGCTTGGCCACAACCGGTGCGGCCGGCCCCGAGAGCCACGAGGGCGCCGAGCCGGGCACAGTCTGGATCGGCCTGCATCTCGACGGTGGTGGCGAGGCGGTCAGGGTGCGCTTCAACATGGCCCGGACCATGGTCCGCCAGCTCTCGACGATCACTGCTCTCAACCTGCTGCGTACCCGCCTGCTCAACCGCGACGGCTGAGCCCGGCCTCAAGGGTGTCGAGGTCCGTTTGCCAGCAGCCCATCAGGTGGGTGGGTTTGAAGCCCATCTCGTTGTTGATGGCCAGCATGTGGGCGTTGCTGGCCGCGTTGCCGGTCTGAAGCAACGCCACCTCGGGTTCGGTGTCCCGTAGCCGCTGCCACATCGACGCCTTCATCCAGCGCCCGATGCGCCGGCCCCGGTGGGCCGGCAGCACCACGGTGGACCATTGCCACGAGGCCGCCGGCCGGTGACGGTTGACGAAGACCTCGGTCGTGCCGGCCGCCTCGCCGTCGGAGGTGACCGCCAGCACGCCCTGAAACTCCAGTCCCCGCGCGTTGCGGGCCTCGATCTCGGCACGGACCATGGCCGCGTCGACCACGGTGTCGGCCATGTCGAGGTCGTCGGTGGGGGCGTCGTTCATCGCGTTGGCAGTGGCCACTAGCGCGTCGATCCAGTCCTCGGGGCAGTGGCGGGACCAGTGCACCAACTGAAGGTCGCTCGGGCCGGCCCCGATCCACTGCGCCATGAGCTGGGGGTTGACTGCGGCCATGTCCAGGCGGGACTCCTGCTCGGTGTAGCGAAGCTCGGCTCCCAGGCCGGTCCAGAAGTCGTGGGCGTCCGGGCTGTGGTCTCCCCACGCGATCACCGAGGTTCGTCCGTCGGCCCGGGCCCGCCTGAGCAGCTCCGCGAGGATCGCGGCCGCGGTGTCGTCTTCCGTCGGGGTGATCTCAACGCCGGCCAGGTTGAGATTGTCCACGTCCGATTCAAGTTCCACGTGCCCGATGGCGAGGGCTGTGCCGCCGTCCGCGAAGGCAACCACTCGCTGGTGGCGGCAGTAGTCGGTGGCGTCATCGTCGAAGATCCCTCGCAGTTCGGCGGCCGGCGTGACGGGCAGGTCGGGGTCGCGCTCGCGGTCCACCCCTTGCTGGAGCTCGAGCGCGGCGGCGAACTCTGTGTCGTCCAGTGATCGAGCGTCGATGATCCGCACGGCGTGAGCGTATGGCCGACATCATGGATGGGGAACCGGCGCCGGTTTCGCAGCGTCATAGGTGTGAGCGTGTCCAAGGGGACACGCCGAGATACTCACAGGAGCCCGTCCATGAGCCGCTTCCGCAAGATGGCAACTCTGCTCGCCGCCATCGTCGGTTTGGTTGCCACTAGTTGCGGTGTCCATGTGGGAGTGTTCGGCGGCGGCTCATCCGTGTCGGGCACCGTCACCTACCGGGAGCGGATCGCGCTGACGCCGGGCGCCACGCTGATCGTCCAGATCCGGGACACGTCGTACGCGGACGCCGCTGCGGAGCTGATAGCGGAGCAGGTCATCTCCGATCCGGGCCAGGTCCCGATCAAGTTCGAGGTTCCCTACGACCCCGACGACATCGACTCCAGGAACGTCTACTCGGTGTCGGCCCGGATCGAGGAGTCCGATGGTCGCCTGGCCTTCATCAACGACACCGCCTACGACGTGATCACCAGAGGCAGCCCGACGAAGGTGGACATGGTGCTGGTGCTGGTCGAGCCGCCCCCCGAGATGGTCGACGGCGAGTGGAACGCCGAGGACCGCAGGCCGGTGGAGGAGCCGGTCCACGTCACCGGTGCCGAACTGCTATGGGAGGGCGAGCAGGCCTTCGTCCATGTGCTGTTCGCGATATCCGAGGTCGACGGCTGCTACTCGATCGGACGCGAGGAGGCCAGGCTGGACGGCAGCCGTATCGTTGTCGACGTCACCGCGTGGGTTCCGGCTCCCACGCCATGGGCCATCGACTGCTCCGACCGGACCCTTGAGCTGGACGCGTACGTCTACTTGGGCAGCGTGGGCGAGGAGCTGGCGACCGGCGACACCTACACCGTCGAAGTCAACGGCATGGAGTCGCTGACCCTCGCAGTGCCCTAGAGGCCGATCCCTTCCTTGTCAGTCGGCGACGCGCTCCAGGCGCATCGAGGCTGAGTTCATGCAGTAGCGGTCACCGGTGGGTTGGGGGCCGTCCGGGAACCGGTGGCCGAGGTGGGCGCCGCAGTTGGCGCAGACGGCCTCCTCGCGGACCATTCCGAAGCTGCGGTCGGTGTGGATCTCCACCGCCTCGGGGTCGAGGGCCTCCCAGAAGCTGGGCCAGCCGGTGCCGGACTCGTACTTGGTGTCGCTGGAGAACAGCGGCACGTCGCACACGATGCAGTGGTAGGTGCCGTCGTCGTGGCAGTTCCAGTACTCGCCGGTGAAGGCCCGCTCGGTGCCGGCCTGCTGGGTGACCTGGTATTGCTGGGGCGTGAGCCGGCCCCGCAGCTCGGCGTCGTCGAAGGTCTGGCGGGCGGGGGAGGCTTGCGAGGTCATGAGGGGTGCCTTTCTGGTCGGCTCGGTGTCCGGTCCGGACGGTTGGCGCCGTTTGCGGAAGATTCGCCGGGCCATGGTGTTGCCTTTCTCCTGTAGGGCTCTACGGTATGCAACGCACACGGGGTTCGTATGGTTCCCGGCCGGCGAATCAAGTCCCGTGACGCCTCGATGCGAGCACAGCCGGTCTGCTCCATCTGCGCCGCAGAGCGCCTTCTTCGAGTCTTCACGGGCTCCTCGCGGATGCTTGACCTGAATGCTTGAACTGAACAGGTGTTCGTAACTACAGTGTTGTTATACTACGAGGACGGGTTGGCGCGGATCCACCGGTATCCGGCTTGTCACACCCCCCTCATAAGTTCATCAAGCATCCCCGACTCGCCGAGAGGCCACCAGCAATTCACCCGCCCCGAGGGGCACAGACATAGGAGAACGAAGTGGACGATCGACAAAAGGCACTGGACATGGCCATGAGCCAGATCGACAAGCAGTTCGGCCAGGGCTCGGTCATGAAGATGGGCGAGAAGGCCACCATGAACATCGAGGCGGTCCCCACCGGGGCGCTGGCGCTCGACTTGGCCCTCGGCATCGGGGGCCTGCCCCGGGGCCGGGTCACCGAGATATACGGCCCGGAGTCCTCGGGCAAGACCACTCTGGCCACCCACGTGGTGGCCGAGGCCCAGCGCAACGGCGGCATCTGCGCCTACGTCGACGCTGAGCACGCCATGGACCCGATCTACGCCAAGGCCATCGGCGTGGACATCGACGAGCTGCTCATCTCCCAGCCCGACACCGGCGAGCAGGCCCTGGAGATCACCGACATGCTGATCCGCTCCGGGGCGCTCGACGTGGTGGTGATCGACTCGGTGGCCGCGCTCACCCCGCGGGCCGAGCTCGAGGGCGACATGGGCGACACCCACGTCGGGTTGCAGGCCCGGCTCATGTCGCAGGCGCTGCGCAAGCTCACCTCCAACCTCAACAAGTCCAACACCATCTGCATCTTCATCAACCAGCTGCGCGAGAAGATCGGGGTGATGTTCGGGTCGCCCGAGACCACCCCGGGCGGCCGGGCCCTCAAGTTCTACTCGTCGGTGCGGCTCGACATCCGCCGGATCGAGTCGATCAAGAACGGCATGGAGGTGGTGGGCAACCGCACCCGGGTCAAGGTCGTGAAGAACAAGTGCGCCCCGCCGTTCAAGCAGGCCGAGTTCGACATCATGTACGGCCAGGGCATCTCCCGGGAGGGCTCGGTGCTGGACCTGGCCGTCACGGAGTCCATCGTGAAGAAGTCCGGGGCGTGGTACACCTACGACGGCGAGCAGCTCGGCCAGGGGCGTGAGAACGCCAAGGCGTTCCTGCAGGACAACCCCGAGCTGATGGTCGAGATCTCCGACCTGGTCTGGCGGGCCGTCATGCCCGAACCCGAACCCGAGCAGCCCGACACTCCGGCGGCCTACGACGGCTCCCCGGACAGGGCGGGATCCGTCGCCTAGCTTCCCTCGACACTTCCGGCGAACCGACGGGTGACCTCAGCCCTGGAGGCCTCGACGCCGTAGCCTGGGGGCGTGGGCCGGACCTACGCCATCCGCACCTTTGGGTGCCAGATGAACGAGCACGACTCCGAGAGGATCGCGGGCCTGCTCGAGGATGACGGGTACCTGCGCGCCTCCGTTCTGGAGGAGGCCGACGTGATGGTGCTCAACACCTGCTGCATCCGGGAGAACGCCGACAACAAGCTGTACGGCGCCCTGGGTCGGCTCAAGGCTGTGAAGGCGAAGCGGCCCGGCGCGCTCATCGCGGTGGCCGGCTGCCTCGCCCAGAAGGACCGCGACCTGGTCCGCGAACGGGCCGGCCATGTCGATGTGGTGTTCGGCACTCACAACGTGCACCGGGCGGCCGAGCTCATCGACCATGCCCGGCGCCACGGGCCGGTGGTGGAGATCCTGACCGAGACGGTCCGCGACGATGTGGAGGCGTTTCCGTCGGCTCTGCCCGTGCGGAGGGAAGCCGCCCATTCCGCCTGGGTCACGATCCAGATCGGATGCGACAACAGCTGCACCTTCTGCATCGTCCCCGCGGTGCGTGGTCCCGAGATCAGCCGCCCCTTCGGTGAGCTGGTCGACGAGGTGCGGGACCTGGCCGCAAGCAGCGTCAGCGAGATCACCCTGCTGGGCCAGAACGTCAACAGCTACGGCCGGGACCTGGCCCTGTCGCGCCGGGGGAGCGCCAACGGCAACGGGCAGGCTGCGTCCGCCGGTGACGACGCATGGTGGTGCGGTGAGGCCTGGACCTCCGACCGGAGGGCTCGTCCCCTGTTCGCCGACCTGCTTCGGGCGGCGGGGGAGATCGACGGCATCCGGCGGGTTCGCTTCACCAGCCCCCATCCCAAGGACCTGCGCCCCGAGACGATCGCGGCCATGGCCGAAGTCCCGGCGGTGTGCGAGCACCTGCACCTGCCGCTGCAGTCGGGCAGCGACGCCGTGCTTCGAGCAATGCAGCGGGGATACACGGCGGAGCGCTACCTACAACGGCTCCGGGCCGCACGGGAAGCGGTCGACGACCTGGCCGTCTCCACCGACATCATCGTCGGGTTCCCCGGTGAGACCGAGCACGACTTCGAGCAGACCCTGGAAGTGGCGGCCGAGGCCCGCTACGACAGCGCCTTCACGTTCATCTTCTCGCCCCGGCCCGGAACGGCCGCGGCCGAGATGGGCGACCGGTTCGTGCCCCACGAGGTGTCCGTGGCCCGCTACGAGCGGCTGCGGCGGGTGATCGAGCGCTCCAGCCGGCTCGCAAACGAGGCCCGTATCGGCAGGATCGAGGAGGTCGTCGTCGAGGGGCCCAGCAAGAAGGACCCGGCCGTCACCACCGGGCGTACCCGACGGAACACCCTTGTGCACTTCCCGTCACCGGCCGGCCCTGCGCCCCAGCCCGGCACCTACGCCCAGGTCGAAGTCACCGGGGCCGCGGCCAACTTCCTGCAGGGTGAGATGGTCAGCATCGAGGACGCACCGTCGCAGGCGGTCGCTCAGAGCATCGAACCGGCTCGGCGCCTCATCCCCGTCGCGGCCGTCTGAGAAGGCGGTGGCGACAGCGCCGGAGGCCGCGGCTAGACCGATCGGCGCGGCGGCGCCGACCCACCAGGCCAAGCATGTATCACGGATGGAGCGGCCGTTGGTGATCATCGGCCCCACCGCCTCGGGCAAGTCGGAGGTCGCCATGGGCGTGGCCCGGCTGATCGGTGAGGCCGAGATCGTCACCCTCGACTCCATGCAGGTCTACCGGGGCATGGACGTCGGCACGGCCACTCCCACCGCGGCTGAGCGGGACGAGGTGGCCCACCATTTGATCGACCTAGTGGACCCGTCCGAGGAGTTCGCGGTAGCCGAGTACCAGGCGAGGGCCAGGGCGGTGATCGGCGAGATCCGCAATCGCGGTGCCGTTCCGGTGCTGGTGGGCGGGACCGGCCTGTACGTGCGAGCCGTGATCGACGAACTCCGGATTCCGGGCCGCTACCCCGAGGTTCGGGGCGAACTCGAGGCCGCGCCCGACACCGCCGCCCTGCACAGGCGCTTGGTCGAACTTGATCCGGTGGCGGCCGGCCGCATGGAGCCGTCGAACCGCCGCCGCATCGTGAGGGCACTGGAGGTCACGATCGGCAGCGGACGGCCGTTCTCGTCGTACGGGCCGGGACTCGGGCACTACCCGGCAACGCCGTTCGTCCAAGTGGGCTTGCGCTGGGACCGCGACCGCCTCGACGAGCGCATCGCAGCCCGCTACAAGCGTCAGATGGCCGGCGGATTCCTCGATGAGGTGAGATCCCTTGCCTCGCAACCCATCTCCCGCACCGCGTCGCAGGCTCTCGGCTACAAGGAGCTGCTCGCCCACATCCGGGGGGAGGACACCCTCGATGACGCACTGGAACTCGCGATCGTGCGCACCCGTCGCTTCGCCCGCCGCCAGGAGCGCTGGTTCCGCCGCGACCCGCGCATCCGTTGGCTCGACGCCCCCGCGACCCCTGCCGAGGTGCTGTCTACCTGGGACGACGCCGTCGGCCCGCACTCACCCGAAATTGATGTAGTTGTGCACCCGTAGGGGGGTCAACTACGTCAATTTCACTGGCCGTGCCACGAGACGCCGCGTTTCTGATGCGATCCGAGCAGGCGAGACTGAATGGATGACCGGCGGGCTGCGACTCCACAAGCTTGAGGGGCTCGGAAACGACTTCCTCGTCGCGCTCGTCGACGAGATGCCTGCCGAGGCCGACGGGGCTCGTGCGGCGGTCAGGCTGTGCCATCGCAGCGACGGCATCGGCGCTGACGGGCTGATCTATGCCGTGCTCGACTCGCCGGGAGGCGGCTCGGACCGGGTCGCAACGATGCGGCTTTGGAACTCCGACGGCTCGCCGGCCGAGGTGTCCGGCAACGGCCTCAGGTGTCTGACCCATGCGATCGCCCACACCCTCGGAGCGTCTGGGCTCGACATCGTCGTGAACACCGTGGCCGGCCCCCGCCTCTGCTCGATCCGGCCGACATCTGAGCCCGGAGCCGTCGTCGGCACCACAGAAATGGGTATGCCCACGCCGGGCCCCGATCCCGACCACCCTGATCCGAGTCCCGCAGCCGCGGCCGCGCCGTTCCTGGGCGGCGACGCAGTCGAGCGCTGGGAGACGGTCGACATGGGCAACCCTCACGCGGTGCTCTCGGTGGCCGATCCCGTCGCCGTGCCCGTGAGCGAGGCCGGCCCGGCGGTCGAGGCCCTGTTCACGGGCGGCATGAACGTGCATTTCGGGGCGGTCACCGGTCCCGATGAGTTGACGCTGGGCGTCTGGGAGCGCGGCGCGGGCGCCACGGCGGCGTGCGGGACGGGGGCAGTGGCCGCGGCCGCCGTCTTCCATCGCTGGTGTGAGGTGGGCAAGAATGTCACCGTGCGAATGGCGGGCGGGGAGGCTCGAGTCGATCTCTCGGAGCCGGTAACCCTCACGGGTGAATCGACCTACGTCGCCACGGTGGATGTCCCCGATGCCTGAGGCGGCCCCGCTGCCAGAGCCCGAAGACAGGCTCGGCACCGACCCCAGGGAAGACGATCCCGGCATGGACATCGACGAGTCGGCCGCGGACGGAGACACCCACCGGGGCGGGTTCGGCGAGTTCGGCGGCGATGGGCCCGGGCTCATCGATCGGGCCTTCCGGGAGCGGATCGTGCTGGTCGGCGTCACCCGCCCCGATCGCGGCGTCTCCGCCACCGACGCCTCCCTCGACGAGTTGAGCCTGCTGGTGGACACCGCGGGCGCCGATGCCGTCGAGCGGGTCTGCCAGCGTCGGGCCGCTCCCGATCCCGCCACATTCGTGGGCGCGGGCAAGGCCCGCGAGATCAGGGCCATCGCCGAGGAGGTCGACTGCGACACGGTGGTGTTCGATGACGACCTCAGTCCCGCGCAGCAGTTCAACCTGGAGAAGCTGCTGGGCCGCACCGCTCTGGACCGCACCGCGGTGATCCTCGACATCTTCGCCCAGAACGCCAGCACACCGGAGGGCAAGGCCCAGGTCGAGCTGGCCCAGCTCCGCTACCGGCTGCCCCGCC
>VYCM01000023.1:9605-10395 GCA_009843915.1 Acidimicrobiaceae bacterium | reverse complement strand
CGGGCGCGGAAGGAATGGGCCGAACTGCACAAGCGGCAGGAGGAGATGCGGCAGAGGCTCGACCGGGAGAGCCGCACCGTGCTGGGGCGGCTCCGGATCTGGCGGCTCGAACGCTCGCTCAGGGAGCTGGCCGGGGCGATCCGGGGGCGGCAGGATCTGGTCGAGGGCTGGCGCGAGGACCTCGACCGGTATCATAGGGACGAGCGGGCCGAGTTGGGCAAGGCGCACGGCGAGCGCGCCCGGGAGATCGAGCGCGGTTGGGGCAAGTTCTATCGAAACAGGCTGGTGGAGGCGGAGCGGCGCGCATGGTCGGTGCGCCAGACCATGAGGGAGCGGGAGCGCGAACAGGCACGGTCTCGGGAGCGCGACCGGACCATCACGCGGATTGTGGTGCCGCGACCGCCCCGGCCCCGAGGCCCCGAGCGTGGCGGGGGTGGATTCGAGCGATGACACACCGCCGGAACGAAATTCGACCCGACCGCCGGTGAAATCCTGAAGCAGTTTGAGCCGCTGCTGATCGCGATCAACCATCCACGGGCGGGTAGAGGGACCGCCGCCCGCGAAACTCACCCGGAGCGCGGGTCTCTCGGGGATCAAGCGCGGAGTCCGGTAGGGCGCAAGCGCGCGCCGTCCCCTAACTTGATGGACTCTTTCCATCTGGCGACGGGAGCGGCTGAGGCCCGTGGAACGCGCGGGCCTTGACAAAGCGATGACCCACGGTAATCCGCCTTCGTTCGAAGGCCCGAAGGCCCGAAGGCCCGAAGGCCCGAAGGCCCGAAGGCCCGAAGGC
>VYCM01000023.1:0-9595 GCA_009843915.1 Acidimicrobiaceae bacterium | reverse complement strand
CGAAGGCCCGAAGGCCCGAAGGCCCGAAGGCCCGAAGGCCCGAAGGCCCGAAGGCCCGAAGGCCCGTGGAAGTCCTGAATTGCGGCTTGCCGCGCCTCAGCCGCGCGGGAATCCTGCGGTACTGTCTGCTGTTCCCGCTGGCAGGAGTCTTGGCTTCGCCCGCACACGGCCAGACCCCGGGACTGGTATTGTGGCCGACTTCCACCCTGGTGCCGTTGGAGGGGGAGATCGACCGGTCCTACACAGTCAAGTTGGCGACGCAGCCCACGGACACGGTAAAGGTGGCAATCACGGGATGGTCGGGAACGGACCTGACGCTGGACAAGACGAGCCTAACGTTCACGACTGAGAACTGGAACGACATCCAGACGGTGACGGTGTCGGCGGCGTGGGATGTCGACCAGGTGGACGATACGGTGACTCTAGTCAATACCGCGTCGGGCGGCGGCTACGATGGCGTGACGGCGAGCGTCCCCGTGAGGGTTAATGACAACAGCAACCGCTATTACATATGGCTAAATTACTCTATCATTTCCGTCGACGAGGACGCAGGCACGGTCACTCAAACCGTACGGTTGAACAAGCAACCTTCGGCGGACGTCACGGTCACTCTGTCCGTTGCGGACAAGACCGTCGCCACCGTGGACAAGGACAGCCTGACCTTCACCCCTTCGGACTACAACAGCCCGCAAACGGTGACGATCACCGGAGTGGACGACGCGGTTTACAACCCCAGTCACCGTCGGACGACCGTCGCGCTGACCGCATCCGGTGCCGAGTACATCGGAGTAACCGAGGAGGTGCCAGTCTACGCGATCAACGATGAGCCCCAACCGGTGACCCTGCCAGAAGGAGCCGCCACTGAGTTGAGGATTGGATTGACCATTCGCCAAGGGGACAGCCCCTTGGTGGTGAACATGGCGAGCAGCGACACCGATGTCTTGACGATCTCTCCGACTTCACTGACTTGGACCGCGGAGACCTCGGGCGACGTTCAGAGCTTTACCATCACGGCGGCGGAAAACGACGCCGTTGGGGACGGCCAAGCATTGATCACCCTGACCCCCGACAAGCCGTTTCCCATATTCTTGGCGGGATACGATGTCACGGTCACCGACAACGACACGGCGGCGGTGGTGGTCGATTCAACGTCTCTGACGGTCGCCGAAGGATCGAACGCCAGCTACACGGTGCGGTTGGCCAGGCAACCTTCGGCCCCGGTGACGGTCGCGATCACGGGCACCACGGGGACGGACCTCACGCTGGACGAGAGGAGCCTGACGTTCAATCCAAGCGGGTCGGATCTCTGGAGCACGGCGCGGACGGTGACGGTCTCGGCGGGCGAGGACGACGACTCGTCGAACGACACGGCGACGCTGCTGCACACGGCTTCGGGCGGCGGCTACGATTCGGCGCGGACCGAGAGCGTCGCGGTGACGGTCACTGATGACGACGAGGCGGCGATCGTCGTCGACTCAACGTCACTGACGGTGCCCGAGGGGGGCAGCCGGAGCTACACGGTGCGGCTGGCGACGCAGCCTTCGGCTCCGGTGACGGTGGCGATCACGGGTGCGGCGGGGACCGACCTGACGCTGAACGAGACGACCCTGACGTTCAATCCGAGCGGTTCGGATCTCTGGAGCGCCGCCCGGACGGTAACGGTGAGCGCGGGGGAGGACGACGACGCCTCGAACGACTTGGCGACGCTGCTGCACATGGCTTCGGGGGGCGACTACGCGGACGAGACGGCGAGCCTGTCGGTGACGACGGACGACGACGAGACGGTGGGGATCGTGCTGACGCCCGCTTCGTCGCTGACGGTCTCCGAGGGCGGGAGCAACACCTACACGGTCAGGCTGGCGACGCAGCCATCGGCTCCGGTGACGGTGGCGATCACGGGTACGTCGGGGACCGACCTGACGCTGGACGAGACGAGCCTGACGTTCAATCCGAGCGGGTCGGACCTCTGGAGCGCCGCCCGGACCATTACGGTCTCCGCCGGGGAGGATGAGGACAGGGTGAACGACGCGGCGACGCTGCTGCACGCGGCTTCGGGGGGCGACTACGCGGGCGAGAGCGCGAGCCTGGCGGTGACGGTGACCGACAACGACACCATACCTCCGCAAGAGGTGAGCCTGTCGGTGACGCCGAACCCGGTCGACGAAGGGCAGTCGTTGACGGTTGCGGCGATGTTGTCCGGTACGCTGCCGAGTGGCGTGACCGTCCCTCTGACGCTGACGGCGGGCACAGCCGAGTCGGGTGATTACGGCACGTTGGCGGGCATCACCATCGCTGCCGGGGGCACGACCGGGACGGGAACGGTCTCGACGGCCGAGGACGCCGATCGGGACGACGAGACGTTCACGGTGGCGCTGGGCGATCTGCCGGAAGGGTTGGTTCCGGGCAGCCCGTCGTCGGTCGAGGTGACGATCCGCGACGGGACACCGCCGCCCAACCGTCCGCCGACGGTGACGGCTTCGTGCGCGCCCTGCGTGTTGGGGCCGGGCGGCACGGCGAGCCTGACGGCGACGGCCTCCGACCCGGACGGCGACCCCCTGACCTTTGGGTGGAGCGCGGCGCGGGGCGGCTTCAGCGGGCCGGTGGACGCATCAACCGCGACTTGGACGGCCCCGACCGACTTGGGGCGCTTCGCGATCCTCGTCGAGGTCTCCGACGGAAGGGGCGGCTCCGCGTCGGCCTCGGTCGAGGTCGAGGTCGCCAACTCCGGGCCGGAGTTCGGGCAAGCATCCTACCGGTTCTTGTTGCCCGAGAATCTGGACGGCCGGCGGCGGCCCGTCGAACTCGGCACGGTGACGGCCGAGGATGCGGACGGCGACGAGGTGAGGTACTCCATCGTGTTCGGCGACTCGGAGCGATTCACGGTGGGGGCGCTGGACGGGGTGGTCAGTTACATCGGTCCGGGCGAGGACTACGAGACGGAGCCGAACCTGTTCGAGCTTACGGTGCGCGCGCGGGACGGGTTCGGAGCGGAAGCCACCGTGCAGGTGGTGGTCGAGGTGACGGACGTGAACGAGCCTCCCGAGGTGACCGCCTTGTGCGACCCGTGCATCGTGGCGCGGGGCGGCAAGGTGCGCTTGGAGGCGACGGCGACCGACCCCGACGGCGATCAGCTCACCTACGCCTGGAGCGCTCCGGCAGGCAGCTTCTCCGGCGCGAACGGGGCGGTGGCGCGCTGGACGGCTCCTGCGGAACCCGGGAGCGTGAGGATCCGCGTCGAGGTGTCCGACGGACGGGGCGGCTCCGCGTCGGCGGCCGTAACCGTGGACGTGTTCAACAGTCCGCCCGCATTCGGGCGGCCAGTCCACGAGTTCGAGTTGCCAGAGAACGAGGACGGCCGGGAGAGCCCCTTCGTCGTCGGCCGGGTCGCGGCCGAGGACCCGGACGGCGACGCGCTGACCTACGAGATCGTGTCCGGCGACCGGCAGCGCTTCGCGTTGGGAGCGCGGGACGGCGTGGTGGCGTACATCGGCCCCGGCGAGGACTACGAGACGGAACCGAACCTGTTCGAGTTGACCGTGCGCGTGCGGGACGCCTTCGGGGAGGACGACGAGGCGCGGGTGGTGGTCACGGTGACCGACGTGAACGAGCTTCCCGAGGTGACGGCCTCGTGCGATCCGTGCGCCGTGCCGCGCGGCGGCGAGGTGTGGCTGGAGGCGAGGGCGACGGACCCGGACGGCGACCTGCTCGCCTACGGCTGGAGCGCGGCGAGGGGCCGCTTCAACGGATCCGTCAACGCCTCCTGGACGGTCTGGACGGCTCCGGCCGAACTCGGAGCGGTGGCGATCCGCGTCGAGGTCTCAGACGGTCGCGGCGGCAGGGCGTCCGCCGCGGTCGAGGTCGAGGTCGTGAACCGCGCCCCGGCGTTCGGGCAGCCGCTCTACGGCTTCACGTTGCCCGAGAACGTGGACGGCCGGGAGAGCCCGGCCGATCTCGACCGGGTCGCGGCCCTGGACCCCGACGGCGACGCGCTGACCTACGAGATCGTGTCCGGCGACCGGCGGCGCTTCGCGGTGGGGGCGCTGGACGGGATGGTGAGGTACGTCGGGCCGGGCGAGGACTACGAGACGGAGCCGAACCGGTTCGAGTTCGTGGTGCGCGCGTTCGACGGGTTCGGGGGCGAGGCGCGGGCGGAGGTCGAGGTCGAGGTGACCGACGTGAACGAGGCCCCAGAAGCGGCGGACGACGAGGCGGTGACGCCCGAGGACCGGGCCGTGACGGTCGACGTGCTCGCCAACGACACGGATCCGGAGGGCGACCGCCTGCACGTCCGGTCGATCACGGCGGCGGCGCACGGGACGACGCGCCTCGTCTCGGGCGGGGTCGTGCTCTACACGCCGGAGGCGGACTTCAACGGCACCGACTCGTTCGGCTACGTCGCCTCGGACGGGCGCGGCCTGAGGGACACGGCCACCGTGGCGCTGACGGTGCTTCCGGTCAACGACGCGCCGACGGCGGTCGGCCGGGTCCCGGACCAGACCCTCGACGAGGGCGGAGCCCCGGTCCAGGTGGACCTTTCGCCGTACTTCGGCGACGTGGACGGCGACGCGCTTACCTACGGCGCAAGGTCGAGCGACACCGGCGTGGTCGAGGCCGCGGTGGCGGGGATGCTGCTGACGCTGACGCCGGCCGTGTACGGCTCGGCGACGGTCACGGTCACGGCGTGGGACCCGGCGGGCCTGACCGCGACGCAGAGCGTGCGGGTCGGCGTGAGCGACCGCCCGCAGCGCGCGGTCCTCGGGAACCTGCTCGCGGCCACCGCGCGGGGCCATCTGGCGAGCCTGAGGGCGGCGCTGGGCAGGAGGATGGCGGCGAGTCCGTGCGAGGCGTCCCGGCTCGCGGTGATGGGCCGATCCGTGCCGCTCGGGCGAACCGAGGCGGCGGACATGCTGAAGGGGATCGGGACCGGCGCCCGCTCGGCGGCGACGGCCGCGCTGCGCATGGGCGAGGAAGCCCTCGATCCGTTCGGCGCCATGCGCTTGCAGGCGGGACGGGGCGCGACGGCGACGCTCGGGACCAGCACGGCCCATGAGACGGCGGAGCGTATCGAGGCCGCGCTCCGGGCGGTGCCCGGCCGGGCGCTCGGCGGCCGAGACGGAAGACCCGGCGCGGGCGCGGCGGACTTCCTGTTCGGCTGGGGCGGCTCAGGGCAGGAAGGCGGGCGGTGCCCTGCGCGCGGACGCTGGTCGCTCTGGGGCCAGGGGGACATCCAGAGGTTCGAGGGGACGCCGTCCAGAGATTCCGGCTACGGCGGCGAGTTGTCGACCGCGTACGTGGGCCTCGACACGGGGCTGGGCGCGCGCTGGCTGGCCGGTCTGGCGGTCTCGCGGAGCAAGGGCGTGGGCGACTGGCGCGCGGGTACTTCCGACGGACGGCTCACGCAGTTCATGACGGCGGTCCATCCGTACCTCCGGTGGGACGGTGGGTCCACCTCGCTATGGGCCTCGGTGGGCGCGGGCAGGGGCAACGCCTACAACGTGCGTGCGGCCGGGAGGACGGGCACGAGCCCGACCGACCTCCGGCTCGGACTCGTCGAACTCGAACAGCGTCTCGGTGCGCCGGGCGGGCTCGACTTCGCCCTACTGGGCGACGCCGCATGGGCGAGGCTCCGCACCGGGGACGGCGACGAGAGCATCGACCGGCAGGACATCGCCGTGAACCAGGTGCGGATCGGGTTCGACCTGTCGCTGCCCGCCCGGATCGGCGGCTTGGAACTGACGCCGTCCGGCACCGTGCACGCGCGTCGCGACGGCGGCGCGGGCCAGACCGGCGACGGTGTCGAGGTCGCCGGAGGGCTCCGGGCCGTGCTCGGCATCGTGCGCCTCGACGCGCAGGCCCGCATGCTCGCCCACCACACGGCGGAAGGCTACGGCGAGAGCGGCGCGGCGGTGACGCTCGCGCTCGGGAAGCACGGAAGCGAAGAAGGGTTTTCGCTCTCGGTCTCGCCGCGATGGGGCGGGCCGGCACGCGCCTCGGGCGCGCTGCTGCATGGCCCGCTCGGCGGAGGACTACGAAGCGGCGGGCCGGACCCGCAAGGCTGGACCCTCGACGCTCGCGCGAGCTACGGCGTCAGCCTGCCCGGCGGCCTCTGGCTGGACCTCCACGGCGACTACGGTGCCGCGCGCGGTGGACCCGGTTTCCGCCTGAGCGTCGAGAGGCCGGCATCAACGGCGAAGAAGTCCGAAGGATAGTGCGTTATGCCCTCGCGTCGGGGACGTGTCCGCTGGCACGAACATCGTTCTGAGCGCTCCGTGGCGTCCCCGGAGGCGGCGGATTCGGCGCTCGGGACACAGCCGAGGCTTCGGAACCGGGGTTGGACGGCCTTCCCGCCGGGGATTGCTCTTGTGGGAGCGACCCCGGGATCGGGAGCAGGGGTGTGCAAACACACCTGCCTCCGAACCCGCAGCAGGCCCTCGGACTGCGGGGTCGCTCCCAGCCCCGCAGTCTCGGCCCGTCCGGCGACGGCCGGACGGACGGCCAGCCCTCTAGACGTTGTGCCGCAACCCGATAAGTGCCGGTCGCCGTGTGAATCGCCGGAGGGCGAAAGTGTGAAACGACCCACCGTGTCTTTTTCACATTCCGGTGGGGCCGCAAGCCGAAGCAAAGGGGCGCTGACGCCTGCGCTCCGGAATGCCGCACTTGCCGACCAGTCGGTCCAGCCTCGGGTGCGACCGTTCCCACCTACTACGCCGTCCTCCGCATCCAGGTTTCGGCCGACGCGGCCCTCGAAACCGCCGACATGGCCATCTTCGGCCGAGGAAGGGTATCCACGGAAGGCGACCGCGGGTGATATTGGGACACATGGACGTTCATGATCCGCACTCGCTCCGCTCGTCGCCCTTTCGCAAGCGTCCGCACGGTACGCTACTGGCGTTCGTCGCTCTGTGGTCATGCTCGGACCACTCAACGTCACCCGATCCGCCGGATCTTCCGCCACCCCCCGCCTCGGTGGTGGTCTCCCCGAGCGAACTGACGTTCTCCGCGCTGGGCGACACCGCAACGCTTGCGGCGACGGTCCATGACGCCGCGGGCAACATCATCGTCGACGCGGAAGTCAGTTGGGCAAGCTCCGACCCCGGCGTGGCAACCGTTACCGCCAACGGCCTCGTTGCGGCCGTCGGCAACGGCTCCGCGCCGATCACCGCGACCGCAGGTTCGGTATCGGGTTCCGCCACGGTCACGGTCGCCCAAGTTCCCGTCTCGGTGGTGGTCTCGCCGAACGAATTGACGTTCTCCGCGCTGGACGATACGGCGACGTTCACGGCGACGGTGTACGACGCCTCGAACAGCATCATCGCCGACGCCGAGGTGACTTGGGCAAGCGCCGATGGCGGCGTGACCACGGTTACGGCCAACGGGCTCGTTGCGGCCGTCGGCAACGGCTCCGCATCCATCACCGCGAATGCGGGCTCGGTATCGGGTTCCGCGATGGTGACGGTCGATCAGGTTCCCGCCTCGGTCGAGGTCTCGCCGAACGAACTGACGTTCTCGGCGCTGGGCGACACGGCGACGCTCGCGGCGACGGTGTACGACGCCTCGAACAACGTCATCGCCGACGCCGGGGTGGCATGGTCAAGTTCCGATGCCGGAGTGGCCACGGTCGCCTCCAACGGTCTCGTTGCGGCCGCGGGGAACGGCACGGCTCAAGTGACGGCGGCTTCCGGTTCCGTCACTGGACAGGCCACGGTGCGCGTGGAATCGCGCTCCGAGGGCGCGGATCGCGAGGCGCTCGTCGCGCTCCACGAGTCCACCGATGGCGACAACTGGACCGACAACGCCAACTGGCTGAGCGAACTGCCGATAGGAGAATGGCACGGGGTCGAGACGGATCGGCACGGCAGGGTCGTCGCCATCGACTTGGGTCGGAATGCGCTTGCGGGTCCCATTCCCCCCGAACTGGAAGGCCTTGAGAGCCTGAGGGTCCTCAACCTTTCGTGGAACTCGCTGGAGGGAGCGATTCCGCCCCAGCTCGCGAGCCTCGCCAAGCTGGAGGAGTTGTGGTTGGGCGGCAATCAGCTCACGGGCCACATCCCGCCCGAGCTTGGCGATCTCGCGAACCTGACCCATCTGAGCCTCTTCCTGAGCGACTTCTCGGGATCCATCCCGCCCGAGCTAGGCAACCTGAAGAAGCTCACGCATCTGGATCTGATCGATACCGATCTTGCCGGGATCGTGCCTCCGGCCCTGATCGGGCTGCCGCTGAGATACTTCGGCTGGGACAGCTACGAGGGCTTGTGCATGCCCGGGACGCCGGCGTTCGCCGACTGGGTCGCCGGCATCGAGGTGCACCGGGGCGGGAGTCAATGGGACGACTACTGCAACGGGCAAGACCGGGTGGTGCTGGAGTCCCTGTACCGCGCGGCGGGCGGCGACGGTTGGACCCGCTCGACCGGCTGGTTCGAGGGCGAAGAGTCCGGGTCGGACCGGTTGACCGTCCCCGCGCTGGGCCGTTGGCACGGGATCTCGGCGGAGGATTCGCTCGGGCGCGTGACTGCGGTCGACCTCTCCGACAACGGGCTCTCCGGAGAGCTGCCGCTCGAAGTGGGCGACCTGGCGCTGCTGGCGTCGCTCCGGCTCGGCGGCAATCCCGGCCTTTCGGGGTTTCTCCCGCACACGCTGCCGCGCCTCTCGGCGCTCAGGGAGTTGCGCTATTCGGGAACGGATCTCTGCGTGCCGGCGGAGGCGTTCATCCGCCGCTGGCTCGACGGCCTGGACGTGCACGAGGGCACGGATGAGGACTGCGCGCCCGCGGCGGACCGCGAGGTGCTGCGGAGGCTCTACGACGCGATGGGCGGAGAGCGGTGGTTCGACACCCGGAACTGGTTCACCGACGCGCCGCTGCGCGAGTGGCACGGCGTGGACGCCGACGGCCAGGAGCGTGTCGTCGGCCTGGACCTGTCCCACAACGGCCTCAGCGGCCCCATCCCGCCCGACATCGCCGGTCTCGAAGCGTTGGCGTCGCTCAGGCTCTCGGGCAACGACCTTTCGGATGGGCCGATCCCGCCTGAATTGGGGGCGCTCGTCAATCTGGAGTTTCTGGAGCTTTCGGGCATATTCGCGCCGGGCGCGATACCCGCCGAGCTCGGCAACCTTGCCCGGCTGCGGGAGTTGCGCATCTCCGGCAACAAGCTCTCCGGCGGGATTCCGCCGACGCTCGCCGACTTGACGGAGTTGAGGCATCTGGACCTGGCCGACAACGGCCTGACCGGCCCGATCCCAGTGCGGCTAGCCGAACTCTACCGCCTGGAGGAACTCCACCTTGAAGGCAACCGGCTGTCGGGTCCCGTCCCGGCCGCCCTCGCCGCCCTCGCCGAGTTGTGGATTCTGGATCTGTCGGGCAACGCCTTCTCGGAGTCGATTCCCGCCGCGTTCGGAGGGTTCGCCAAGCTCGAATACCTGAACCTCTCCTACAACGAACTTTCCGGCCCCGTCCCGCCGGAGCTTGCCCGAATCGCGAGCCTGACCGAGTTGTTCCTCGGCAGCAACCGTCTGTCGGGTCCCGTTCCGCCCGGCTTCGGCGATCTCGCGCGGCTGCGTTCGCTCGCCCTGACGGGCAACGCGGAGATGTCGGGGCCGC
>VYCM01000137.1 GCA_009843915.1 Acidimicrobiaceae bacterium | reverse complement strand
GCGCGACAAGCTGGCCTGGCGACAGCGCGAGGCGGGAGCACGAGTGGACGCCTGATATGCGGGGGAACGTCGTCCTACGAGTGGACGCCTGAGCGGTGCTAGGCCAGTACCTCCCCCTGTTTGCGCTGTTCGCGCTGGCCGCCTTGTTTGCGGCGGGGAGCTTTGTCGCCTCGGGCCTGCTGGCCCCGAGAAGGGCGACCGTGCCCAAGCTGGATCCCTACGAGTGCGGGATCGTGCCGTCGCGCGACACTCCCGAGCGGTTTCCGGTCCGGTTCTTCCTGGTGGCCATGATCTTCATCGTCTTCGACGTGGAGATCGTGCTGTTCTACCCCTACGCCGTAGCCCGGGGCGGTCTGGGACTGTTCGGGCTCGTCGTGCTGCTGGTGTTCAGCTTCGCGGTGTTCGAGTCGTTCGTGTACCTGATCTCCGCCGGAGCCCTCGAATGGGGGCCGGCGTCGAAGTCCCGACGCTCGGCCGCTTCCGCTGAAGCGGACGCGCCGGACTCCGAGATCGTGTCGGCCGACCGCACGGCGCGAACCACGGTTCGCCGGGTCGGCCTCGAGGGCCGCGTCCCTAGCGGCTCGGAGGTGGCCTGATGGGGGTCGCTGACCAGATCGCCGATCTGCGAGATCACGGCTTGAAGGCCATCCAGCACAACTTCATTACGGCCAAGCTGGAGAGTCTGGTCAACTGGTCCCGGGCCCGAAGCCTTTGGCCGGCACAGTTCGGGCTGGCCTGCTGCGCCATCGAGATGATGGCCACGGGAGCGGCCCACTACGACCTGGCCCGCTACGGCATGGAGGTCTTCCGGGCCTCGCCCCGCCAGGCCGACCTGATGATCGTCGCCGGCCGGGTGTCGCAGAAGATGGCCCCGGTGCTGCGCCAGATCTACGACCAGATGATGGAGCCCAAGTGGGTCATCTCGATGGGCGTGTGCGCCTCCAGCGGGGGCATGTTCAACAACTACGCCCTCGTCCAGGGCGTAGACCAGGTTGTGCCCGTGGACGTGTACGCGCCCGGCTGCCCTCCCGGCCCCGAGACGCTGATGCACGCCATCTTCACGCTCCACCACGAGATCTTGTCGGGGGAGCTGCTGGCCCGGCGGTCCGCCAGCTCCACCGGCGGAGCCGGTATCGCCGTGCAGCAACTCGACGGCCAGACCGCAACCGCAACCATCCGCGGCGGGCATGGCTGAGCGCTACGGGGCCCCGGTCGGGGGCGACCGCCCGTCGCGGGGCCAGGCCGTGATCCATCCGTCACCGAGCCAGTGGTTCGAGGTGGCTGCAGCCGCCCGAGCCGACGGCTTCGACCAGCTCATCGACCTCACCGCGGTCGACTACCTGACCTACAGCGCCGACCGCGCCCTGCCGGAAGGAGTCCAGCCGGAGCGCTTCGAGGTGGTGGCCAGCCTGATGTCGCACGAGCGCCGCGAGCGCCTGCGCATGCGGGTGCAGGTTCCGGCCGACGACCCGTCCATACCCACCTTGTTCGATCTGTGGCCGGGCGCGGAGAACCTCGAGCGCGAGGCCTACGACATGTTCGGCATCGTCTTCGAAGGCCATCCCGATCCTTCGCGGATCCTGATGCCGGAGGACTGGTCGGGCCATCCGCTGCGCAAGGACTACGACAGCGGCGAGATACCCGTCCAGTTCAAGGCCGCCTCCAACGTCAGGTGAAGCAGAGGCCGCGATGAGCATCACCGACACCGCTCCCGCCGACGGGGCCTCTCCGGAGCCGGTCGCGGCCGGCATGCCGACCGGGCCCGCCGCCGGCGCCGAGCGGGTCAGCCGGCGCGAGCCGTCCGCGGTGCTGCGCATGTCCGAGGCCGAGGCTGCGGAGATCGGCGGCGACCCCGACGATCCCGACGACGACGAACTGGTGCTGCTGAACATGGGCCCGTCCCACCCGTCGACCCACGGCGTGCTGCGGCTCATGCTGGAGCTGTCGGGCGAGACCGTGCTGCGCTCCAAGCCGGTCATCGGCTACCTCCACACCGGCATGGAGAAGACCGGTGAGAATCTCACGTACCTGCAGGGCGGCACCAACGTGACCCGCATGGACTACGCCTCGCCGCTGTTCAACGAGCTGGCCTTCTCGCTGGCCACGGAGCGGCTGCTGGGCATCGAGGTGCCCGAGCGGGCCACGTGGATCCGCATGCTGATGTGCGAACTCAACCGGGTCAGCTCGCACCTGCTGTTCATGGCCACCAACGGCATGGACCTGGGCGCGGTGTCGATGATGATCTACGGGTGGCGCGAGCGCGAGGAGGTGCTGCGCTTCTTCGAGAAGGTCACCGGCCTGCGCATGAACCACAACTACATCCGGCCCGGAGGGGTGGCCGCCGACCTGCCCGCCGACTGGCGGACCGATGTGGCCGAGCTGATCGAGCTGATCGAGCCCCGCCTCGACGAGTACGACACGCTGCTCACCGGCCAGCCCATCTGGCGCGAGCGGCTCCAGGGGGTCGGCATCATCAGTGCCGCCGAGGCGGTCGCCCTCGGGGCCACCGGGCCGCTGCTGCGGGGCGCGGGCATGGCCTGGGACCTGCGGCGTGACGAGCCCTACCTGTTCTACGACCAGGTGGACTTCGA
Organism: Acidimicrobiaceae bacterium; assembly: GCA_009843915.1. GTDB lineage: Bacteria > Actinomycetota > Acidimicrobiia > Acidimicrobiales > Aldehydirespiratoraceae > Aldehydirespirator. The sequence goes on along the minus strand of VYCM01000137.1, from coordinate 7,805 downwards.
CGTCATCGTGGGCATCCACGGCGACTGCTATGACCGCTACGCCATACGCCTGAACGAGATCCGCGAGTCGCTACGCATCGTCGCCCAGATCATCGACGCGATGCCCTCAGGGGACTACCGGACCCAGGACAAGAAGGTGACGCCGCCGCCCCGGGCCCGCATCGACGAATCGATGGAGGCGCTGATCCACCACTTCAAGATCTTCACCGAGGGCTTCAAGGTGCCGGCCGGCGAGGTGTACGCCGCGGTGGAGTCCCCCCGGGGTGAGCTGGGCGTGTACATGGTGAGCGACGGCAGCTCGGTGCCGTACAGGCTCCATGTGAGAGCGCCCAGCTTTGTGAACCTCCAGACCCTGCCCCATCTGATGCAGAACGGCCTGATCGCTGACGGCATCGCCATCATCGGCTCGGTCGACCCGATCATGGGGGATGTGGACCGGTGAGGCCCGTTCGTCCCGGCGACGGCCACCCCGGCGACGGCCACCGGTGCTCGCTTGCTCGAACGGGCTTCGCCCTACTCGCTCGCAAGTCGAGCACCGGCGTCCGCCGCCTGTCCGTGCCGGAGGTGGGCCGGTGACGCTCAGTCCTGCCAACGAGGCGCTGGCTGCTGAGATCATCTCGTGGTTCCCCCGGCCCCGCTCGGCGCTGATCCCGCTGCTGCACTTGGCTCAGGAGCAGGACGGGTATCTGACCGACGACGCCATGCGCCGTGTCGGAGGACTGGTGGGGGCCACGCCGGCCGAGGTGAAGGGCACGGCCGGCTTCTACGAGATGTTCCGATTCGAGCCGGTGGGCACCTACCTCGTCAACGTGTGCACCAACATCTCGTGCCTGCTGTGGGGCGGCGAGGAACTGCTGGAGCACGCCTGCGAGTCGCTCGAGGTGGAGGTGGGCGGCACCACCGACGACGGAATGTTCACCGTCGAGGAGGCGGAGTGCGTAGCAGCCTGCACGGAGGCCCCGTGCCTGCAGGTCAACTACCGCTATCGCGGCCGGGTCACCCCCGACGACTTCGACCGGCTGATCGAGGACCTGCGGGCCGGCCGGACCGGCATCGCCGGCCACGGCGTGCTGGCCCGGGTGAGGCAGTCGATCCCCGCCGAGCGTCTCGCCGGCGTGGTCCCGCCGGAGCAGGCCCGCGAGGCGCCGGTCTGGCTGGACCGCAACGATGTCGAGGTGGCTAGCTGATGGATCAGCAGATGGCTGTGAACGGCTACATCGCGCACGCGCCCGGCTATGTGCACAACGACGGCCCCAAGCTCATTACGAGCCGCTTCGTGCACGACGATTCGTTCACACTGGCCCGGTACGAGGCCACCGGCGGCTATGAGGGGCTCCGGGCCGCGCTGGAGACGACTCCGGCCACGGTGCACGACGAGGTACGGGCGGCCACGCTGCTGGGACGGGGCGGCGCCGGGTTCCCCGCCGGCGTCAAATGGGGTTTCCTGCCGCCGGGCAAGCATCCCTACTACCTCGTCGTCAACGGCGACGAGAGCGAGCCGGGCACCTACAAGGACCGCCTGCTCATGGAGCGCGATCCCCACCAACTCATCGAGGGGTGCCTGATCGCCTGCTACGCGCTGGGCCTGCAGCAGTGCTTCCTGTATGTGCGGGGCGAGATGGCTGTGGCCCAGGAGCGCATCGCGGCCGCCCTGAACGAGGCCTACGAGGCCGGCTACGTGGGCCGCGACATCTGTGGGTCGGACTTCTCGGTGGACATCGTGATGGCCTGGGGTGCGGGGGCCTACATCGTGGGCGAGGAGACCGCGCTCATCGAGAGTCTCGAGGGCCGCCGGGGCATGCCCCGCCTCAAGCCCCCGTACTTTCCGGCTGCGGTCGGTCTGTACGGCCAGCCCACCATCGTCAACAACGTCGAGACACTCGCCAACCTGCCCTGGATGATGGTCAACGGAGCCGAGGCCTACTGCCGCTACGGGTCGGAATCGTCGCCGGGCACGCGGATGTTCGCGGTGTCCGGCCATCTGCGCCGCCCCGGGGTGTACGAGGTCGAGCACGGGGTGACCACCTTCCAGGAGTTGATCTACGGCGACAACTTCTGCCAGGGGATCCGCGACGGTCACGAGTTGAAGATGTTCATCCCCGGCGGGGGCTCGGCGCCCTGGTTCTTCGCCGAGCACCTGGACCTGCCGCTGGAGGCGCGGCCGGTGGGCGCGGCCGGGTCGATGCTCGGGTCGGGCGCCATCGTGATCATGGACGACACCACCGACGCGGTGAAGGCCGCCTGGCGGGTAGTCAAGTTCTTCGCCCGTGAGTCGTGCGGGAAGTGCACGCCGTGCCGCGAGGGCACCACTTGGCTGGAGCAGATCCTGCGCCGCATCCTCGACGGGGACGGGCGGCCCTCCGACATCGACCTGCTGCTCGACATGGGCGACAACATCAGCCCCGGCCCCTACCCGGTAGCCGCCCACAACGGCCAGGAGGCGGTGCCGTTCCCGCCCCGCCAGACCACGATCTGCCCGCTCGGCCCCTCCGCGGTGGCCCCCGTGGTGTCGACCGTCCGCCGCTTCCGCCACGAGTATGAAGCCAAGATCACCCGCCGCGACCCGATCCCCATCGAGGTGGCGGTCGCCGGAGCCAGCCAATGACCGCGGTGGAGCCCCAGGCGACCGTGGCGATCGAGGTCGACGGCGTCGCGGTGCAGGCGAGGCCGGGCGAGATGCTGATCGAGGCCTGCGAGCGCAGCGGAACCTACATCCCCCGGTTCTGCTACCACTCGCGGATGAGCCCGGTGGGCATGTGCCGCATGTGCCTGGTCGAGGTGGACACCGGGCGCGGCTTCGCCCTGCAGCCCTCGTGCATGGTGCCGGTGTCGGAGGGCATGAAGGTGTCGACCGAGTCCGAGGTCACCAAGAAGGCCCAGGACGGCGTGCTCGAGTTCCTGCTCATCAACCACCCGCTCGACTGCCCGGTATGCGACAAGGGCGGCGAGTGCCCCCTGCAGGATCAGACCATGGCGTACGGGCCGGGGGAGACCCGCTTCGTGGAGGAGAAGCGCCACTTCGCCAAGCCCATCGCCATCAGCGAGACCGTCTACCTCGACAGGGAGCGCTGCATCCTCTGCGACCGCTGCACCCGCTTCGCTGACGAGGTGGCCGGCGACGCCCTCATCCACTTCATGGGCCGCGGCAATCACACCGAGGTCAACACATTCCCCGATGAGCCCTTCGCCTCGTACTTCTCGGGCAACACCGTTCAGATCTGCCCGGTGGGCGCACTGACCGCCGCGCCGTACCGCTTCAAGGCCCGACCCTGGGATCTCACCGAGACGCTGTCCACCGCCTGGGTCGACAGCGTGGGAGCCAGGGTGGCGGTGCAGGCGTCGCGCAACCGGGTGCTGCGGGTGCTGGGCGCCGACGCCGACGCCGTCAACTGGGGCTGGCTGACGGACAAGGAGCGCTTCGGCTTCGAGGCTCTCAACAGCGCTGAGCGCCTCTCCGCGCCGATGCTGAGGGACGCAGCAGGCGGTGGGGCCTCGGAGTGGCGGGAGGCAGGCTGGGGCGAGGCTCTCGACCGGATCGCCGGCGCGGTGGGCGCGGTGCCGCCGGAGCGTGTGGCCGTGCTGGGCGGTGCCCGGCTCAACAACGAGGCCCAGTACATGTGGGCCAAGCTGGCCAAGGGAGTGATCGGCACCGACAACGTCGACGCCCAGCTCGGCGACGGCCTCGACCCCGCGATGCTCCTCGCCCTGCCCAGAGCCACCATCGACGATGCCTGCCGGCCCGGCGGCACCGTGGTACTGATCGGCCCCGACCCCAAGGAGGAGCTGGGCACCCTGTACCTGAGGCTGCGCCATGCCGCAATCAACGACGGCGTGAAGCTGGTGGAAGTCACGCCAGGTGCGACCGGCTTGTCGCACCTGGCTCAGCATTCGCTGCACCCCCGCCCCGGCACCACGGCGGCGCTGGTCAACGCATTGGTGGCTGCGGCTGCCGGTGACGGGTTCGAGACCGGAAGCACCGGCGTGGACCGGTCCGAGCTCGAAGCGGCGGCGCAGTGCCTTTCGGATGCCGATGACGGTGTGACAGTGGTGCTTGGCCGGGCCTCGCTGGCCGAGGGAGCAGAGGTGGTCGAGGCAGCTGCGATGGAACTGTCGGCGCTGCCGTCGGCGCGCTTCCTGCCCGCGTTGCGGAGGGGCAACGTGATAGGCGCGCTGCAGGCAGGACTGGCGCCGGAACTGCTACCCGGCCGCGTGGGGCTGGACGGCATCGACGGCGAAGGACCGCTGGCCGGAGCATGGCCGCGGCTGCCAGCAGCCGCGGGACTGGACGCGGCCGGCGTTCTCAGGGCCGCCGCTCGCGGCGACATCGACGTGCTCGTGCTCGTCGGCGCCGATCCCCTCAACGACTTCATCGACCGCGACCTCGCCTACAGGGGCCTGCGCGGGGCGTCCCTCGTGGTGGCGGTGGACCTCTTCATGAACGACTCGTCCTCGCTGGCCGCCGACATCGTGCTGCCGGCCGCCGGCCCCACCGAATGCGACGGCACGTTCACCAACCTGGAGGGCCGGGTCAGCCCCATGAGCCGCAAGGTCACCCCGCCCGGAACATCCCGCCCCGACTGGATGATCGCAGCCGACCTGGCCGAGAGACTCGAGCCCGGCTCGGCCGAGGGTCTCGACTCGCCCGAGTCCATCAGAGAAGAACTGGCCAGAGTCTCCGAAGTCCACGCCTCGCTCACTGAGGATGCCCTGAACCAGAATCCGGTCGAAGGAGTGCTCCTAGAGCGCCGCGGCGCGACCGGCGAGGCCGGGGGGTGGCGCAGGTCCGGGCGGCCGACGATGGGGCGAAGCCCCGTCGGCCGGACGGAGCCTGCGACAGGACCCACCGGCCGGGAGGACCCACTCGAGGAAGCACCTGAGGGCGCTTTCCTGCTGGTGGCCACCCGCACCATGTACGACGACGGCACAATGCTGCGCCACTGCGAGTCGAGCCGGAACCTGGCCCCAGCCGCGTCCGCCCGCATCAACCCGGCCGATCTCGACGCCACCGGTCTCAACGAAGGCGCCGCCGTGCGGGTCGTCTCCGACTTCGGTCACATCGAGGCGACCTTGGCCGCCGATGCTGGAGTGCCGGCCGGCTCGTTGAAGGTCCACTGGCTGGCGCCGGGCGCGCCCGCCAACCCTCTCATCGCCGCCGGCACCGATGTCACCGTGGTGAAGGTGGAAGCCCGATGAGCGGCATCCTCGTGCTGGCCGCCGATCCCATGCTGGCTGGCGACATCGGCCTGGTCGAGGTCGTGTTGACGCTGGCCAAGGCAGTGGTGGCCTTCGCCTTCCTGCTGGTGGCCGTGATGCTGATGATCTGGTTCGAGCGCAAGCTGCTGGGAGGGATGCATCAGCGGTTCGGGCCCACGATCGCCGGGCCCTTCGGCATCCTCCAGACCCTCGCCGACGGTACGAAGCTCTTCTTCAAGGAGGACCTGGTGCCGGACCGGTCGGACCGGTTCGTGTTCAAGCTGGCGCCGTACCTGTCGCTCATCCCGGCCTTCCTGGCCTTCGCCATCGTCCCCCTGGGCGGGGACTTCAACAACGGCGGCGAGGTCGAGTGGTGGGGTCGCACCACCTACCTGCAGGTGGCCGACCCGCCGATCGGGATCCTGCTGTTCCTGGCCATGAGCTCGGTGGCCGTCTACGGCGTGATGCTGGCCGGGTGGTCGTCGGGGTCCAAGTACCCCCTGCTGGGATCGGTGCGGGCGTCGGCGCAGATGGTGAGCTACGAGGCCGCGCTGGGTCTGGCGGTGGCGTCGATCGTGCTGGTGACCGGGGGGCTGTCAACCCACGACATGGTGGTCGCGCAGGCGGCCGAGGGTTACTTCGGCATCGTCCCCCGCTGGAACGTGATCGTCACCGGACTGGTGCCTTTCATCGTGTTCATGATCGCGGGCACGGCCGAACTGAACCGCCCGCCGTTCGACTTGGTCGAGGCCGAGCAGGAGCTCGTGGGCGGCTTCCACACAGAGTACTCGTCCATCCGTTTCGCGCTGTTCTTCCTGGCCGAGTTCATGAACACCATCACGATGTCGGCCATCATCGTCACCCTGTTCTTCGGCGGACCGGCCGGCCCGGTGCTGGTGAGCGAGGTGGGCGGCGTCGGCATTGCTTGGGCGTGGGGCGTGGTCTGGTTCTTCCTGAAGCTGTTCGTGCTGCTGTTCTGCTTCGTGTGGATGCGGGCCACGCTGCCCCGGTTCCGCTACGACCAGCTCATGGACCTTGGATGGAAGGCGCTCATACCGGTGGCGCTGGGTTGGTTCCTGTTCCTCACCGCCTTGGAGGTTGGCCGCGAGCGCGGCTGGAACGAGGCCGCGGTCACCGTCGTTTCGCTGCTGGTGTTCGCCGGAGCGGCCCTTCTGCTGGTCCGGGCGGTGCGAAGCGGACGCCGTGCCCGTGACCGCGAGGCCGCCCGCGCCGACGAGCCTTCCGACCCTGTCGAGGAGAGGGCCTGACATGGGCTACCTGCACGGTTTCGCCGTCACCCTGCGCCAGTTGTTCCTGCCCCGGGTCACCACCGACTACCGGGGCGGCTTCGACGACTCGCCCTCCGACGTCAAGCGGCCCAAGCCGGAGCGACTGCACGGTCGCCACGTGCTCAACCGCTACGACGACGGCATGGAGAAGTGCATCGGCTGCGAGCTGTGCGCGGGCGTGTGCCCGGCCGACTGCATCTACGTGCGCGGCGCCGACAACGATCCCGACGATCCGGTCGCGCCGGGCGAGCGCTACGGCTACGTGTACGAGATCAACTACCTGCGCTGCATCCATTGCGATCTGTGCGTGGAGGCCTGCCCCACTCAGGCCATCACCGAGTCGAAGCTGTTCGAGTTCTCGTTCACCAGCCGCGACGACGCCATCTACACCAAGGACGAGCTGCTGGTGGACGACGACGGCCGGCCTCGCCAGATGCCTTGGGAGGACTGGCGGGAGGGCGACGACGCGCTGACCTCCGGCTGGATGCGGGCCACGTCGCCTTCCGGCGATCAGCGCTATGTGGGCGAGGTGGCTTGGTCCGGTGAGCTCGGCTACGGCGTGCGCGACGCTGAGCCCGCGGATGCTGGGGAGGAGTCCTCTAATGGCTGAGGCGGTGTTCGTCGTCTCGGCGGTGATCATTCTGGCCGGAGCGATCGGCGTGGTGGCCAGCCGCAACCCGGTGCATGCCGCCCTGTTCCTGGTGCAGACGCTGGTGGGTGTGGCCGTGCTGTTCGTGCTGAACGACGCTCACTTCCTGGCTGCCGTCCAGGTGGTCGTGTACGCCGGTGCCATCGTGATCCTCTTCCTGTTCGTCATCATGCTGCTGGGCGTCGACAAGGCCGAGGAACTGAGGATCGAGCCCATCTTCGGGCAGCGTCCGCTGGCCGCCGTCGTCGGTGCGGCCCTGGCCGCGGTGCTTGGAGCGGTCGTCATCACCGGCGCTGACGTGCTCACCGGGCTGCGCCGCGCCGGCGGTGAGCGGTCGCTCGACGGCGACGCCACCGACATCGAGCGCATGGGCCGGGTGCTGTTCGGTGAGTTCGCCTTCGCGGTGGAGATCACCGCGGCCCTGCTGACCGTGGCCGTGGTTGGAGCGGTCGTCCTGACCAGGCGGGCGTCACGCTCCGACGGGTCCGAGACGGCCGGCGCGGCCACTGCAGGAGACGCGTGATGGATCTGGCCGGGCTGTCGACGGGCTGGTACCTGGCGCTGTCGGTCGCGCTCTTCGCCATCGGCGGGGTGGGCCTGCTGGTGCGGCGCAACCCGCTGGTGATGTTCATGTGCGTGGAGCTGATGCTCAACGCGGTGAACGTGGCCTTCGT
>VYCM01000024.1 GCA_009843915.1 Acidimicrobiaceae bacterium | reverse complement strand
TGTCCGGCGGTGCCGACGGCCTGGAGCTGGCCCGCTACGAGATGCACGACATCGCAGTGGTGGTCGACCGCCTGATACTGCGCGAAGGGGTCGAGCGGCGCCTCACCGACTCGGTGGAGACAGCCTTGCGCCTGGCCGGGGGCCTAGCCGAGATCGACATCGTCCCTCGGTCCGCCGACGTCGACGGCGCCGATGGTGCTGAAGCGCCCCGGCGCATCGTGTTCAGCCAGCACCTGGCCCGTCCCTCCGACGGCAAGTCGTTCGAGGAGCTGGCCCCCCGCAACTTCTCGTTCAACTCGCCTTATGGCGCCTGCGCCCACTGCGACGGCCTCGGCACCGTGTTCGAGGTCGATCCCCAGCTCGTTGTCCCCGACCCCGACGCAACGCTGGCCACAGGCGCCATCACACCCTGGTCCGACAGCAGGTCGCGCTACTACCCGCGCCTGCTGCAGGCGGTCTGCGAGGAATACGAGATCCCCCGCGACGTCCCCTGGCGCGAGCTCACCCCTCGCCAGCACGACATGCTGCTGTACGCCAAGGGCGTCAAGGGCCGGGTGCAGGTCCGCTACCAGAACCGCTTCGGCCGTCGCCGGGTCTACCAGGCCCGCTACGAGGGCATCGTCCCGCACCTGATGCGCCGCCACAACGAGACCGACAGCGACGCTTCCCGGGAGAACATCGAGGGCTACATGCGCCAGGTGCCGTGCCCGGACTGCGGCGGCGCCCGGCTCAACCCGCTGGCCCTGGCCGTCACCGTCGACGACCGCAACATCCACGATCTGTGCGCCATGTCGATCGCGGAGGCGGCCAAGACCCTGGCCGAGATGAACCTCAACGACCGCGACACCATGATCGCCGAGCAGGTGCTCAAGGAGATCCGGTCCCGGCTCGGCTTCCTGCTGGACGTGGGCCTCGACTACCTGAACCTGTCGCGCAGCGCGGCCACCCTGGCCGGCGGAGAGGCCCAGCGCATCCGGCTGGCCAGCCAGGTCGGCTCGGGCCTGGTGGGCGTGCTGTACGTGCTCGACGAGCCGTCGATCGGGCTTCACCAGCGCGACAACCGTCGGCTGATCGAGACGCTGGTGCGCATGCGCGACCTGGGCAACACGGTCATGGTGGTCGAGCACGACGAGGAGACCATCCGGGTCGCCGACCACGTGGTCGACATAGGGCCGGGCGCGGGCGAGCACGGCGGGGCCGTCGTGCACTCCGGGCCGCTGGAAGGCCTGCTGGAGCTGGAGGAATCAATCACCGGCCAGTACCTGTCGGGCCAGCGCCGCATCGCAGTACCACAGATGCGCCGCACCGGCGACGGCACCCGCCTGGTGGTCAGGGGCGCCCGGGAGAACAACCTCGCCGACATCGACGTGGCCTTCCCGCTGCAACAATTCGTGTGCGTGACCGGGGTGTCGGGTTCGGGCAAGTCGTCGCTGGTCAACGAGATCCTGCACCGGGCGCTGATGCAGCACATCTACCGGTCCAAGACCCCGCCCGGGCGCCACACCCGCCTCGACGGCGTCGGCCACCTCGACAAGGTGATCTGCATCGACCAGTCGCCCATCGGCCGGACCCCCCGGTCCAACCCGGCCACCTACACCGGGGTGTTCGACCACGTGCGCAAGCTGTTCGCCAACACGGCCGAGTCCCGGGTGCGGGGCTACATGCCGGGACGGTTCTCGTTCAACGTGAAGGGCGGGCGCTGCGAGGCCTGCCGGGGCGACGGCACCATCCGCATCGAGATGCACTTCCTGCCCGACGTGTACGTGCCCTGCGAGGTGTGCAAGGGCGAGCGGTACAACCGCGACACCCTGGAGGTCACCTTCAAGGGCCGCAACATCGCCGAGGTGCTCGACATGCCGTGCACCGACGCGCTGGAGTTCTTCGCCAACCAGCCGCCCATCGCCCGCCACATGGGCACCCTGGTGGACGTGGGCCTCGGCTACGTGCGACTGGGCCAGCCCGCGCCCACGCTGTCGGGCGGCGAGGCCCAGCGGGTCAAGCTGTCCAGCGAGCTGGCCAAGCGCTCCACCGGCCACACCATGTACATCCTCGACGAGCCCACCACCGGGCTGCACTTCGAGGACGTCCGCAAGCTGCTGGGCGTGCTCGGCCGGCTGGTGGACCAGGGCAACACCGTCGTGGTGATCGAGCACAACCTGGACGTGGTCAAGACGGCCGACTGGATCATCGACCTCGGCCCCGAGGGCGGCTCCGGCGGGGGCCGCATCGTGGCCGAGGGCACCCCCGAGCAGGTGGCCGAAGTGCCCGAGAGCCACACCGGCCGCTACCTGCGCTCATTGCTGTGCTGAAGCGGCCGTCGGCGGGGTCCATCCCGGACGCGCCCGGGTCCTACCAGTTCCTCGACGCCGACGGCCGGGTCATCTACGTCGGCAAGGCCAAGAGCCTGCGTTCCAGGCTGAACAACTACTTCGGCTCGCACCTGCCGCTGCGCACCCGCCAGATGGTGGACGCGGCCGCCTCGGTGGAGTGGATCCAGGTGGCCAACGAGGTCGAGGCCCTGATGCTCGAGTTCTCGCTGATCCAGCGCCACAAGCCCCGGTTCAACGTGCGCTACACCGACGACAAGTCGTACCCGTTCCTGTGCGTGACCATGGTCGACGAGTGGCCCCGGGCCATGGTGATGCGGGGCCGGCGACGCAAGGGCAACCGCTACTTCGGTCCCTACGGCCACGCCTACGCCATCCGCGACACCCTCGACCTGCTGCTGCGCACGTTCCCGATCCGCACCTGCACCGACGGCAAGTTCCGCCGCTACGCCAGCCTGGGCAAGCCGTGCCTGCTGTATCACATCGAGAAGTGCTCGGGGCCGTGCGTGGGCGACGTGTCCGCTGACGACTACGCCGAGATGGTGGCCGAGCTGCTGCGCTTCCTGGAGGGTGACAGCGATCCGGTGCTCGACCGCCTTGAAGAAGAGATGTCGGCCGCGGCCGACGAACTCGACTACGAGCGGGCCGCCCGCGTGCGCGACCGCCTGGCCGCGGTGCGCAAAGCGGTCGAGACCCAGCAGATGGTCGGTTCCCGCAACGAGGACTTCGACGTGATCGGACTGGTGGACGACGCCCTGGAGGCCGCGGTGCAGGTGTTCTTCGTGCGCCGGGGCCGGGTGATGGGACGCCGGGGCTTCATGATCGACAAGGCCGAGGACCTCGACCGGGCCGAGCTGGTGAGCCGGGCCCTGGAGCGGCTGTACTTCGACGACAACCCGCTGGGCTGGCCCAAGCTCGCGCTCGTCCCTGACATGCCGGACGAGGCCGGCCTCTACACCGAGTGGCTGAGCGAGATGCGGGGATCAAGGGTGCAGATCCGGGTGCCGCAGCGGGGCGCCAAGCGGGCGCTCCAGGCCACCGTGACCCGCAACGCCGAGGAGTCGTTCGCCCGTCACCGGCTCAAGCGCAGCACCGACCACAACAGCCGGGCCCGGGCCCTCAACGAACTCCAGGAGCACCTGGGACTGGCCGAGGCGCCTTTGCGCATCGAGTGCTACGACATGAGCCACCTGTCGGGGCAGGACTATGTGGGCTCGATGGTGGTGCTCGAGGACGGCCTGCCCAAGAAGGCCGACTACCGGCGGTTCCGGCTGCGCTCCGTGCCCGGCAACGACGACTTCGCAGCCATGCACGAGGTGCTGACCCGACGGCTCACCGGCTACCTGGAGCAGCGGTCCCGGCCGGTGACCGAACGCGACGGCAAGTTCTCGTACCCACCGCAGCTGCTGCTGGTGGACGGCGGCAAGGGCCAGCTGGGGGTGGCCGTGCGGGTCCTACAGGAGCTCGGCCTCGACGACGAGATCCCGACCGCGGCGCTGGCCAAGCAGTTCGAGGAGGTGTTCCTGCCCGGCCAGGCCGAACCGGTACGCCTCCCTCGCCAGTCCGAGGCCCTATACATGCTCCAGCGCATCCGCGACGAGAGCCACCGGTTCGCCATCTCCTACCACCGCACCCTGCGGGGCAAGCGCATGACCGGATCAGCCCTCGACGGGATCGCCGGGCTGGGACCGGTCCGCAAGGCCCGACTCACCAAGGAGCTCGGCGGCGTGCGAGCCGTACAGAGAGCAGAGCTGCACGAGCTGCAGGCGCTGGGTTGGCTGCCGGACACCGTGGCCCAGAACATCCACGCCGCGTTCCACGGCAGCGGCTGAGAGACTACGAAGGTGATGACGCCACTCGAACGAGTCACGGCGGACGTCGGTGCCGAGCGGGTCGTGGAGGTCCTTCGCCGCGATGGCGGGGTCGTCGTGGATGGGATGTTCGACCGTGACACCGTTGATTCGGTTCGGGCCTCTGCCGACGGCTACGCCGCCTCGGTAGAACCGGGATCGGCCACCCAGGGGCTCGGCGAGGACGGCCGGTCGTTCGTGGGACGGAAAACTGTGCGTTTCTCGAGCCTCGCCAAGCTGTGCCCGGCATTCTTCGATGTCCTCGACAACGGCCTGTTGGCGGCCGTCGCCGACGAGATACTGCTGCCCGTATGCGGTGGCTATTGGCTCAACACCGCCCAGGTCATGTACATCGGCCCGGGCGAGGTCGCGCAGGCGCTGCATCGTGACGCGAACAACTGGTGGGAGTTCGTCCGACGGACCTGGCCGGACGCGCCTGAGATCACGGTGAGCGCCATGATCGGTCTCGATGACGTCACCGAGGAACTCGGAGCGACCAGGGTTGTTCCGGGGACACATCTCGGCGGCGAGCTGGCGCGGTACGGGGACGGTGAGTCGGTACCGGCCGAGCTCAGCCCGGGCGACGCTCTGCTGTATTCGGGATACGTACTCCACGGCGGCGGTGCCAACACGACGGAGAGTCGCTGGCGAAAGGCCATGCACGTGAGCTTCGTCGCCGGTTGGCTGACCCCGGAGGAGGCGAGTCCGCTCGACTTCGCCCCGGGCGAGCTCGCCTGCAGGAGTGAGCGAATTCGACGGCTCCTCGGTCACGCCTCCTATGACCCGCGGCCCCACCCAGGCGGCGGCCTCTGGCTACGGCACGCCAAGGAGATGACTCTGGAGGCCACACGAGCCGAACGGCCATGACAGCATCGCCGATCCGCTCACGCCGGCAGCTCCCCCTGGACGAGCTCGCTGAGGCTCTCGAAGCCGGGTGGAGCTTCCCGGCATCGATGTACACCGAGCCCGACATTTTCGCTCTCGAACTGGGCGCCGTCTTCGAGCCTCGATGGCAGTACCTAGGCCCTCTAGAGCACGTGGCGGCACCCGGTTCTCGACTCGTCGGTGAGGTTGCCGGCCGTCCCGTCGTGGCTGTCCGCGGCGACGACGGCGAGCTTCGCGGGTTCTTGAACGTGTGTCGCCACCGGGCCTACCGGGTCGTTTCCGGCCAGGGGAGTGGCCGGTACCTGAAGTGCGGCTACCACGGTTGGGCCTACCGGCTCGACGGAACGCTCGCGAGCGCGCCCTCAGCCCCGGACTGCATCGGCGACGACCTGAGCCTCCTGCCGGTTGGGGTGGACACATTCTGCGAGGGCGTGTTCGCAATCCTCGATCCGGAGGCGCCATCGCTGACGACGGCACACCCCCGGCTGCGCGACGTGGCCGAGCAGGCGGGGATGAGCCTCGACGCGGGCGCCTACCGCCATGTGCGCCGCATCACCACACATCAGAAGGCGAACTGGAAGCTCTGGTACGACAACGCCGTCGAGTGCTACCACTGCGCCCACATTCATGGCGAGTCGTTCAATCGGGCGTTTGCCGTCGCGTCTGGAACCGCGAGTGCCAATGCCGTTGCCATCGACGAGCTCTATCTCAATCGATACGCGGGGCGCAGGAGCGGTGGTGACGAGTTCCAAGCGACGTTCTGCACCGCGCTGCAGCTGTACCCGGGATGCCAGATCATCCAGCAGGACGATCTGCTGATCATGGCGCAAGCCCGACCCGTCGCTGCCAATCGCACGGTCTTCGTGGCCGACTACTTCGCGGAGGAGGGGTCGGACCCCGCAAGTGTCGAGCGGTGGATCAAGCTGTGGGCTCGCACCTATGACGAGGATGCTGCGGCTCTCGAGATCCAACACAGGAACCTGGCCGCGTCGACGGTCGATCGGATGCGATACGTCGAAGGTCCGGAGGCCCCCGTCTCGATCATCAACGGGCTCACGCTCGATGCCTACCGTCAGGCCTCGGTCCCTGACGGCGATCGGTGACGGCCACACCGGCGACTGCGGTACTGGATGCCCAGCGCGCCCGCCAGGGGTCGCTTCCACCAGCTTTAGACTGCGCCCACAGGCCAGGCGGGAGGTCCTCGGGTGCATGATTCTCTGGCGGGCAGGGTCGTGCTCGTCACCGGAGCCGGGCGCGGGATCGGCCGGGCCATCGCTGAGCGCTTCGCCGGAGCCGGTTCGGTGGTCGCGGTCAACGATGTCGACGGCGAATCCGCGGCCGGAACTGCTCACGGAATAAACGACGCCGGGGGCACAGCCATGGTTGCACAGGCCGATGTCTCGGACAGCGCGCAGGTCGGCGCCATGATCGACGCGGTCATGGCCGAGCACGGCCGCATCGACGTGCTGGTCAACAACGCCGGGATCGTCAGCCCCACCCTCCACTTCTTCGAGGCGACCGAGGAGTGGTGGCGCCGCATCATCGACGTCAACCTGACCGGGCACTTCCTGGTGTCGCAGCCGGTGGCTCGGATCATGGCCGCCAACGGCGGGGGCAGCATCGTCAACATGAGCTCGGGAGGTGCCACCCGGGCCCACCGGTCCTTCACCGCCTACGACGCCACCAAGGGCGGGATAGAGGCCCTCACCCGGGCCATGGCCCTGGACCTCGGCCCCTACAACGTCCGGGTCAACGCCCTGGTTCCGGGATCGATAGACACCAGCGGCATGACAGCCAATCAGCGGGCGCTGCGGGGCGAGAACGTGCCCCTCGGCCGGATCGGCGAGCCCCTCGACATGACGGGAGCGGCGCTGTTCCTGGCCTCAGACGAGGCCGCATACATCACCGGGGAGACACTTCGGGTGGACGGCGGGATGCTGGCCCAGCAGCGCTCGGCCACTGTGGACATCGTCCCGCCCAGCACCTTCCCGGCGGTCGAGGACCTCTAGCCGGAGTCGGCGATGAGCGCCCCGCGGATCGGAGTGGACGTCGGCGGGACGTTCACCGACGTTGCCCTGGAACGGCCCGACGGCACGTTCGCGTCCATCAAGGTGCTCACCACCCACCAGCGGCCCGAGGAGGCCGTCCTGGCCGGCATCTCGGCCGTCATCGAACGGGAGGGCACAACCCTCGACGAGATCACGCAGATCATCCACGGCACCACCCTGGCCACTAACGCCCTGATAGAGCGCCGGGGCGCCAAGACAGCGCTGGTGACCACGGCCGGCTTCCGCGACGTGATCGAGACCCGCACCGAGAGCCGCTTCGAGCAGTACGACCTCAACATCGTGCTGCCCCCGCCCCTGATCGAGCGCAAAGACCGCTACGTGGTGCCCGAGCGCATCGGCGCCCGCGGCGAGGTGCTGCTGGCGTTCGACGAGCAGGCCGCCCGCGGAGTAGTCGCCCGGCTGGTGGACGGCGGTTACACCTCGGTGGCGGTCGGGTTCATGCACAGCTACCGGAACCCGGACCATGAGCGCCGATTCCGGGAACTGCTGCGCGAGGCCGCCCCGTCGCTGGCGGTGTCGCTCAGCTGCGAGGTCTCGCCCCAGATGCGCGAGTTCGAGCGCTTCAACACGGTCTGCGCCAACGCCTACGTGCAGCCGCTCATCGCCTCGTACCTGCGCCGGCTCGAGTCCGAGCTGCGCCGCATGGGGGCGGCCTGCCCGCTGCT
This sequence comes from Acidimicrobiaceae bacterium, assembly GCA_009843915.1. Lineage (GTDB taxonomy): Bacteria > Actinomycetota > Acidimicrobiia > Acidimicrobiales > Aldehydirespiratoraceae > Aldehydirespirator. The sequence goes on along the minus strand of VYCM01000024.1, from coordinate 2,684 downwards.
GCTGATCCACTCCGGCGGCGGCCTGATGAGCAGCGACGCCGCCGCCTCGTTCCCGGTGAGGCTGGTCGAGTCGGGCCCGGCCGGGGGAGCGATCTTCGCCGCGCACCTGGCCCGGCTCCATCGCCGCGACCGGATCGTCTCCTACGACATGGGCGGCACCACCGCCAAGATCGCCCTGATCGAGGACTGTGCGCCCCGCACGGCCAAGACCTTCGAGACGGCCCGCACCGCCCGCTTCAAGAAGGGCAGCGGCATGCCGATCTCGGTGCCGGCCATCGAGATGATCGAGATCGGCGCGGGCGGCGGGTCCATCGCCGCGGTCGACGCGCTGGGCCAGATCCGGGTCGGCCCGCAGAGCGCCGGAGCTGATCCCGGACCGGCCTGTTACGCCCTCGGCGGGACGGCCGCGACGGTGACCGACGCCAACGTGCAGCTTGGACGGCTGCACCCGGAGAACTTCCTCGCGCCGGACATCTCCCTATCGCCCGATCTGGCCGCTGGGGCCCTGCGCGGCTGCGTGGGCGAGCCCCTCGGCCTCAACAACGACGCCGCCGCGGTGGGCGTGGCCGAGGTCGTAGACGAGAACATGGCCAACGCGGCCCGGACCCATGCGGTGGAGAGCGGCAAGGATCTGGCCGGCTACTCGATGGTCGCCTTCGGCGGGGCCGCACCGCTGCACGCCTGCCGCCTCATCGACAAGCTGGGCATAGACGAGGTTCTGGTGCCGGTCGGCGCTGGGGTCGGCTCGGCTATCGGGTTCCTGCTCGCCCCGTTCTCCTACGAGGCCACCCGCAGCTTCTACACCACGTCCGACCGCTTCGACACCGAAGGCGTCCGGGCGGTACTCGCGGAGCTGGCCGCGGAAGCCGAGGCGTTCGTGCGGATGGGCACCTCCGAAGCGGTGACCGTTGAACGCGAAGTACTCATGCGCTACCGGGGCCAGGGCTGGGAGATCCCGGTGGCGCTGCCCCACGGCGACTTCGACGAGATCGCCGCTCAGGAGTTGACCACGACGTTCGTCAAGGCCTACGAGGCCTTCTTCGGCCGGGCCATCGAGGGCCTCGCCATCGAGGCGGTGAGCTGGTCGGTGCGGGTGTCGTCGCAGCGCGCCGCGCCGGAACTGGTGGAGGATCTCCCCGCAGCCCGTGCCCGGGCTTCCGCCAGCACCCGATCCGTCTACGACCCGGTCACGGGAATCATGGTGGCTACCGCCTTGCACGAGCGCACCGAACTGACGGCCGGTGACACCGTGGCCGGCCCGGCCCTGATCATCGAGGACCAGACCACGACGGTGGTCGGATCCCGGCACACCGCGGTGGTCCAGCCCGACCTGACCCTCAGGATCGCGAGATCCGCTCAGGACACCCGTGACACGGCCCTGAGCCGGTCGTCCCTCAGCGCCCAGCACGAGGTCCCCATGCAGATCATGTGGAACCGCTTGATCTCCGTGGTCGAAGAGCAGGCCCTCACGCTGGTGCGGACCGCGTTCTCGACGTCGGTGCGGGAGGCCGGCGACCTCTCGGCGGGAGTGTTCGACCCGCAGGGCCGCATGATCGCCCAGGCCGTCACCGGGACGCCGGGCCACGTCAACACCATGGCTGCCTCCCTGGGCCACTTCATCAACGAGATCGGGGCCGAGAGCATGCGCCCCGGCGATGTGTACCTCACCAACGACCCGTGGAAGAGCACCGGCCACCTCCACGACATCACCGTGGCCACTCCGGTGTTCCTCGAGGACAGCCCGGACTGGCCCGGCGGCGCGGACGGCGACGAGCCCGGGACCCTCATCGGCTTCTTCGCCTCTACAGCGCACGTGGTCGACATCGGCGGACGGGGCTTCGGACCCGACGCGCGCGAGCTGTACGAGGAGGGTCTCCGGATACCGATCATGCGGTGGGCCGAGCGGGGGCGGCTCAACCGGGACGTGGTGGACATCGTGCGCTGCAACGTCCGGGAGCCCGACCAGGTGATCGGCGACATACACGGCCTGGCCGCCTCCAACGAGACCGGCCGCCGGCGGCTGCTCGACATGCTGTCCGAGTTCGGCCTGGCCGACCTGGACGAGTTAGCCGCCTTCGTGTTCGACCGCACCCGCCGGGCCACCCTCGACGCGCTGGAGCGGGTTCCCAACGGCGTCTACCGCAACACGATGCGAGTCGACGGCTACGGCGACCCGGTGACCCTGGTAGCCGCGGTCACCGTCACCGACGACGGCATGCACGCCGACTTCACGGGCACGTCGCCGGTCAGCCCGTTCGGCATCAATGTCCCGCTCACCTACGCCCAGGCCTACTTCACCTACGGGATGCTGGTGGCGCTGGCACCGGAGCTGCCCAACAACTACGCCTCGTTGCTGCCCTTCACGGTGAGCGCCCCGCCGGGCGCGATCCTCAACGCGGTCGAGCCCAACCCGGTAGCCATACGCCACGTGATCGGCCACTTCGTCACCGACCTGTGCCTGGGCGCTATCGCCCACGCCCTGCCCGACGTCGTTCCGGCCGAGGGGTCGGGGGCGCTGTGGAACTTCCAGGCCAGCGCCCGCAGCGCCGATCCAGGCGACCCGCGGCCACCCGTCGAGATGCTGATGTTCAACAGCGGGGGCAGCGGCGCCCGGCCCGGCCTCGACGGACTCACCGCCACCGCCTTCCCGTCGGGGGTGCGGACCATGAGCGTCGAGGCCACCG
>VYCM01000039.1 GCA_009843915.1 Acidimicrobiaceae bacterium | reverse complement strand
GATTAGTTGATCCTTGTAGGGCAGCGCAGCAGTACACGCTGAATGGCGGCACTGCATCTGAAGCCTCGGTACGTCGTCGTTACGAACATCTAGCGACGCTTCCCTCAGCACGTTCAGCGCAGCGCTGGCAAGAATTTACCGGTGTCCCGTTGCCCGATTTCCGAGACGGTGCAAGACCCGTTGCGATGCGTGGTCCCAACGCTGCCCAGCATGTTCGATTACTAGGACTGCGGGCTGATGAGCCGAATCGTGTGCAAAGGGTGTTGGTTCGAACTGTGTTTGCAGAAGGTGCAACCACATCAAAATGTACGGTGCGCACACAACCACCAGGCGAGCAGCCATATTTCCCTCTTTATGACAGCGGTATAGAAGCTGAGGATATTGCTCATTTTTGGACCGCCCGCGACTTTGACCTTGATATCCCCGACGGAGCGGGCAATTGCGTGTTCTGCTTCATGAAGGGCACTCGGCAACTTGTCGAACTGTCAAACCGCGCCGATCTAATGCAGCAGAAAAATACTCCGACCGACATCCGGTGGTGGGCTCAGTTTGAGGAACGACATGCCCGCAAAGCTCCCAGACGAGATGGGGCTGGCATGTCAAGATTTGGCCTTCTTGGAGTCAACGCCATCACGTTCAGGGAGATCGCTCAAGGTGATCCCGGTCCTTCCAGCCGATACGAGTACGGCACACCGGCCTGTGACTGCACGGACTAGCCATGACCAACGAACAAGCAGACCTGTACTTTGGCCAGACTCACCAGCCCTGCGGCTTCACCAGTGGGGTTATTGCTCAATTCGATGGTTCTGGAGAGCCGGTTGTGAGGGAACTGCTTCAGAACAGTCTGGACGCTGCACGCGATGTAGGGAGACCAGCGGAAGTTCACTTCGTCATAGATGAGGTTCCTAAGTCGTTGCTTCCAGGATGGAACTCCTATCAAAAAGTATTTGGCAAGGCGGTCGTCGATAGAGAGTGGTGGCACGACGGCAAGCCGTCACATGACGAGAGAACTGTTATTGACCACATCAGAGAAGCCAGCAAAGGCCCGATGATCCCGGTATTGCTATGCACCGACAACGGGCACGGTTTGAATTCAAAAAGGATGGACGCGCTCCTCACACAGGGAAACACCAGCAAGGGTGATCAGGGTGCCGGATCATTTGGGCTCGGTCATCACGCCGCGTTCGGGGCATCCGACCTCCGCTATGTCCTGTATGCAGCCAGATTTCGAACAGAAGATGGTGAATTGGCTTCAATTGCGTCGGGGCACACCATCCTGGCGAGCCATCGCGACACCGATTCACCTTCAGGGAGCATTTTTGCGGCAGACGGATATTGGTTCCGTCGCGGTCAGGGGGAGTCGGCATTTGATGGGACGGATAGTAGCTACCCTTCAGAGCCGCCGAGCATGCTAGCGCCACACCTGGATGACATGCATGACACCGGCACGGTGGTTTGCATCGCTGGCTTTAACGACTTTCGCCGAGATGACAACGATCCAGGATCTGCGGAGCTAATTTGCCGGGTTGCTGCAGCAAATTTTTCTGCTGCAGTACATGACGGCACACTGACGGTTCGAGTCGAAGATGAGCGCAATGGTGTAGTCCAAGTCGTGACCAAGGAGTCTCTCGAGAGCGTGCTCGAATCGATATCGAGCCAACGGAAAGCAAGCAAACGAGGGCAGGTCAGCGGCGAACTCGCTTATAACGCCTGGAGAACCGTGAGTGAGGGTCTTCGCGTTGAAGCTCCAGAGGGCGAGAGATTGTATTTTCGGCATTTGCAGCCTAGTGATCAGTCAGTAACGAGGGTTCACGTCTTCCGAAGAGGAATGTGGATCGACTCCCGGGTGCCCGGTCTTCGTGATTCTGATTTTGCCAAGGCCCAACCCTTCGACGCTGTGTTGATGTTGGACCATGGACCGCTAGAAGAACTGGTGAGGAATGCAGAAGGACCCGAACACAGGGGAGTGGACCGGAGACGCCTGCACGATCCGACAAAGAGGAGTCAGGAAAAGCAGAAGCAGCTCAAGGAGCACATCGAACGCGTTGCTGCTCTCCTTAGGGCCGAAGCAGGTGAGCGCGAAAACGAGGGCGAATTCATTCCGCCAGGATTCGCCACTATCTCAGGGCACGCAATGCGTGCTGCTGAGCCAGCACCTAAGCCCCGCCTTCCCTCTGGCGGGGGTCGTGGACGCAAACCGATTACAGGGGGGAAGAAGACAACGGGGGCCAACAACAAGAAGCAGCGGCGAGCCGGATCTCCTCGCCCAGGTTCGATGCCTCGCTATAGGTCATCGCATCGAGGGGGTCATGATGCGAACACTGTCGAGATCCAAGTAGTCCTCGACGAAGAAATCACAAGCCCGGCCGAAGTAGGCATTCGGCTTAGGCTGGCTTCAGGTTCTGACGGTAGCTGCGAGCAGCCCTTGGCTGATACGTGGGTCCGATTGCGGGAGGTCAACGACAACAATGGCTCGAGCAGCCTGGCAGGAAACGGCGCTGGCGAGTGGGAGCTGACTCTTCCAGCGGTGTCTGGGGAGCAAAAGCTGACAATTACGACCGCTGAGCCCATCACCCAGCTTGAACTATTGGAGCTTGACTTGGTGAAGAGAAAGCCCCACCAAGAAGACTCGTCAATTGCTGATGTTGATTAGAGCAGCAGAAGTTGGCAGAGGGATCCGCGGGGAACAATGAGAGCTGAGCGTCTTCCGGTGCTGACTGAAGGAGGCTCGAGCCTTGACTGGGCCAGTGCTCGCTACGAGGCCAAGGTGGACATCAAGGGTTCGCAGGCAATCATTGTCCACTACCTTGACGGGGCACCCCAATTGGATCAATTGCTTGGATCCGGTCATGCGAAATGGCTCACAGAATTTCGTTGTCCCCGGACTCTTCACAGCCGTGAGGTATGGGATCAGGAGCGCACCCAGAGGGTTACTTGGAATGAAGATGATGTAGTAGGTCAGACCTTCTTGCTGTCTGGTCTGGTTGCTGTCAGTGATCTGGAACTTGATCCAACTGGACTAAACCCGTTCGGGTGGTCTGCGGACAAGCCAATAGAGGTACCTGCCGGTTGGTGGCTGGTCCGAGCGGAAGCTAGGAGAGTCGAACCTCTTGTCGCATCACTTGTGAGGTTTCGAGAGGACAAGATAGAGCCTGGTCAAATGTCTGTCGATGAAGACACCGATGGCGGCAATCCTTGCTTTGTGGTTCGGATGGCCTCTGATCTGTATGAGAAGCGCAGGGACGACCGCGACATCCAGATAGCTGGCTTGATTGGTGCCTTCGCTCGGCTACCCCGGAGTTCTATGGGCCGAGACTCATCTGGGTTGGAAGGGGAAAACTATGACCATGTGTTGGCCCAAGAACTACGTCGCCGTCTTGAAGAAGCAGAAATCCCCGACTGGGAATCGGACCAGTTCGACTCGATCCAAGCAGCTACCTGGCTAGAAGCATTCTATGTTGGGGCAGCCGAGGAGGACGAGTGAGCCCCATACAAGTAGGTGGAATTTATAGCAGGGACCGCTTTGACGACTGGCAGAAGTCATTGATCTACGAAAAAGGATTAGCCGCTTCGGATCAACTGGTTGCAACAATAAACCAACAGCAACTTGAAACGGTGGTCGAGGCCGGCCCCAGACGAGTTCGCGAATACTTGCTCGAAAGGCTGGGAGTAGTCGACAGGCGCCAGGCAGAAGACGCCGTACCTCGGTTGCCAAATCCGCTAACTGTGGCTGAAATGCAAAAGTTGCCTGTTCATGCCGAGCGTGAAATAGCCATGAGCTTGAAGGACATCACCCCGGTGCAAGCTGCGGACCCGGCCTTCTGGACCCTGTGCCACGCGATCTGGATCGGTAACTGGATGTTCGACGCTGATGTTGCCGCAGTCTTCATGGAGGGTGGTAGGGCAGGGAATTCCGAACAGCGAACTCGAAATTTCTTGAGACGGCTGGGAGGCCTACATCGCGTTCGAGGCAGCGTGTCAGTGTTGACTGATTGCCCGATCTCTGCTGCATGGTGGCGATACCGGACGGCTGTTGCTGCCAGTCGACAGGCCTCGGAGCATGGGACCGTGCTTTCTGTCGTCGAAGCCCACCAGGTGCTTCAAAGGTCGCAGGTCTGGGAGAATCTCGCTGGGTGGTCAGTCAAGCGCGTGACTTCGCTGAATGCTCCATACGCCAAGGCTGCGGTCATCTCTGTGCTAGCTCGTCATGACTTGACCACAAACGGAGCCAAGCCTCAACAGCAGATTCAAAGTGTGATGCGCTCTGTTGCTCAGTTGGGCCACACCCACAGCTTGTTTGGAATCGAGTGGCAGCAACTCGTACACGCGGCCGAAGGCGGACTCGCCAAAGCTGGATCCTCATCTGTGATAGATGATGATGAGGAGTCCGGCGACTAAGAGGCCGCGCTGATAGGTGGTCTACCTGGGATAACGCTGTCGAGGGATGCCTTAAGGAGAAACCTGTCACCTGCGGATACGCGCCAATCTCCGCGTCTGCCGAGCGATTCAGGAAACGATGTGGTTTACCTATCCGCTCGGCCCCTAATCCAAATCGCAGGAAAATCTGTCGTTAGACATCATTCGTTTCTCCAATGGGTTCAATAGCCGAGATCCCCTGGCTCAAAGCGGCAAGGCCCAAAGCGGGGTTGGGCATCGCTCCGGGCCCTGGTGGTGGGAGTATGGTGATCGGGACCGAGGCCGATCCAGCGACCTTCAGCTCGACAGGCTGGCCGATCCCTCAAACACCCCCGGTCCCATCTTCAACGCGAAGAGCCTGTCAACCTCGATTCATCTCAGGAGTTTCCGCTTGCATACCAGCGCAAAGAGTGCATCCCGGCCGAGGAAGCGACGCAATCGACAGGACGAGTCTGCCATCGGCAGTCATTGCCAGAATTGATTCCAGAGATCGGCGCCCTGAATGCTACGGGTCAGCTGAGCTCGATGATCTCCCCATCGCTAGTAATGTTGAAGCGCCGACCATCTAACAAACTTTCCATGATCATGTATATGTGATCCGCTGCATTGACCTCGATTTCCGTCCTCAATGGCACAGGCACCCTGATCTGCACAGTCACCCTCTGGAGAAATGCCCCATAGGCTGGATGATCTTCGTCGCCCAGCATGGTCAAGGTGGTCCCGCGCTGAAAGTCGATAGCGAACTCGGCTCCGTCGACGACATCGGGGAATGCGCTACGCGCTTGTTGCAAGAGCGTCGTGCTCTGCATACCTGGCTCGGTGATCACAAGCTGGTCCGGTGATGTAGCGAAGTGTATGGGTCGACCTTGGCACTCTCGCCGCCTAGGGTCGATTCCGGGCTTGGTCATGCTCAAGCTGTATCGAAATTCTGGGGGCGGGCAGTACACGATTTCTCCCTGAACGTGTGTGATGCTGCCCTCCCAGTCCGCATCAAGCGGATTTCTGAGTTCGACCAATTCGATGCCCTTGGCTCTCGCGAGATTGGTTGCTGGGACAGTGAAGCCCATTTTCGACACTATGACTCCCTTGCTCAGCTGCGCATCTTGCACCGTAAGGGCAAAATCCGAGACATGAGCCACGTCAACGCGCTCGTTCCACCATTTGCACGAGATCGCCGTCCGATACATCCGTTCTCCAACAACGTGCCTCGTTAGGACGTCTACTTGTCGAGGAACGCCTCCTGCTACCCGAACTGTACATCTACGGCCCCAACATTCGATTGTCACACCCTGGGCGCGGCCCAAAGCTTCGTAGATGTCCTTGACGAGTTCTTCATAGCTCGCCCAATCGAATTCTCTGCTTTGAGGATCAGGGTGTCGACCGGGTCTGTCAGGAATTTTGTGTGTCGGGCGTGATCTGAGGGTCCGCGGCCCGGGTGTTGCGGGCCGGGAAGGATCATGTCTGTGGCTGATCATAATTTGCCGGCTGCGCCGGTGGAAGAGGCCGCTGGCGAGGCGGCTATGCGGGATTGGGCTGGTTCGCCAGGTGCTGCAGACCGGGCTGGAGGTCGAGATGGCCGACCACCTGGGCTATGAGCGCCACTCTGTGGAGGGCCGCGGGTCGGGGAACTCGCGCAACGGGTCGTCGTCCAAGCGGGTCAAAACCGAGATCGGCGAGGTCGATCTTCGGGTGCCCCGCGACCGGGTGGGTACGTTCGAGCCCGTCACGGTTCCCAAGCACCGGCGCCGCCTGGACGGCCTGTCGGGCAACGTGATCTCGCTGTATGCCAAGGGGCTCACCACCGGGGAGATCCAGGCGCACCTGGCCGAGATCTACGACGCGTCGGTGAGCCGGGAGACGATCTCGAAGATTACCGACGAGATCGTCTCCGACATGGCCGTGTGGCAGAACCGGCCCTTCGAGCCCGTCTATGCGGTGCTTTTGATCGACGCCATCACCGTCAAGGTCCGCGACTCGCAGGTCGCCAACCGGCCCGTCTACGTCGCCATCGGCGTGGACCTGGCCGGCGAGCGCGATGTGTTGGGCCTGTGGCTGGGCCCAACGGGTGGCGAGGGCGCCAAGCACAGGGTGACCATGCTGGGCGAGCTGAGAAACCGGGGCCTGGCCGACGCTTTGATCGTGTGCTGCGACGGGCTGCGGGGCCTGCCCGAGTCCATCAGGGCCACCTGGCCCGACGCCGTGGTGCAGACCTGCGTTGCGCACATGGTCCGCAACAGCTTGCGCTACGCCTCCAAGACGCACTGGGGGGCCGATAACGAAGTCCATGCGGGCCATCTACACCGCCCCCACCACAGAAGCCGCCGAAACCCAGCTCGAGGCCTTCGCCGAGGACTGGGAGGACACCTACCCGGCCATGATCCGCTCATGGCGGCAGTCCTGGAACGAGTTCACACCCTTCTTGGGGTTCCCCGCCGAGCTGCGCCGGGTCGTCTACACCACCAACGCCGTCGAGAGCCTCAACGCCAGATTCCGAAGAGCCGTGCGCCACCGAGGGCACTTCCCCAACGAGCAGGCCGCCCTCACAGTCCTCTACCTTGTCGACACTGCCAAGCACAAGAACCGGAGCAACCTCACCGGCAAGACCAACGGCTGGAAGACCATACTGAACACACTGACCGTCCACTACGGCGACAGGATCGCCGACCACATCAAATGAAAACCATCACGACCGGTTACACAAAAAACTGACAGTCCCCTGAAGCGCATCCGGGTTGAAGTGATGGCAGGGGCGAGGCTCGGCGCTGCGGCATTGCCCGCGCTGTCAGAGTCGAATGGCAGATGGCGGCTGCGCTCAGCGGTGGATTGTGAAGGCTTGGCTCAAGCCTGGCCCGTAACGGTAGACGGCGAAGTCGGCGTCGAATGACACTGCCTCTTGGATGCCGTAGCGCTCCATGACCGCCCAACTCGTCCGGTCGACCATGGAGAAATCTTGATCGCTGAACCGCTCGCCGATCTGCAAGGCGGCTGCGATGTCCTGGGGCATTGTCGTCAGAACCTCGGCGAGGTTCCTGTTCACGATGATCGCCACCAACTCGTCGGCGGCCATACGATGATGGCGGCTTCTGGCCACCGCCCACGTCTCCACAAGCACATGATCAGTGGTGGCCAGCCGGCCGGCGTGCTCGCTCAACAAAGCTACGGCCCTCTCATGGGACAGGTCCGCGCTCGCACCGAGGGCATACCACGCCCCAGTGTCCACAAAGACACGCGTCACCCAGAGCCGCCTCGGGACCGGAGCATTCTGTCGAGTTCCCCGCCAAACGCCTCACCGATCATCTTGTGCTTGTCCCGGGCAACATCGGACGGCTCGCCCCCGCCTCCCAAGATGCCGATCAGCGGTGTGATGTCGCCATTTGCGGCACGGGCCGCGGCATCATCTGAGCGAATCAGCTCCCGGATGTAGGCAGACACACTCACCCCTAGCTCGTCGGCACGACGCTTGGCCACTGCCCGCAGTGGTGGATCCAAAAGCACATTGGTCGGTTTCGTCATGCCCTCATGGTATCTGTGTTGCGCAACAAGCACAGCACAATATCCGCTGAGGCGAGTGGGAGTCGCACGGGTTGTCGGATCTCGAGGTTCGTCCCGATGACTGTTTGGGTGAGTTTGCGGACCCGTCGGACCTGGGCCGGGGTGTGCTGGCGGACTGAGAGCTCTTCTGCCAGCTTGTTGAAGGGCTCCACAGCTGCTCAAATCCTCGGCGGACGCATCCAGCGCCCGAGTTGGACGGTGGCCTTCTCGCCGTTGTCAGTGCAGGTCACCGGGTCGGAGTAGACCCAGACTCAGTCGTTGTCGGTGATGGTGCCGACGGCGGTGGTGTCGGTGGTGTCGATGGCGGCGCCGTCGGCTTCGGTGAGCTCTATCTCCAGGGCCTCTTCGGGCTCGCGCCGGGTGTCGTCAACCACCAACACGACGATCGCGGCGTGCGTGCGGCCCGCCCAGATCGTCGCCCGGCCCGAGCCGCCATAGTGGTCCGACGGCGACGTCGTGCCCAAATGGACCCGATAGCGGACCGTGATGTCCTGGTCCGAAGGCCTGGACAGGGCAAGGCGGAACTCCAGCGGCGACAGCAACCCCAGCTCGCCCTCGGCAACCGACGCATCAGACACCGACACCACCGGCAAATCCGCCGGCAGCGGGTCGTCGTCATCGGCCACCGCCACGGTGGCCGACCCCGCAGCGCCCGACACCGTGTAACCCGACCCGCCGGCCACCGACACGCTCACCGAACCGTCGGGCTCGTCGGCGTCGTCGTCTGTGGTGGACACCGCCACCGTGGCGGTTCCGCTCGTCGGCACCGTCACCGTCCGAGACCCCGTCGAAGCGCCGAAATCGCCGGACTGGGCGACCGTCACGCTCACCTGAAGCGGCGCTGTCGGGGCCGGATCAGCGGTGACCGTGAACGAGGCGTCGCCGCCCTCGCTGATCCCGCTGCCCGCCGCCACGCTCACCACCGGCAAATCCGCCGGTGGCGGGTCGTCGTCATCGGACACCGCGACGGTGGCCGACCCCGCAGTGCTGGACACGGTGTAGCCCGAGCCATTGGCGACGGTGACGCTCACCGAACCGTCGGGCTCGTCGGCGTCGTCGTCTGTGGTGGACACCGCCACCGTGGCGGTTCCGCTCGTCGGCACCGTCACCGTCCGAGACCCCGTCGAAGCGCCGAAATCGCCGGACTGGGCGACCGTCACGCTCACCTGAAGCGGCGCTGTCGGGGCCGGATCAGCGATGACCGTGAACGAGGTGTCGCCGCCCTCGCTGATCCCGCTGCCCGCCGCCACGCTCACCACCGGAGTCGCCGGCGGCGGGGTGCCCTCCAGGCACTCCAGCGCCGCCCGGAACGGCGTCCAACGCGCATCGCCCGACTCCAGTACCCGGGCCTCGGCGGCGGTGAGGGGGGTGTTGTAGGTGCCGGTCTTGCCGGACAGCGCGATCCACGCCCGCCACCAGTCGTTGCGCTCCTTGCGGTTCGCCGCCGTGTTGGCCAGCGCGTCGTGGTTGGCCCGCGCCTTTGCCGCCAGCGCGTCAGCCGACCCGCACGCCTGGGAGGGCTCGTCGCCCTCGCCTGGGTCGTCGTCGCTTTCGCCTTCGTCGGTGCCGGGCTCGGAGTCTTTGTCGGGCTCGGAGCCGGGCTCGCCGTCTTCGGTCTCCCTGTCGTCGTCGCCCTCGCCTGGGTCGCCCTCGCCTGGGTCGCCCTCGCTTTTGCCCGGGTCGGTTTCGAAGTTGTAGTCCCTGTAGAGGTCCAAAACGGCGATGGTCGCCTCGCTGGGCTCGCCGAGCACATAGCCCGTGCCGACGCGCAGGGCGACGGTGAGCGCCGCCCGGGGATCCCAGAAGCTGTCGTCGACGGTGGGAATGGAGATAGTGGCGGTGCGGCTGCCGTCGGGGAACCGCACCGAGTGCTCGCCCAACACGGAATCGGCGAAGAAGTTGCCGGTCTCCGACGCCTCGTAGCTCACCGTCAGGCCGTCTTTGGCCGGCGACGTCGACCTCACCTTGAACCTCGCCGTCCGGCCCTCGAACACGAACCCCGGATCAACCAGGCTCAAAACCGCCGGGTCGTCGTCGATCACCGCGACCTCCTGATAGCGCGGCGCGGCCAGCGTGTACTCCGACGCCGACAAAAGCGTCACCCGCACCGACCCGTCGGCCTCGTCGAGCTCGTCTGCCTCCGTGGCCACCTCGAAGTCCGCCGACAGCGCCCCCGCCTGAAGCACCACCGTCTTGAAGCCGAGATCCGCCTCGGCCACGAAATCGCCGGGAAAGACCACAAACGGATCGTTCTGGCGCACCCGATACCGAACCGTCAGATCGCCCGCCGGAGGCGACGTCGCCACAACCGTGAAAACCGCCGGCGCCCCCTCGGCGACCGGACCGCCCCCCGACAGGCTCAACATCGGCGGGTCGTTGTCCACAATCGTCACCGGCACAACCACCGACTCCACAACCGGACGGTGCCCCTGGTCGATCTCGTAGACCCTGAACTGCGACGTGTAGGTGTTGCCGGTGTTGCCCGGCTGCCGCCAAATCCCCGGCACATCCCAACCATCATCCACCGCCCTCACCTCAAAAGTAAACGGAACATTCCGCGCTGCGGGGACAACCCAGAATCGAAATCGCTGAACGAATGCCGGGGGACCAGTCGATAGGCGTATCTCCAGGCCGCTGCCCGCGAAAACCTCAATTTCGCGAGATTGCGAGATCTGCTCGGTAAAAGTCCAGGTGAACTCGCCCGGATCGCCGCCCTCGACCAGCGCGTTGGGATCGACGACCTCGACCACCCGGAACACCGGGGAGATGCCGAACATGGCACGTTGCTCGGTTCTGGCTCTG
>VYCM01000079.1 GCA_009843915.1 Acidimicrobiaceae bacterium | reverse complement strand
GGTCGAGCGCGGCGGCCGCGGCCCGGGGACCGTGCTCGACCAGCGCCGAGGGCACTGCGCCGTCGTGCGCTCCGGTGAGGATCGCCCACCGGTCGCGATGGGCTGCGGCTGCTTCCAGGAACATCTCGGTCGACAGCCGGGGCTCGCCCTTGCGTCCGGCCATGTGAGCCTCGCTGATCAGCGTGCCCAGTGCTGCGTATCCGGCCGGGTCGCGGGCCAGCACCACCACCGATCGCCCCTGCTCTCGCCGGACGGCCGGACCGGCGGAAGCGGATCGCCGGGGCGAGCCGGGCAGACCGAGGGTGAGCTCGGCACCGAACACGGTGGGCAGGCCGGCCTCCTCGGCAGCCTCGGCGAACCGCACCACCCCGTAGAAGCCGTCCCGGTCGGTGATCGCCAGAGCGTCGAGCTCGAGCCGGACGGCCTCGGCCACCAGCTCCTCCGGGTTCGACGAGCCGTCCATGAAGCTGAACCGCGAGCGCGCATGCAGCTCCGCATACGGCACTCGGGGCAGCCCGGAGCCTCTGCCGGCTTGGTGGCCAGAAAGACTGCGGACCACACCTGCTCCATTGGAGGAAGCGCGGTCGCTCCTGCGGCTCCCGTTCGACCACGGCGGTGTGCCCGTCCGGTCCGACAGGCGGCGCTCCAGTTCCCGCCAGGGAATGACCGGGTTGTCGAACCCCATCGTGAGGCAACTCAGTCGTAGGTGGCCTCGCGCCACCAGCGGCCGGCCTCCAGAGCACAGAGGTGGGCCGAGCCGTCGTCGAGGATCATCTGGAAGCGAGCCTGGCGGCGGCGGACGGACGGACGCCACCAACGCTCGTCCAGTGGCCATGGCCCGGCCCAGGCGGTAACTGTCCGGCTGCGACCAGCAGAGTCGGTAAGCAGTTGGGGCGCCGCGCTCGCCTCGCCCCGGCCGCCGACGGTGACGGGTGTGCCCACGCAGTCGGTGACCGTGATCGGCTCAGGCTGGGCCAGCACCACCGCGGGCGACGGTGCCGGCAGCCGCCCCGGCCAGGGAGCCTCGGCGGCCTTGGCTTTCTTCTTGGCCTTCTTGGGACTGGCCTGGGCTTCGGCTGCGGTATCGAAGAGTGGCACGCGACGTCCGATATCGGCCGGGCGGCGTCCGCCGTCCAGGCGGGGCACGGTCACCGCCTCAGCGCCCAGCAGACCCTGCACGCGTGCCAGCGCCTTGGTCGCCCGCTCATCGGCTTCGCTCCTCGCTCCCCACATGCCGAGCTGGCGACCGTCGGCGGGGGCTGTCACGCAGGGTGTGATCCGGATGAGCGTGACCGGGCCGGTGGGACGCTCCGGTGACCGGTACCAGCCCTCCAGTTGCCAGCGCACCCGATCAACGATGTCCGCCGCGCTGAAGCGCAGTTCGTGGCGCCAGCGGCGTCTGCTGGCATGACCGCTGTCGGACTCTGCCTCGATACCGATGCTCACGCAGTCCAGACCGTCGCGCGCCAGTCTGGCCACCATGCCGTCGGCCAGCGCCCTGGCCGTGAACGCCACCGTCTCGATCCGGTCGGCGGGCGGGTCGATCTCTGCTTCCACGCTTGCGCTGTCACCGGTGGCCTCCGCTTGCAGCGCGCGGTCGCCGAGCCCGCGGGTCAGACGGTGGGCCAGCAGCCCCGGCCAGCCGAAGCGTCCCAGCACATCGGCCTCGTTCAGTGCGGCCAGATCGCCCATCGTCCGCATCCCCAGCCGCCACAGCACGTCGAGCAGAGCCTCCGTGCCGTCCTCGCCGTGCAACGGCGAGATCTGATCGGCTAGTGAAGTCAAGGGCAGATCGGCCAGGAACGGCTGGCTGTGCCGGGGTGGCACAACCACGACAGCCGTTGACGCGGCGGCCACTCGGGCGGCCAGGCCGGCAGCGAAGAGTCCGTCGGCCACGCCCACCCCGGCTCTCGGAGCAGACGGCACCGCATCGGCGATAGCCCGGACAACGCGTTCAGCCACAGCCTTCTCGCCGCCGAAGTACCGCGACGGCCCCCTTGCCCCGAGTACATGCAATCCAGGTCGCAGCGCCTCGGCAAGGGGAGTGAACTGCTCCAGCGCCGCAGCCACCAGTTCGTTGTCGCAAGTGTCGATGTCACCAAGGTTCACTACAGCCATCCGCGCTGGCGGTGTCTGGGGTTGCGGGAGTGAGGATCCTCGAGCCATTGGTCGTGTCGGGTGGGCGGTTAGCCCGCTCGACGTTGCCTGATGTCTTCTAGGCCGAGGTCGAAAGCGGACGCGGAGGTCTGGTCGGACTCCACGCAAGTCACCCGACCTTCCGTCGAGGGCAGCCACATCAGCACCCGGCGAGGCCGGGATGCCGCACCCCGGCCTTCTACGGTCACCCCTGCCCGACGGGCCAGCAGCCGCCCGTGCCCGTCGTCGACGCCCGTCCAGAGCGTCTGCTCGATCATCATGTTCAACTCGGGCTGGAGGCTGGCAGCGATGTTCCCGGAGGCTTCGTTGCCGAGAGCACAGATCAGCGAGGTGCCGTGCTCTCGCATCCGGGCCAGCAGCCGCCGCGCCATCGCATTCCCCACCCGGATCGCAGGTCCCAGCAGCACGAGATCGAAGCCGCCCACCACTGCTCCCAGCACGTCCGCGGTCAGACGCCCGTCCCTAGTCGCTATGGGCAGACCGATCAGAGCCCAGCGCTCCAAGTCGACGCCCCTCTCGGCCAGCGCGGAAACGCCCAGGTCGGCCATCCCCACTGCAGCCACCCAACTGCCTCGCCGGGAGGCCTCGGCCGCCAGCGCTATAGCCAGCGTCATCGCTCCGTGACCGCTGACCGCGACGGCGGTTCCCCGCCGGATGCCGCCCTCAGGCAGCAACGGCGACAGCGTCTCCTCCACGGGAAGCCGCCGCTCATGGGCTCCTCTTGTGAGCGCGTCGACCTCTGCCGGCCGTACTGCCGCCAGCTGTGCCGATGATGGCCTTGGACCCATTCTGCCAATATACAAACATATGTTCGGTAAATGCCAGTCGGCACCAGTGCAATACATGGTACAATACATTGCGTGAGGCAGACGACGGTCTATCTTCCCGACGACCTGAAGCGGCGGCTGGAGCAGGCCGCACGCCAGGATCGCCGAACCGAGGCTTCCATCGTGCGCGATGCCCTCGAAGAGGCTCTCAGCCGACGGGAGGTGGCCCCCACGGTCCCCCTGTTCTCTGAGGGCTGGGGCGATCTGACGGTGGCCGAGCGAGTAGACGAACTCTTGGCCGACCTGGGTTTCGGGACTTGATCGTCGACACCAGCCTGCTGCTGGCGGCCTTCGTGCCCGATCAGCGGATGCACGCCGAGTGCGCGCAGGTTCTCCGCACCGTTCGGCCGCTGGTGTTGTCGCCCCTGGTGCTGGCCGAGTTGGACTACCTGACTGCGCGGATCGCAGGTGTGGACGCCGAACTGGCATTGCTCGCAGAGCTGTCCTCGGGCGCCTACGAGCTAGCGTCCTTCGGCCTCGATGACTTGACTCGGGCCCGTTCCGTCGTCGAGCGCTATCAGGACCTGCCGCTGGGCCTGACCGATGCGTCGTTGGTAGTGCTGGCAGATCGGTACGACACCGACACCATCGGAACACTGGACGAGCGTCACTTCCGGGTCGTGCGATCCCTGAGTGGCCGGCCCCTGCGCATCCTCCCCGCCGACACCGACCCAGACGGGTAGGGCACCCGGCCGGTCTGCCGAGCCGGGATCAGGCTCCGGCCCTGACGCCTGTCAGCCAGTCGAGGATGGTCAGGACCAGCTCGTCGGAATGGCGGCGGTCGGTGAAGAGGTGGTCGGCGCCGGCGATGGTGTGCAGGGTCGCCGAGCCGGCCCGGGCCAGTGCCTCGGTCTGCTCGGGGCCCACCACGGTGTCGGCTCCGGCCTGGACCACCAGCATGGGCCGGCCCAGCGAGGCCGCAGCCGCAGCTACATCGTGTCGGTGCAGGTCGTCGAGGAAGTCTCGACCGATTCTCACCGGATCGGGCCCGATCCTCACCTCACCCGCACCCTCGGTGCGGATCTGCTCCAGCGCGCCGTCGGAGAAGAGATGCTCCACATGGGCGACTGAGGCCGGGGAGGCCACCGCCACCACTTGGGCCACGGTGTGCAGGCGGGATGCGGCCAGCACCGCGGCCGCCCCGCCCAGGCTGTGCCCGACCAGCACGCAGGGTCCGGCCCCGCGGCGGATCAGCGCCACTGCGGCTGCGGTGATGTCGCTGACGTTGGTGGCCACCGTGGTGTCGGCCAGCTCGCCTCCGCTCTCGCCCAAGCCGGTGAAGTCGAAGGCCAGGGTCAAGTAGCCGCCGGCGGCCAGGCCCTTGGCGATGCGAGTCGTGGTGAACAGGTCCTTGGAGCAGGTGAAGCAGTGGCACAGCAGGGCCGCGCCGACCACTGCGGTACCGTCACCGGGCCGGTGAAGCACGGCCGCCAGCTTGGCTCCGGCCCCGCCCGTGAACTCGAAGCGTTCAGTGGTTGGTGTCGCTGCCATCTACGCGTCCAAGACGGGGCTCGTGGCCATGCCGGCGCCGTTGGAGCAGCCGCCGCGTCGAGAGTAATCGAAAGGAGTATGGTGCGGTCCCGTGACTTCCATTACTCGGCTGGTGCTTCGCATCGGCCTGGCCCTTGCCGTGTCGGTCCTTGTCGCCTGCTCAGGCAGCCAGAGTACCGACGCTCCGACAGTTGACGATGTCGTGCCGGTCGAGGAGCCCGAGCCGGTCGAGGAGCCTGAGCCGGTCGAGGATGTTGCGCCTGCTGAGGAGCCTGAGCTGGTCGAGGAGCCTGAGCCGGTCGTGGAGTCCGAGCCGGTCGACGAGGCTGTCACACCCGAGGACGTGTCGACCGTGGACCGCCTCAAGCGGAACGCCGAGCAGTTCGAGTACTCGATCGGCACTCCCGGGGGCGCGCTCACCATCACGACCATCTCCGAGCCGCTCACCTTCAACCTGGCCATCTCCAACGACGCTTCATCGTCGGGAGTGCTGGGGTACCTCTTCGAGGGACTCACCTTGACCTCATGGCTGACCGATGCAGTGGAGCCCGAACTGGCCGAGTCCTGGGAGCGCTCTGAAGACGGTCTGACGTGGACTTTCTACCTGCGGCAAGACGTCACCTGGCACGACGGCGAGCCCTTCACTGCCCACGATGTGGGCTTCACCTTCAACCGGATCATCTACAACGACGACATCCCCGCCAGCAGCCGCTCGACCTTCGAGTTCCAGCACTTGGGCGCCAACGGAGACTGGCAGCAGAGCCGTATGGC
This sequence comes from Acidimicrobiaceae bacterium, assembly GCA_009843915.1. Classification (GTDB taxonomy): domain Bacteria; phylum Actinomycetota; class Acidimicrobiia; order Acidimicrobiales; family Aldehydirespiratoraceae; genus Aldehydirespirator. The sequence goes on along the minus strand of VYCM01000079.1, from coordinate 5,818 downwards.
CGTGTCCGTGATCGATGACCACACCGTCGAGTTCACCCTGCCGGTGCAGTTCGCGCCCTTCCTGCGCTCCATGGGCACCGCCATATACCCGAGGCACATCCTCGAGCCGCACGTCGACGACGGAACCTTCATCGAGACGTGGGACATCGACACCGACCCGGCGGAGATCATCGGCACCGGCCCATTCACCATCGAGAGCTACGAGCCCGGCGAGAGAGTGGTCCTGGCCCGCAACCCCAACTACTGGCTGACCGACGACGGGGGCAACCGCCTGCCGTACCTGGACCGCATCGTCCACAACGTCGTCGAAGACCTCGACGCCGAACTCGCCAGTTTCCTGGCGGGCGACTCCGACGTCCACGGGGTGCTGGGCGAGGAGTACGCACAGCTTGAGCCCCTCCAGGGAGAGGGAGACTTCACGATCTACCGGCGGGGGCCCAACTTCGGCACGACGTTCCTCACGTTCAACGTCAATCCGGGCGTGAGTCCCGACACCGGAGAGCCCTACGTCGCTGCCCACAAGCTGGATTGGTTCGGCAACGTCCAGTTCCGCCAGGCTGTGGCCCACAGCATCGACAAGGGCGCCATCATCGATGACGTCCAGCACGGCCTCGGCTACCCGCAGTGGTCCCCCGTGAGCCCCTCGGCCGGCGACTTCCACAATCCGGACGTCAGGCGCTACCCCTACGACCTCGAGAAGGCCAACGCGATCCTCGACAGCCTCGGCTGGACCGACGCCGACGGCGACGGGATCCGCGAGGACTCCGACGGCAACGCGATCGAGTTCAAGCTGGTGACCAACACCGGCAACAGCGTGCGGCAGGAGGTCACCCGGATCATCCAGCAGGGAATGGAGGACCTGGGGCTCAAGGTGGACTACGAGGCGATCGACTTCGGCGTGCTCGTCGGCCAGCTGACGAGCACCTACGACTGGGAGGCCGTCGTCATCGGCTTCACCGGAGGCCCCGACCCCTACAGCGGGATCACCCTCTGGCACAGCACCGGGGACCTGCACCTGTGGTACCCCAACCAGCCCGAGCCGGCCACCGACTGGGAAGCCGAGATCGACGCGATGTACATATTGGGAAGCCAGGAGCTCGACCACGCTACGCGGGTGCGGTACTACCTGAACGCCCAGGAGATAGCGGCCGCCAACGTGCCCCTCATCTACACGACTCTGTTCGAGCGGCTCACCGCCACCCGAAACGTCTTCGGCAACACCACGCCCACCCTGTACGGGCTCTGGGACATCCGCTACCTCTACCGGACCGACCAGTAGCCCGCGAGGACTGGCCGCTCGCCGGCCTCTAGAGTCCAAGCCATGTACGACCTGAAGATCAGCGGTGGACTCCTGGTGGACGGCACCGGCGATCCGCCCCGCCCCGCCGACGTGGCCGTGGCGGGAGACAGGATCGCGGCTGTCGGCTCGGACCTGCCGGGCGACGCGGCTCGCACCATCGACGCTTCCGGCCAGATCGTCACCCCCGGCTTCGTCGACGTGCACACCCACTACGACGGCCAAGCCACATGGGACGACCTTCTCGAGCCCAGTTCGGGCCACGGAGTGACCACCGTGGTCATGGGCAACTGCGGAGTGGGATTCGCGCCGGTCCGCCCCGGCACCGAGGAGTGGCTGATCCAGCTGATGGAGGGCGTGGAGGACATCCCCGGAGCCGCCCTGTCGGAGGGGATCACCTGGGGCTGGGAGTCCTTCGGCGACTACCTCGATGCCCTCGACGGCCATAGCTGGGCCATCGATGTGGGCACCCAGGTTCCCCATGGAGCGGTGCGGGCCTACGTGATGGGCGAGCGCGGCGCTCGCAACGAGCCGGCCGACACCGATGAGGTTGCTCGCATGGAGCACATCGTGGCCGACGCAGTGTCCGCCGGCGCGCTGGGTGTGTCGACGTCGCGCACGCTGGCCCACAAGGCCATGGACGGCGAGCCCGTGCCGGGAACGTTCGCGGCGGAGGACGAGCTGTTCGGCCTGGGCCGCGGGCTGCGCGACGGCGGGGGAGGAGTCTTCGAGCTGGCTCCGGTGGGATCGGCGGGCGAGGACGTGGTCAAGCCTCGCTCCGAAGTCGAGTGGATGAGGCGGCTGTCGGCCGCGATCGACCAGCCGGTCAGCTTCGCCCTTCTGCAAGTGCCTGCTGCGCCCGATCTGTGGCGTGAGCTGATGGACGTGTCGCTGCAGGCGGCGGAGGAGGGCGCGCAGCTGTACCCGCAGGTGGCCGGGCGCCCGTTCGGCCTGCTGGCGGGCTGGCAGACGAGCCACCCCTTCATGCGACGCCCCACCTATCGCGCCATCGAGCGCCTAGGAATCGAGGAGCGCATCGAGCGGCTGCGAGATCCGGCTGTACGAGCCGCCATCCTGTCCGAACCCGACGGCGAGCGCCGGGGCGGCATGCACGAGGGCGTCGGCTCGCTGGTCGCCAGGATGCTCGACCAGCTGTACGTGCTTGGCGACCCTCCCGACTACGAGCCCGCGCCGGACCGCTCCATCGCGGCCGTCGCAGCTGCGGCCGGAGTCGAGATGGCCGAGGCCGCCTACGACGCCTTCTGCGCCGAGGACGGCCGGGCGCTGCTGATGGCACCGCTGTTCAACTACGTGGACGGCAACCACGACGTGATCCGGGAACAGCTCACCCACTCCCGGGCCGTGGTCGGACTCTCGGATGGCGGTGCCCACTGCGGGTTGATCTGCGACGCCTCGATGCCGACCACGATGATCAGCCACTGGACCCGGGACCGCAGCCGGGGCGAGCAGCTGCCGCTCGAATGGGTGGTGCGCAAGCAGAGTCACGACACTGCCGCGCTGTTCGGGCTGAACGATCGGGGTGTCGTCGCGCCGGGCAAGCGGGCCGACCTGAATGTCATCGACCACGCCAGGATCAGCCTTCGAACCCCCCGTCTGGTGCACGACTTGCCCGCCGGAGGCCGGCGCCTGCTGCAGCACGCCGACGGCTACACCGCCACCATCGTGGCCGGCGAGCAGACACGCGCCGATGGCGTCGACACCGGCGCCCGGCCCGGTCGCCTGGTACGGGGCCGCCGCGCGGCCTGAGCGAGCGTCATGGGCTTTTGCGACGGGCGAGTGGTGATCGTCACCGGCGCGGGCCGGGGACTGGGCCGCGCCCACGCGCTCGCTTACGCGGCGGAGGGAGCCCACGTTCTGGTCAACGACCTCGGCGTGCACAGTGACGGCAGCGAGCCCCGCGCCGACGACGCCGCGACGGCGGTGGTGGACGAGATCGTCGCCGCCGGCGGGTCGGCCGCGGCCAACCACGCCGATGTGGCCGACTGGGAGCAGGCGGGCGCCATGGTGGCGCAGGCCATCGACGTGTGGGGCCGCCTCGACACGCTGGTGTGTAACGCCGGGTTCCTGCGCGACCGCATGCTGGTGAACATGAACGAGCAGGAGTGGGATGCCGTAGTGCGGGTCCATCTGAAGGGCCACTTCGTCCCGGCCCGCCACGCGGTTGCTCACTGGCGGGAATGCCAGAAGGCCTCCGGCGGCGACACACCGGCCGCCCGGATCGTCAACACGTCGTCGGGAGCAGGTCTGATGGGATCCATCGGACAGGGCAACTATGTCGCGGCGAAGGCCGCCATCGCGGCGCTGACGATCCAGCAGGCCGCGGAGTGGGGGCGCTACGGAGTGCTCGCCAACGCCATCGCACCCGATGCTCGCACCCGGATGACGGCAGTGATCCCCGGCTACCCCGAGCGGCCCGATGACGGCTGGGATCCCAAGGCTCCTGGGAATGTCTCATCGCTGGTTGTGTGGCTCGGGAGCGCGGACTGCGATGTCTCCGGGAGAGTCTTCGAGTGCACGGGAGGTCAGCTCAACGTGTGCGACGGGTGGCAGCACGGACCGGTGGTGTCGGTGGGGGACCGGGCCATGACGGTGGCTGAGGCGGCCGCGCTGGCCCGCCTCTCCGTCGAGGCCGAAGAACCGCCTGCACCCGTGTACGGCTCCCGTTGAGAAGCAGCGGGATCGGAGTTTCCCGAGAGTTAACTTGGTCTTCAGAAAAAATCTGTGACAAGAATGTGACAAACCCGTGACGATGGTGTAACCTAGTCAATAGGACTCGGGTCTGAACGACAGGATCAGCCAGAACCGGATCCACATTCCCCCCCTCCAGGGACCGTGCGGAGCCCGCCAGTATGGCGCTGGCGGGCTCCGGCGCGTCTCGCCTGACGGGCTCCGCCGTGCGTTACGATCCATCCCTGTTCTAGCTACCGGAGCGACCTGCATGACCGAGCCGATCTACGACGCCCGGACCTTCTGGGATCTGCTCAACAGACGGGTGGCGGCCACCCCCGACAGGATGATGCTTGTCGACGAGGCGGGACGCTCGCTGACTTTCGCAGGGTTCAGGGACCAGGCCGAGCGTGTGGCCGCGGGGCTGCTGGCCATGGGCGTCACCGAGGGCACGCCGGTCACTTGGGTGCTGCCCACCCGTATCGAAACCGTACTGCTGAGCTTCGCCCTCAGCCGTCTGGGCGCGGTGCAGAACCCGATCATCCACATCTACCGCAAGCGTGAGGTCGGCTTCTGCATCCGGCAGACGAGAGCCGAGTTGGTCGTGCATCCGGGCGTCTGGAACGGCTTCGACTACGGCGGCATGGCTAGCGAGATCATCGCGGGGCTCGACCACGAGGCTCGGACCCTCGCCGGCTACGACACCCTTCCCGAAGGCGATCCGGCCACTCTGCCGCCGGTGCCGGAATCCGATGGCGGCGACACCGTGCGCTGGCTGTACTACACCTCGGGAACCACCTCTGATCCCAAGGGCGTGAAGCACACCGACGCATCGTTGATCGCCGGTGGAGTCGGGCTGGCCCGGGCGCTCGACATGAGTGGCGACGACGTGGGTTCTATCGCCTTCCCGTATGCCCATATCGGCGGACCCGACTACATGGTGGCGATGCTGGCGGCCGGATTCGGCGCCGTCCTCGTCGAGCGGTTCGATCCGGCCGCGGCGGTCTTGACCTACGCCCGTCACGGTGTGACCATGGCCGGCGGCTCGACGGCCTTCTACCAGATGTTCCTCGAGGAGGACCGCAAGTCTCGCGAGTCGACCGGCCGCCCGGCCATGCCCACTCTGCGGGTCCTTTCGGGCGGGGGCGCTCCCAAGCCGCCCGAGATCTACTTCCGGGTGAAGGAGCAGATGGGGGTGCCCGTGGCCCACGGGTACGGCATGACCGAGTGCCCGATGATCTCGCAGGGATCTCCGCGTGACAGCGACCACCATCTGGCGTACACCGACGGCCGCCCGGTACACGGCTGCGACGTGTCCATCGTGGCCATGGCCGCCGACGGCGGGGAGGCTCGCGCCCCCACCGGCGTCCAGGGCGAGGTGAGGGTGAGCGGCCCGATGCTGTTCTCGGGCTATACCGACCCCGCCCTCGACCGAAGGGCCTTCGACGCCCGCGGCCGCTTCCGAACCGGCGATCTGGGCGTGCTGGGCCCCGACGGGCACCTGACGCTGACCGGACGGGTGAAGGACATCATCATCCGCAAGGGAGAGAACATCTCCGCCAAGGAGATCGAGGACGTGCTGTACGCCCACGACAAGGTGGGGGCCGTCGCGGTCATCGGGCTGACGGACCGCACGCGGGGCGAGAGGGTCTGCGCCGTGGTCGAGACCGCGCCCGACTCGGACGACCTGACCTTCGAAGAGATGGTTGAGACCTGCCTGGCGGCCGGCCTTGCCCGCCAGAAGGTTCCCGAGCAGCTCGAGATCCATCCCGGCCCGTTGCCCCGCAATGCCACCCTCAAGATTCTCAAGCACAAGCTGCGGGAGGTCTACGA
>VYCM01000104.1 GCA_009843915.1 Acidimicrobiaceae bacterium | reverse complement strand
TGCTCGGGCCCAACGGCGCCGGCAAGTCCACCCTGTTCAGGGTGATGTGCGGGCTTACCCCGCCCACCAAGGGCACCGTCCGGGTGCTGGGCGCCGACGCCCGCCGCGACCGCGACGTCCGGGGCCGCATCGGCCTCGCCCCGCAGCAGGACGGCTTGTTCGACCGGCTCAGCGCGTGGGAGTTCGTGACCCTGGCCGCGGCCACCGAGGCGGTGGCCGAGCCGGAGCCCGCCGCCCGGCGGGCCCTTGGAGTGGTGGACCTCGACCCCGACGACTCCAAGCGGGTGGCGGGCTTCTCCAAGGGCATGCGCCAGCGGGTGAAGCTGGCCGCCGCGCTGGTGCACGACCCCGAGGTGCTGATCCTCGACGAGCCCCTCACCGGGCTGGACCCGGTGCAGCGGCGCCGCATGATCGAGCTGTTCCACGGACTGGGCGATGAGGGCCGATGCGTGCTGGTGTCGAGCCACGTCCTCGAGGAGGTCGCCCGCCTCGGCTCCCGGATCCTTGTGATCGCCCAGGGACGCCTGGCCGCCACCGGCGACTACCGCGAACTGCGCGAGCTCATGGACGACCGTCCCCACCGCATCCGCATCGCCGTGGACCGGCCCCGGCAGTTCGCGGCCGCCCTGGTGGAGTCGGGCACGGCCGTGGGAGTCAGCGTCGGCGCGGACTCCCTCGTCGTCGACACACGCGACGTCGACCGCCTGGGGCGGGAGGTCGCTCCGCTGGCGCAGCGCCTCAAGGCCCGCCTGTCGCGGGTCGTCCCCCTCGACGAGGACCTTGAGTCGGTGTTCCGCTACCTGGTGGAGAAGCGATGACTCATCAGACGTCCCTTTCCGGGATCGAGAAGCGATGACTGCGCCGACCCCGCCCCGGACCCGCCGCCATGTGCCCAGCCTCCGGGCCGCGGCGCTGACCTACCGGGTGCTGGTCCGCCAAGTCCTCACCCCCGGAAAGATCGTCGCGCTGGGCGCGCTGGGCGCGCTGATGATGCTGGTCGGCTGGGTGGTCGGCCTCAACGCAGGCGATGACGGGCAGGGCGCGGCCGAGCTGCTGAGGGACGGCGCCGGCTACGCCGACGGCTTCGGGCTGATCATCATCGTGCCCATCGTGTCGCTGGTGTTCGGCTCGTCCGTGCTGGGGGAGACCCGCGAGGACGGCACCCTCGTCTACCTCTGGCTACGCCCTATGGCCCGCGCCCCGGTGGTGGCCGGGGCGGCCGCCGCCGCGGCCACGGCGGCACTGCCCCTGACGGTGATCCCGACCGCTGCGGGCGGCTGGCTGGCGGCCGACGGGGTCGCGGGGTCCGCTGACCTGGCTCTTGCCGCCGCGGCCGCGGCCGCCTTGGGCACCGCCGCCTACTCGTCGCTGTTCGTGCTGGTCGGCCTGCTACTCAAGAAGCCGATCATCTGGGGCATCGGCTACGTGCTTCTGTGGGAGGGCCTAGCCGTGGGGCTCGGCGACTTCGCGGCCCGCCTGTCGCTAAGGGGCTACACCCGGTCGGTGCTAAGCCACTTTGGCGGGATCGACTATGGCTTCGACCCCTACACGACCACCACCGCGCTTGTGGTTCTGGCTGCGGTATCGGTCGCCGGCCTGATACTGGCCGCGGTCAGGCTCAACCGCCTCGACGTCGCCTGATTGCTCCGGGGTCTCGCGCTAGCGGCCGGTGAAGGTCGCCTTGCCCGGGCCCTTCTCCAGGAAGCTGGCCACACCGACGGAGGCGTCGTCGGTGGCGAAGCACTCGCCGAAGTGCTCGGTCTCGCGGGCGACGGCGTCGGCCAGCGACAGGGGCAGGCCGTCCATCACCGCCTGCTTGGCCATGCGCAGCGCCGCGGGTCCGGCCGCGTAGCCCGCGGCCATCTCGACGGCCGCGTCGTAGGTCTCCTCAGCGGGATGCACCGCCGAGACGAGGCCGATGGCGAGGGCCTCGTCTGGGTACACGTTGCGGCCGGTGTAGATGATCTCCTTGGCCCTGGTTATGCCGACGAGCCGGGGAAGGCGCTGGGTGCCCCCGCCGCCGGGGATGATGCCCAGCTTGATCTCGGGCTGGCCGAACACCGCGTCGCCGGCCGCCACCCGGAACTCGGCGGCCATGGCCAGCTCCATGCCGCCGCCCAGCGCATAGCCGTTGACGGCCGCCACCGTGATCTGGGGCATGTTCTCAACCGCCAGGAAGGCATCGTTGAACTGGCGCGACAGCGCCTGGGCCTCGGCCGGAGCGAGGCCGGTGAAACCGCCGATGTCGGCGCCGGCCGCGAAGATCCGGGGCCCGCCCCAGATCACGGCCGCCCTTACCTCGGGGTCGGCCCCGACCGCGTTGGCGGCCTCGGTCAACTCGGCGAGCACCTGGGGGTTGAGGGCGTTCATCTTGGGCCGGTCGACGCGGATAGTGGCCACTCCACTGCTGGTCTCGACTCGAACGAAGTCGCCCACGGCTCTCTCCTACCTGTCGCACTGGCTGCGGGCCAGCAACCCTACTGGCCGCACCTGCGCAGTATCGTCAGCCGGGACCGAAGGGAGACGCATGGCTCTGACCCCCGACAGCGTCCTGCTCACCGACCGGGTGGCGGTGGTGACCGGCGCGGCCCGAGGCATCGGTGCCGCCACGGCGGTGGCTATGGCCCGCTTCGGCGCCGACGTGGCGATCTTCGACAAGGATCCCACCCTGCTGCCCGACGTGGTCCAGCAGGTGGAGTCGGCAGGCCGCCGCTGCGTGTCAGGCGTGCTCGACGCCCGCGGCGACGACGCGGTGGCCGCCTTCATGCAGCGCACCCGCGACGAGCTCGGTCCCATCGATGTGCTCGTCAACAACGCGGGCGGGACCTTCCGGGCGCGCTTCGACGACACCTCCCCCAAGGGGGAGCACACCCTGATCCGCGAGAACTTCTCCACCGTCACCAACTGCGTGCGGCACGGGATCCCGCTGATGTCCGACGGCGGCGCCATCATCAACGTCACCTCGGTGGAGGCGTACCACGCCGCCCCGATGTTCGGGGTGTACGCGGCCATGAAGGCGGCGGTGGAGCAGTTCACCAAGACCCTGGCCCTGGAGTACGGGCATCGGGGCATCCGGGTGAACTGCGTGGCGCCGGACATGATGCCCACGCCCGGTGACGAGGTGCTGGCCGAGCAGTCCAGCTCGTTGATGGACGGCCTGTACCCCACGCCGCTGCGCCGCAAGGGCCACGCGGAGGAGTGCGCGTCGGTGATCGTGTTCCTGGCCTCGGACATGGCCAGCTTCGTCACCGGTGAGTCCATCCTGGTGGACGGGGGCACGGTGGCCGCCGGCAGCTGGAAGACCCGCTTCGACGGCTCCTTCGGCCTGTAACGCCCGGCAGTCCCGCTACGTGACGACGTTGGGGCGGGGCAGGCCCTGGGCCTCGCACATGGCGTAGTAGGCGGCCAGCACGCCCGGACCGTCGGTAATCGACTCCACGTTGCCGTCGGCGTCGAGGTTGAGGTTCACGCCGTGTATCTGGAACCACACGTCGGTCGGCTCGGTGTTGTCGTGAGGCGTGGCGAGCGTGTGGACGCTGCCGGCCGGCTCGAACAGGAAGGACCCGGCCCGGTTGACCTCCGGGTACTCGAGGTACTTCCAGGCGCCGCTGAGGGTGTGGGCGTACACCGGTCCGGTATGGCGATGGGTCTGGATCACCACGCCGGGGGCGAACCGGTTGCGCACGATCCACAGGCCCTCGTCGTCGCGCACCATCAGCACCTTGAGCTCGATGCCGCCCCCGGCGTCCGCCCACGGGATCTCCTCCTCGCCCCGGTGGATGGTGGTGGGCGTCTCGATCGCGGTGACGGACATGTCGTTCCCTCCTGGCTCTGTCAGCCGGATGTGTCCTGCTGGCGCAGGAAGCGCTCGAACTCGGCGCCCAGATCATCGGGGCTGGGGACGCTGCGTTTGGCCCGGGCGTCGGCTCGGGCCTCGAGGCGCTTCACGTAGGCCACCACGTCGTCGTCGGAGTCCATGGCGTCGTTGACCCGCTGCTCCCACTCCGCCGCGGCCTCGTCGAGCTCGGACCAGCCGGTGGGCAGCCCGGTCACCCGCTCGAAGCGCTCCAGCAGGGCGCGGGCCCCCTTGGGGTTCGGCGCGCCCGAGACGTAGTGGGGCACCGCCACCCGCAGCGACACGGCTGGGATCCCGAACCTCTCGAAGCGCTCGTGGAGCACGCCCACTATCCCGGTCGGGCCCTCGTAGGAGGGCCGGTCCAGGCCCCAGGCCTTGGCCAGGCCCGAGTCGGTGGTGGAGCCGGTCACCCCGAAGGGGCGGGTATGGGGAATGTCGGCGATGTGCGCGCCCACCGTCACCAGCGCGGCGGCCCCGCTTCGCTTCGCCAGCTCGACGACGACCTCGGCGTAGGAACGCCACTTCAGCTGCGGCTCCGCGCCAACAACCAGCACCAGGTCGTGCCGGGCATCCGGCGGGCGCAGCACGTGCACGTCGTTGGAGGGCCACACGATGTCTCGCCGCTCGTCGCGCAGGCGGATGGTGGGCCTCTGCTCGGCGAAGTTGAAGAACTCCTCGGGGTCGATGTGCGCCACCCTGATCGAGTCGCTGCGCTCGCTCAGCCACTCGAGGGCGCCCGTCGCCGCCCCGCCCACGTCGAACCAGCCCTGGTAGGCCGTCACCAGGATCGGCGACCGGAGATCGGGCAGCGTCGCCTCCCAGACCAGACAGCTCACGCCCCAAGCATGGCGCGGATTGCACCCGGCGACACGCCCAGGACCGGCCCGCCCGCCGTGGTCGTTGCCGGTGTGTTGGACGCGAGCGCTGAGAGGGCTAGTGTTGACGGCGGTGACCACCTTCGCCGACCTCCTGCTTCTCGTGTAGGCGAGCGCCACATATCGGTGCTCGCCGATCCCCTCGTGCCTCTGGCCGGGGGGATTTGTGCTTGTTGGGACCCGAACCCGACCACCCCCGCCAAAGGACAAGACGATGCCAACGCCAAAGACAATGCCGTTCACCAGGTACCGGCCCTACCCAGGAGTCGAGCTGGCCGACCGCACCTGGCCCGACCGGCGGATCACCAAGGCGCCGCTGTGGTGCTCGGTCGACCTGCGGGACGGCAACCAGGCCCTGGTCGACCCCATGGACATCCCCCGCAAGCAGCGCATGTACGACCACCTCGTCGACATGGGCTTCAAGGAGATCGAGGTGGGCTTCCCGGCCGCATCCCAGCCCGACTTCGAGTTCTGCCGCAAGCTCATCGAAGAGGACCTGATCCCCGACGGCGTCACCATCCAGGTGCTCACCCAGGCCCGCGACGAACTCATCGAGCGCACCTTCGACGCCGTGGCCGGGGCGCCCCGGGCCATCGTGCACCTCTACAACTCCACCTCCGTCACCCAGCGACGGGTGGTGTTCCGCACCGACCGGGCCGGCATCGTCGAGATCGCAGTGAACGGCGCCGAGCAGTGCATGCGCGGCCTCGACAGAGCCCGGAAGGCCGGCGACGCCGACGGCATCCGCTTCGAGTACTCGCCGGAGAGCTACACCGGCACCGAGCCCGACTTCACCGTGGAGGTGTGCGAGGCGGTCATGGACGTGATCGGCCCCACGCCCGACTGGCCCCTGATCCTCAACCTGCCGGCCACCGTGGAGATGTCGTCGGCCAACATCTACGGCGACATGATCGAGCGCTTCCACCGCGACATCCGCGACCGGGACTCGATCGTGCTGTCGCTGCACCCCCACAACGACCGGGGCACCGCAGTGGCCGCGGCCGAGTTCGGGATCATGGCCGGCGCCGACCGGGTGGAGGGCACCCTGTTCGGAAACGGCGAGCGCACCGGCAACGTGGACGTGGTCACCATCGCGCTCAACCTGTTCACCCAGGGCGTCGACCCCGAGCTCGACATCAGCGACATCGAGGAGGCCCGCCGGGTGTTCGAGTACGCCAACCGCATGACGGTCCCCGAGCGCCATCCCTATGTGGGCGATCTCGTGTACACGGCCTTCTCCGGCAGCCATCAGGACGCCATCAAGAAGGGCATGGCCGCCATCTACGACGTGGCACCGGGCGAGTCCCTGGTAGGGGAGTACGACGTGTGGGACGTCCCCTACCTGCCCGTCGACCCCCGACACCTCGGCCGCAGCTACGAGGCGGTCGTGCGGGTCAACAGCCAGTCGGGCAAGGGCGGCGTGGCCTACGTGCTGCTGCACGAGTACGGCCTGGACCTTCCCCGGGGCCTCCAGGTGGACTTCTCAAAGCAGATCCAGACCGTCACCGAGGACACCGGCACCGAGATCACCTCCTACGAGATCCACCGCCGGTTCATGTCCTCCTATGTGGAGCCGGAACGGCCCTGGGTCGAGTTGATCGGCCATCGGGCCACCACCGACACCATCGGAGAATCCCGAACCGATCTCGAGGCTCGGCTGCGGGTCGCCGGCGAGGAGCGCACAATCACCGGGACCGGCAACGGGCCCATCGACGCGTTCGTGACCGCCCTACAGGCCGACGGGCTCTTCGCCGGCAAGATCCACGACTACTACGAGCACGCCATCGGCACCGGCAGCGACGCCACCGCCGCGGCCTACGTGGAAGTCGACACCGGCGACCGCTACAGCACCTGGGGGGTGGGCCTGCACGAGTCGATCGTGTCGGCCTCCCTGCGGGCCGTGGTCAGCACCATCAACCGCATGCACGCCACCGGGATCCTCAGCTGACCTGAGCGCACCGCCCGATCCGGCGGGCAGACTGGGGCCATGGCCTTCTCGCTGATCCGCTTCAACTTCGTGTCGCCCGACCCCACCGACGGGGAGGCGATGAGCGACCGGTACCGGGCCGGGCTGGAGATCGCCCGCTACGCCGACAGCCACGGCTTCAACGCGGTGTCGCTGGAGGAGCACCACAGCAGCCCCATGGCCTGGTGCCCGACGCCCCTGCTCAACGCGGCCATGATCCTGTCGAGCACCGACAACCTCATGGTCACCATCTCCGCGCTGCTGCTGCCCCTGCACGACCCGATCCGGGCCGCCGAGGACATCGCGGTCATCGACCTGGTCAGCCCGGGCCGGCTCGTGATCGTCACCGGGATCGGCTACCGGCCGGTGGAGTACGCGGCGATGGGCAAGGAGTGGAAGCGCCGCGGCAAGGTCCTCGACGAGGCGCTCGAAGTGATGCTCACCGCCTGGAAGGGCGAGCCCTTCGAGCACAACGGCGAGACAGTGCAGGTGCTGCCCATGCCCCGCACCCGGCCCCATCCCATGGTGCTGGTGGGCGGATCGTCGCCAGCGGCCGCCCGGCGGGCGGCCCGGCTCGGCCTGCCCATGCAGCTCCCTGGCCAGTTCCCCGAGATCGAGGCCCTCTACTACGCCGAGTGCGAGCGTCACGGCACGGCCGGATTCTGCATCGCCCCCGACAACGTCGTGATGCTCAACGTGGCCGAGGACCCCGACCGGGTGTGGGCCGAGCACGGCGAGTGCTTCATGCTCGAGGCCATGACCTACAAGGGCTGGCAGCCGCCGGGGCAGACCTCTGCGGTGTGCTCCAAGGCCACCACCGTCGAGGAGTTGCGAGCTGAGGGCATCTACCGGGTGCTCACGCCGGACGAGGCGGTGGATCTGGCCCGCAGCACCGGGACGCTGGCCCTTCACCCCCTGGTGGGCGGCATGCCGATCGACGAGGCCTGGTCGAGCGTCCGTCTGGCGGCTGAACAAGTGCTGCCCGCTCTGGCAGACTGATAGGGCGCAGAGGACCGCGCCCGCACCGGAGGCGTCCATGGACTACCAGAATCTGCTCTACAAGCGTGACGACCGCCACGTGACGATCACGCTCAACCGGCCCGAGCGGCGCAACTGCCTGTCGTCGGAGATGCTCGCCGAGCTCGACGACGCTCTGCGGGCCACCGGCACCGAAGGCGAGGTGGCCGGCGTGGTGCTGGCCGCCAACGGGCCGGTGTTCTCCTCGGGCCACGACCTGGCCGAGATGGCCGAGATGACCGAGGCCGACCTGCGGGAGCTGTTCGCCCTGTGCACTTCGGCCATGACCGCCATGGCCGGGATCCCGCAGGTGGTGGTGGCCAAGGTTCACGCCCTGGCGACGGCGGCCGGCGCCCAGCTGGCGGCCAGCGCCGACCTGATCGTGGCCAGCACCGAGGCCGCTTTCGCCACCCCCGGCGGCAAGGGAGGGCTGTTCTGCCACACCCCGATGGTGGCGGTGGCCCGGCCGCTGGGCCGCAAGCGGGCCGTGGAGATGGCCCTCACCGGCGACACCATCGATGCGGCCACCGCGCTCGAGTGGGGGCTCGTCAACCGGGTGGTGCCGCCGGCAGAGCTCGACGAGGCCACCATGGACCTGCTGGGCCGGGCCACCCGGGGCAGCCGCTACGCAAAGGGCATCGGCAAGCAGACCCTCTACGCCCAGATGGACATGGCCGTCGACGATGCTTACGAGATGGCCATGGACGTGATGGCGACCAACGCGGCCCGCGGCGACGGCGCCGAGTGGCCCAAGGCGTTCATCGAGAAGCGCCGCCCCGTCTGGACCCACACGGGCTAGCCCGTCAGGGCGGGCCACGTCGGCCCGCGGGCGGTCAGCGGCCGTCCACTGACCAGTGCCAGGGCTCGCTGGGGAGGTTCTTGAGACCGAACTGGGGGGCGAGGCGCTGGAGCGCCTGGAACACGGCGCTGTTGCGGCTGGTAATGAGCCGGCCGTTGTTCGTCAAGTCGATGGCCAAGCCCCTCTCGTGGTTGCTCCGGCCCGGCCGAGCGGTGGGCGGCCGGCAGGTGCTGGAGGGCTTGCTCCATATCTCCCATTCCGACGTCCCGCAGTTGGACCGGCGCAGGTTGATCTGCTCCCGGGCGGTCCGGTATCCCCAGCCGCCCAGGTTGAAGCCCTCAGCCTCCATGGCTGCCACCAGGCCGTCGACCGCATCCGCAATCTGTTCATGCACCTCGAAGCCGCGCACCCACACGAGCGGCAAGTCCGAATCGGACGGATCCACCGACTCGGCCAGCTCCCGTCCCTCAGCCGCCTCCCGCTCAGCCCTGAGACGGGCCTCCTCCGCTCTGCGCCTCGCCTCCTCTGCCCGGCGGCGGGCCTCCTCCTCGGCCCGCTGGCGGGCCAGCGCGTCGGCGATCCGGCGCTCGGTTGCCTCGATCTCCGCGGCCAAGTCCGCGTCTAGTTGCCTGATCGTCTGGACCTCGTACAAACGCCTCTCGACACGCTCCTCGGCCGCCACGTACAGATCGGCCTCGCGGTCGACGGCCGTTCGCAGGTCGGCGAGGATCAGGGCCTCCGCCCGGCGGTGAGCCTCGGCCGCGTCGGTCGCTTCGACGGCTTGGAGCCTCCAGCGCTCCAACTCCTCGCCTATCCGGCGCAACTCGTCGATGTCATCGATCCGGCTGCCGGTGGCGAACCCGGCCAGTGCCTCCTCGCGGGCGTTCTGCCACGGGTCGGAGCCGAGCACGCTGAACGTTCCGGTCGGCGCTTGGAAAGAGACGTACGACTCGATCACCGCCTCCCGCAGCCCCTCCTGGGTGGAGAGCAGCTCGTCTTCGAGTTCCGAGATCCTGGCTTCCGCCTCCTTCACGATGGCCTCGGCGTCCATCACGGCCCGCACGGCCTCGTCGAGGGCCGCCTGCTGGGCGTACACCGACGCCCGAGCCTTGTTGAGAGCGTCGATCAGGTCCTCGGCCTCGGCCGTCGCCGCGTCGAGGCTTCCGGCCGCGGCCTCCGCCACCTTGTCCAACTCCTCGCGCTGGGCCTTGGTGTCTCTGACGGTCTGCTGGCCTAATCGGATGATCTCCTCGTCGCTCTGGGCGGAGGCGGACCCGGCCGCGGCCGCCACCGCCAACAGGAGCGCGAGCACGGCCAGCCCGCGGCGCCGGCGGGCCGGACGAGACGAACGGCAGGGGGATCTCACGGTCATGGTGTTGTCACCGCCCGCCAAGAACCGCCGCCCAAGCTACCAGGGTGGGTGACCCGACAGCGGGCGTGCAGCGGATGGGGGCGGTTAGCGTGCACGCGTGCAGCTAGGCCTGACGCTGGGCTACTGGAGCCGGGCCATGCCCGACGGTGTGGTGGAGTTGGCCGCCGCGGCCGAGCGGGCCGGGTTCGACGCGGCCTGGACCGGAGAGTCCTGGGGCTCCGACGTGTTCTCGCCGCTCGTGCTGATCGCCGCGGCCACCGAGCGGATCCGGCTCGGCACCGGCGTCGCGCAACTCGCGGCCCGGACCCCCACGGCCACAGCCATGCACGCCATCACCCTCGACCACATATCCGGAGGGCGGGCGATCCTCGGGCTGGGCGTCTCCGGACCCCAGGTGGTGGAGGGCTGGTACGGCCAGCCTTCGGTGCGGCCCCTGGCCCGCACCCGGGAGTACGTCGAGATCCTGCGGCGCGTCTTCGAGCGCAGCGGCCCACTCGAATTCGCCGGGGAGCACTTCCAGCACCCCTACACCGGTCCCGGCGCGGAGGGCCTCGGCAAACCGCTCAAGGTCATGACCCACCCGCTGCGACCAATCCCGATCTGGATCGGGGCCGAGGGACCGCGCAACGTGGCCCAGACCGTCGACATCGCCGACGGCTGGCTCCCGCTCTACTACTCGCCGATGCGTCCCGAGGTGTACGCCTCGCAGCTCGCTCCCGCCCGGGAGGGCTTCGAGATCGCGGTGCACACGACGATGAGGGTGTGCGACCTCGACAGCGTTGCCGACGCTCTTTGGCCGGTGCGGGCCAGCCTGGGCTTCTACATCGGCGGCATGGGGGCCGAGGGCCAGAACTACCACACCAAGCTGATGGCCCGGATGGGATACGAGGAAGCGGCCCACGAGGTCCAGCGGCTCTTCGGTGAGGGGCGCCGGGACGAGGCCATCGCGGCCGTGCCCGAGGAGTTCGCCGATGAGATCTCCCTGGTCGGCCCGGTCGAGCGCATCCGGGAGCGGCTGCAGGCCTGGGAGGAGTCGCCCGTCACGATGCTGAACGTGGCCGCCCGTTCCGAGCAGGAGTGCCGGCAGGCGGTGGAGCTCGTCAAGGGCTGAGACGCCCCGCCAGTTTGGCTCCCCGGCGTGTGTCTCAGTGCCGGTAGGGGATCGGCATCGACGCGCTGGGAGGCGGAGTCGTCTTGATGTCCGGCGGCGGCGCGTTCCACTCCGGGTACTTGCGCACCGCGTTGGCCCGGTACTTCTCGGTGGAGTGCACCCGGTCGGGGTCGAACTCGGGGATCACCTGGTCGCCGAAGATCTCGATCATCTCGAGGATCTCCTCGTACTCGAAGCCCTCGTTGGGCAGGCCGAACACCAGCTGGTCGGTGCCCACGGCCACGTAGGACCTCTCCAGCTGCTCGCACACCTCCTCGGGCGTGCCGCACAGCATGTAGCCGGCGTCGATGGCGAAGTCGAGGGTGGCCTCGTCGGGCAGGCCGGTGGGCGGCTCGGGCCAGGTGGGTGCGCCCTCCCGCTTGGGGATGGTGTCGTGGTACAGGCACACCATCGAGTACAGGTAGCCCCGGCCGTGCATCAGCGCGATCTCCCGGGCCCGGTCGCGGTCCTCGAGGCAGATGACGGCGTTGGTCATCATCACGTTGTCGTTCATGTAGGAGCCGTGGGGCTC
>VYCM01000007.1 GCA_009843915.1 Acidimicrobiaceae bacterium | reverse complement strand
TGATCGCCACCGGAGACCGGCGCATCGTCACCTTCGGCTACAGCGACGACGAGGCCTTCGCCGTGGGACTCACCTGCGGGGGGACCATCCACCTGTTCGTCGAGCCGCTGGAGTGGGGGCCGGTCTTCGACGACCTGCGCTCGGATCTCGCCGCCGAGTCCCCCGCGGCGCTGGCCACCGTGGTCGAGGGTCCCGGAACGGGCGCCAAGATGCTGGTGCGCCCCGAGGGTCAGAAGACCGTCGGCTCGCTGGGCGCTGCAGGCCTTGACCGGGCCGTGCAACGCGACGCCCGCGGCGAGCTGGTCGCGGGCCGGTCCGGGCTGCGGCGCTACTCCGAGCGGGGCGAGTACTCCGAGCAGGGCGAGATCCACGGCCAGGAGGTGGCGGTGTTCGTGGAGTCGTTCGCCCCGCCGCCCCGGATGCTGATCTTCGGCGCGGTCGACTTCACCGCCGCGCTGGCCCGGGTGGCCAAGGTGCTCGGCTACCGGGTCACGGTGTGCGACGCCCGTTCGGTGTTCGCCACCGACAAGCGTTTCCCTATGGCCGACGACGTTGTCGTGTCATGGCCCGATCGGCTGCTGGACGAGGTCGGGACGGGCCTGGGCCCCCGGGATGCGGTGTGCGTGCTCACCCACGACGCCAAGTTCGACGTGCCCGCCATCACGTCGGCGCTGACGACCGACGTCGGCTACATCGGGGTGATGGGCAGTCGCCGCACCCACGACGACCGCACCCGCCGCCTGATCGAGGCCGGGGTGACGGACGAGCAGCTGGCCCGGTTGCGGTCGCCCATCGGGCTCGACATCGGCGCGGCCACCCCCGAGGAGACCGCGGTCTCCATCGTCTCTGAGATCATCTCGTTGCGCACGGGACGCAAGGCCGAGGCTCTCTCCACCACCATCGGCCCCATCCATGACTGAAGCGGAGATCGGCTCGACGGCTGATCTCCCCGAGGACCGACGCCTTGGGGTGGCCGCCGTCGTGTTGGCTGCGGGGGCTGGCGAACGCTTTACGGGGGAGCGTCACAAGCTGCTCTGCGAGGTGGGCGGCGTGCCGCTGGTGCGCCGGGCCGTGGACTCGGCCCTGGCCGCCGACCTAGACGAGACCATCGTGGTCATGGGGGCCGTCGACCTGCTGGAGGTGCTGCCCGAGGATGTGACCGTGCTTCACAACGAGGCCTGGGAGCAGGGCCAGGCCACCTCGCTGGCCGCGGCGGTGAGCTACGCGGGCTCGCGGGGCCACCGGGCGGTGGTGTTCGGCTGCGGCGACCAGCCCGGCGTGCCCGCGGAGGCATGGGCGGCGGTGGGGAACGCCGACTGCGACCTCGCAGTGGGAGACTTCGGCGGCGCCCGCCGTCCTCCGGTCAGGATCGGCGCTGCGCTGTGGAGCCATCTGCCCCTCACCGGCGACGAGGGCGGCCGGGTATTGATGCGCCGCAGACCGGAGCTGGTGCGGGCGATACCCTGCGAGGGGAATCCCGACGACATCGACACTCTGGAGGACCTGCGGAAATGGAACTGAACGACTCGTTCGAGGTAGCCCACCCCATCGGTGCGGTATGGGAAGTCATCACCGATGTGGAACGGATCGCGCCGTGCCTGCCGGGCGCTCAGCTCACCGGCAGTGACGGTGACGTCCACGAGGGCTTGGTCAAGGTCAAGGTCGGGCCCATCACCTCCCAGTACAAGGGCAAGGCCTCGTTCACCGAGCGCGACGACGCCGCCCACCGGCTGCTGATGTCGGCCAGCGGGCGCGACACCCGCGGCGCGGGGAACGCGTCGGCAGAGATCACGGTCTCACTCGAGGCCGTGACCGAGGCGTCGACGAGGGTGAGCGTCCACACCGACCTCACCATCACCGGCAAGGTCGCGCAGTTCGGCCGGGGCGTGCTGGCCGACGTCAGCCGCAAGCTGATGGGGCAGTTCGCCGACAACCTCGCTGAATTGGTTGCCGCCGATGTGGCCGCGGACGCGTCTCCGGCGGCGCCGGACGCGGAAGCCGAGGCGGATGATCCCGGCCTGGATGCCGAGGCTCCGGCTGCCGCCCCGGAGCCCGCCGCCGAGGTCGAGGCCGTGGACCTGCTGGACGTGGCCGGGGCCCCGGTGCTCAAGCGCCTCTTGCCGGTGATCCTCGCGATCATCCTGATCGTGATCGTGGTCATCATCGCGCTCGCTTCCTAAAGGCGGAGCGGATAGGTGACCGTCGCGCGGCACGGCCGACTGTTCTTGATGTAGTTGTGCCGCTATGAGGCTGACAACTACATCAAGAAGCATGGGCCCGTCCTCGGTCCGATGCCGACAGTCGTCTGCCTGCGGGGCCGCTCGGGTGTGGTGACGGTTCATTCCGATCCCGTTGCGCCCGAGCCGGCAGCCCCGGTCAGCCAGGACGACCTGACCGAGGTCGCGAGGCTGCTGGGCCGCGAGCCTGCGGGGGACTTCGAGGTGGTGGTGCGCAACGGCTCGGGCGCGCCGGCGGTAATCCGCAACGCCCCCATCCTCGGCGATGGGCGGCCTATGCCCACCCTCTACTGGCTCGTCGAGGAGGACCTTCGCCGCCTGGTCGGGCGTCTGGAGTCCGAGGGAGGGGTGCGAGCCGCGGAAGCGGCCGTGGATGCCGGGGAGCTGGCGGCGGCCCATGACCGCTACGCGACCGAGCGCGACGCTGCTGTCCCCGAGGGCCATTCGGGGCCCAGGCCCTCGGGCGGGGTGGGCGGCACCCGCCGGGGCGTGAAGTGCCTCCACGCACACTATGCCTGGCACCTGGCCGGGGGCGATGACCCCGTCGGGCGCTGGGTGGCGGATCACCTCGGACCGTCCGCGGACGCGCTAGTGCGGAGGGTGATGTGACAAGCCGCCGGCTTGTGCGGGGCACTCGGTCCTGGTCGAGTCCCTGCGGAGGGCTGACGTGAGCCGCGGCCCGGTGGCTGTGGTGGACTGCGGCACGAACACCACCCGCCTGCTCATCACCGACGGCCGGAACCCTGCGGCGGTCAGGCGCTCGGAGATAACCCGCCTGGGCCGGGGCGTGGACGCCACCGGCCGCCTCGATCCCTCCGCGGTGGAGCGCACCCTGGACTGCTTGAGGGAGTATCGGCGGGCCATCGACGACCACAACCCGACGGCTGTGAGGTTCATCGCGACCTCAGCGGTGCGCGACGCAGCCAACCGGTCGGACTTCCTGCAGCCCGCGGAGTCGATCCTGGGTGCCGCGCCGGAAGTCCTGTCGGGACGGGAGGAGGCCGAGACGGCCTTCCGCGGAGCGATCAGCGAGCTGGACCCGGCCGAGGGTCCGTATCTCGTCGTGGACATCGGCGGCGGGTCCACGGAACTGTCCTACGGCGAGGGTCGCTGCTCCGACGCGCTGTCGCTCGACATCGGCAGCGTGCGGCTCACCGAGAAGTACATCCATCACGACCCGCCACAGCCCGAGGAGCTCGCGGCGTGCCTGTCGGTCACCGAGCTCCACCTCGACGACGCGGTGCGGGCCATTCCCGCCCTCGGCAGCCCCTGCCGGCTCGTGGGCGTGGCCGGGACGATCACGACCGTCGCGGCGGTGGAGCTGGGCCTGGCGACCTACGACCGGGATCGCGTCCATCACTTCAGGTTGTCGAAGGAGGCGGCCGAGGACGTCTTCCGCACGCTGGCCACCGAGACCCTCGCCGACCGGGTCCACAACCCCGGGCTGCACCCCGGCCGTGCCGATGTGATCGTGGCCGGAGTGTGCATCCTGGTGAGGATCATGCGGTACTTCGACTTCGAGGAGTGCTTGGTGTCGGAGTCGGACCTGCTCGACGGCCTGGCGCTCGGACTTCTAGAGGCCTGACAGCACGGCTAGAGTGCCCGGCCGTGAGTACTCTGCTGGGGCGGCGAGTGCTGCTGCGGCCGTTGACGCGGGACGACTTCGGCGCATGGCGGGAGGTTCGCCGGCGCAACCGCGCCCGTCTCAAGCAGTGGGAGCCGCGGCCCATACCGGGCCGGCCCGACACCGCCGAGGACCCCAGGGCGTTCAGCGAGCGCTGCGCGGCCCGCCGGCGGGAGCGCCAGCAGGGGACCGGATACGGGTTCGGCGTGTTCGTCGACGGGCACTTCCGGGGCGAGATGAACCTGTCGTCCATCCAGCGGGGCCCGTTCCAGTCGTGCTACGTCGGCTACTGGATCGATGAGGCCGTCGGCGGCAACGGCTACACCCCGGAGGCGCTGGTGGTGGCGGCCCGCTTCGCCTTCGAGGAGCTGCGGCTGCACCGGCTGCAGGTGTCCATCGTGCCTCGCAACGCGGCCAGCCTGCGGGTGGTCGAGAAGCTCGGACTGCGGTACGAGGGGCTGGCCGAGCGCTACGTCGAGATCAACGGGGTGTGGGAGGACCATCACCGCTTCGCCATCACCGAGGAGGAGTGGCGGATGCGGGGCCGCGAGCTGATCGCTGAGTGGATCGCGCCCGTGCGGGCTCAACTCCCCGGCTAGCTGGCGGCTTCGGGACTGGCGGCGCGGCCCGCGGGGCGGATCTCGAGGATCAGGTCCCCGGGCTCGAGCAGCGCACCCGGCGCGGCCGCGATGGACTCGACCGTGCCCGCCACCGGAGCCGAGATCGACGACTCCATCTTCATGGCCTCGATCACCGCCACCGTGTCGCCCGACGCGACCTGGTCGCCGACCGCCACCGACACATTGACCGCGCCCCGGAACGGCGCGGCCACATGGCCCGGCTTGGTCGGGTCGGCACGGGCGTGCTCGGGGCGGTCCGAGGCCACGGTGCGGTCGAGGGTGTCGATGTCGCGGGGCTGGCCGTTCACCCGGAAGCCGACGATGCGGATGCCCTCGTCGTTGGGCTCGCTGATCGAGCGGAGTCCCACCAGCAGCCGCACGCCCCGGCCCAGCACAACGGCGGTGTCCTCGGAATGGGGATCGAGGCCGTACCAGAACAGCAGCGACGGCAGCACCGACAGGTCGCCGTAGCGATCCGTCTTCTCGGCCTGCGACGCCGACGGCGTGGGGAACAGCAGCCGGTTGAGGGTGGCGCGCCGGTTCCGGGCCAAGCCCTCGACGTCGGCTTCAGTGAGGTCCTTGCAGGTCGGCGACCACGACCGGCCCTCCGTCGCCTTCGACCGGAAGGGCTCGGGGAACCCGCCCGGCGGCCTGCCCAGCTCGCCGTGGAGGAACCCGATGACGCTGTCGGGCAGGTCGACGCTCGCCGGGTCCTCCAGCAGCTGCTCCGGGGTGACGCCCGAGGCCACCAGGTGCAGGGCCAGGTCGCCGACCACCTTGGACGACGGTGTGACCTTGATGGGCCGCCCGAGCAGCTCGTTGCAGGCCGCGTAGAGCCTCTCCACCTCCTCAAAGCGGTGCCCGAGACCCAGAGCCCGGGCCTGGGCCCGCAGGTTCGAGAGCTGCCCGCCGGGGATCTCGTGGCGGTAGACGGTGCCGGTCGGCGACTGCAGGCCCGCCTCGAAGGGGGCGTACACCCGGCGCACCGCCTCCCAGTAGGGCTCGAGGTCGCCGATGGCGTCGAGGCTGAGGCCGGTGGCCCGCTCGGCGTCGTCGGTCATGGCCACGACGGAGGCGATCGACGGCTGGGAGGTCATCCCGGACAGGGGAGGAGCGGACCCGTCCACCGCGTCCACCCCGGCATCGATGGCGGCCATGTAGGTGGCGAGCTGGCCCCCGCCGGTGTCGTGGGTGTGCAGATGCACGGGCTGGTCGAAGCGCTCTCTCAGCGCGGTCACCAGCGTGGTGGCTGCGCCGGCCCGCAGCAGTCCGGCCATGTCCTTGATGCACAGGATGTGCACCCCGGCATCGACCAACTCCTCGGCAACCCTCAAGTAGTAGTCGAGGGTGTACAGGTCCTCGGCCGGGCTGGACAGGTTCCCCGAGTAGCAGATGGTCCCCTCGGCCACCGCCCCCGCTTCGAGCACCGCCGCGATGGCCGGGCGCATCTGGTCGATGGAGTTGAAGGCGTCGAACACGCGGAAGATGTCCATCCCCGTCTCGGCCGCCTCGGCCACGAAGTGGCCGGCCACCGAGTCCGGGTAGGGCGAGTAGCCGACCGTGTTGCGGCCCCGCAGCAGCATCTGGGTGCAGATGTTGGGGGCGGCCTCGCGGATCCGGGCGAGGCGCTCCCAGGGATCCTCGTGCAGGAACCGCAGGGCCACGTCGAAGGTGGCCCCTCCCCAGCACTCCATGCTCAGCAGTTCCGGCATGGTGTGGGCCATCTCGCGGGCGCCGGCCACCAGGTCGATGGTGCGCAGCCGGGTGGCGAGGATCGACTGGTGGGCGTCCCTCAGCGTCGTGTCGGTCACCCGCACCGGTCCGGCCGCCCGCAGCTCGGCCGCGAACTTGGTGGGCCCGAGCTCCAGCAGCCGTTGGCGCGACCCCGCCGGCGGCTGGCCGGTGCGAGACGGCGGCAGCTTGGTGGTCGGGGCGACCCTGGTTGGCGCCGCTCCGTGGGGGAGGTGGACGGTCACGTCGGCCAGGTAGCGCAGCAGCCGGGTGGCCCGGTTGGCCCCCACCGACGCCGCGGTCAGCTCGGGGCGGTCGTCGATGAAGCTGGTGGTGACCGGACCGTCCCGGAACTGGCCGTCGGCCAGGATGGCCTGCAGGTAGGGCTGGTTGGTGGACACGCCCCGCACCCGGTACTCGGCCAGCGTGCGCTGCATGCGCCGCACCACAGTGGAGAAGTCCTTGCCCCGGCAGGTGACCTTCTCGATCATGGAGTCGAAGTGGGGGGTTATCTCCACGCCCTGGTAGACGCAGCCGTCGAGGCGAACCCCGGCCCCGCTGGCCGGCCGGTAGGCCACGATCCTGCCGGTGTCGGGACGGAAGTCGTTGGAGGGGTCCTCTGCGGTCACCCGGCACTGCAGGGCGAAGCCCCGCAGGCTGATGGCGTCCTGGGTGAGGCCCAGCTCCGGCAGCGTGGCCCCGGAGGCGACCAGCAGCTGCGATTCGACCAGGTCGACGTCGGTGACCTCCTCGGTCACGGTGTGCTCCACCTGGATCCTGGGGTTCATCTCGATGAAGACGTAGCGGCCGGTGCCGTCCACGAGGAACTCCACCGTGCCGGCGTTGGCGTATCCGATGGAGGACGTGAAGCGCACCGCGTCGGCCAGCAGGCTGTCGCGCACGGCGGCGTCGAGGTCGCGGGCCGGCGCCGTCTCGACCACCTTCTGGAAGCGGCGCTGGACCGAGCAGTCGCGTTCGTAGAGGTGGACGACGTTGCCCGCGGTGTCGGCCAGCACCTGGGCCTCGATGTGGCGGACGCCGGTCATGGCCTCCTCCAGGAAGACGGTGGAGTCCCCGAAGGCGCTGCCGGCCTCGCGCTGGGCCGCCTCGACCGCCTCGACCAGGCCGGAGGGGCTCTCGACCCGGCGCATCCCCCGGCCGCCCCCGCCGGAGGAGGCCTTCACGAACAGTGGGAAGCCGATTCGGGCCGCATGGGCCTCGGCCTCGCCGGGGTCGTCGACCGGCGGGGACTGGCGCAGCACGGGCAGCCCGGCATCCTCGGCGGCCTGCCGGGCCCGCATCTTGTTGCCGGTCAGCCTGAGCACAGCTGCGCTGGGCCCGACGAAGGTCACCCCGGCCCGGGTGCAGGCTTCGGCGAGGTCGGGGCTCTCCGACAGGAAGCCGTAGCCGGGGTACACGGCGTCCGCCCCCACCTCCACCGCCTTGGCCACGATGGCCTGATGGTCGAGGTAGGCCCTGACGGGACGGCCGGGCTCGCCGATCACGTAGGCCTCGTCGGCCTTGATGCGATGGAGCGCGCCGCTGCGCTCCTCCTCGATCGGGAGTATGGCGACGGTCCTGATGCCCAGCTGCGTCGCCGCTCTGAAGGCCCGGATGGCGATCTCGCCCCGGTTGGCGACGAGGAGCTTCTCCATGGCCTCAGACCATAGTTCGGGGCGTTACGGCTTGGAGCTGATCTCGGACTGGAGTCGCCTGACCAGGTCCTTGAAGGCGGTCTCGCCCATCGACCACAGCTGGGGGTGCAACTCGAAGTCCACCGCCGCGGCCGAGTCGGTGACCTCGTCCAGCGACAGGATCGTCGCCTTGGTCCGGGCCACCAGCTCCTTGGGCTGGGCCGCGGCCCGGGCGGCCATCTCGTGGGCCCGGGCCAGCAGGGCGTCGTCGTCAGCGACCTCCCATGCCAGCCCGGTGCGGTGAGCGTCGTCGGCCGAGAGAACCTCGCCGAATATCACCATCGCCATGGCGGTGGTGCGGTCGGTCGCATGCCTGAGGCGCCACGTGTGACCGCCGCCCGGGTGGAGCCCGATCTTCAGGAACCGGGAGTCGAAGCGGGCGTACTGGCGCCCGGCCAGAACGATGTCGCAGGCCAGCACCATGTTCATGCCCGCGCCCACCGCCGCGCCGTTCACCGCGGCCACGGTGGCCAGCGGCGAGTGGGCCACCCGCAGGAACCCCTCGTAGATGCGGGTAATGCCGGTGGACTCGGCCGCCAGCAGGTCGTCCAGCACGGCGCCCGCGCAGAAGCCCTTGCCGGCGCCGGTCACCACCAGCGCGCCGATGGACGGGTCGGGCTCTAGCTCGTCGAGGGCCGCGACGATCTCGTCGTTCATGGCCTGGCTGACGGCGTTGCGCCTGTCGGGGTCGTTGAGCGTGAGCTGGGCCACGCCGTCTGATGTGTCGATCATCACGTAGGACATGGGCCGCAGTATGGCGCGCCCGCGGCGACGTGGCGTCCGATGCCCGTGATGGCGCGCCCGCGCCGCTACGGTGCTCCGGTGCCTCCTGCTGCGTTTGCTTCGTTCGGCCATCGCAGCTACCGCTACTTCTGGTTCGGCGGCGTCACGGCCAGTTCGGCCCGGTGGTTCCAGTACGTGGCCCTCCCGGCGGTGGTCTGGGACCTGACCCGCAGCCCGGGCTGGGTCGGCTTCGCCGGGTTCGCGCAGTTCGCGGCGATGGCCCTGATGGCGCCGGTTGCCGGGATGGTGGCCGATCACTATCCGAGGCGCAGCATCCTGATGGTCTCGCAGTCGTTCATGGGCCTGGTGGCGGTGCTCATGGCCGTGGCCTGGAGCCAGGGCGTGCGGTCGCCGACCGCCTATGTGGCCCTGGCCGCGGCCTCGGGGCTGGGCGGGGGCCTCAACCTGCCCGTCTGGCAGGCCTTCGTGAGCGAGCTGGTCCCCAGGGACCTGCTCCTCAACGCGGTGACCCTGAACTCCGCGCAGTTCAACGGCTCCCGGCTGGTCGGCCCGATGCTGGGCGGGATCACCGTGGCCGCGGCCGGCCCCGCGGTCGCGTTCTGGGTGGCCGCGGCCGGCGCCTTGGTGGTGGTGTTCGCGCTGGTCCGGATCGAGTCCCGCAAGGCTGCGGCCGCGGCCGGGACTCCGAGCATGCGGGTGATCCGTAACATGCTGGCCGTGGCCCGGTACGTGAGGGCCCGCCGCGGCCTGGTGGTCGCCTTTGTCACCGCCTCGCTGATCGGGTCGCTCGGGCTGTCGATCCAGATACTCACCGTCGTCTTCGCCGAGGACGTGTTCCATCGGGGGCCGGGCGGGTTCGGTCTCATGCTCACCATGCTCGGTGCGGGCGCGGTGGCGGCCGCGCCCGTGGTGGCGTCGCTGGGTGGGCGGGTGCCGCGGTCGCAGATCCAGCGGGTCGCGCTCGTCGTCTACGGGGCCGCCGTCGCGGCGCTGGCGGTGGCGCCGTCGTTCGCG
The DNA here is from genome assembly GCA_009843915.1 of Acidimicrobiaceae bacterium. Taxonomy (GTDB): domain Bacteria; phylum Actinomycetota; class Acidimicrobiia; order Acidimicrobiales; family Aldehydirespiratoraceae; genus Aldehydirespirator. The sequence continues at coordinate 1,963 of VYCM01000007.1, read as the reverse complement.
TCGTACCTGGTGCCGCTGGCGTTCATCGGGGCCGCCCACCTCGCGTCGGCGAGCTCGCTCAACACCGCCGTCCAGCTCCAGGTCGACGAGGAGCGCAGGACCCAGGTGATGTCGCTGTATGTGATGGTGCTGATGTCGTCCAATCCTCTCGGACAGCTCTTGCTGGGCCAGCTGATCGAGCTGGTCGGACCGCGGCCCGCCTTCGGTGCGTACGGCGCCCTGCTGCTGGCGGGAACGGCTGCGCTCCACGGTTCGGGCTGGTTGCGCCATCTGGACGTGGAGGTAGGGGAGTACTCCCCGGAGGTGGCGCCCGAGGTCCATCCGACCACCCCGTCGCCGCCCCGCCCCAAGAGGCGGTCCTCGAGCTAGCCGCTCACCAGTCCTCGGGACCGCCCTCGGGTGATCCCTCCAGGTAGGCGGTGCCCTCGTCGCAGTCCGGCTGGACCGGGCACCACCGGCAACTCGGGCCCGGCGCGACCCCCGGCTCGCGGGTGCCGTTGACCAGCTCCACGTATCGATGGGCGCCGTCGATCACCCGCTCGGCCGCCGACAGCAGCAGGTCGCGCGTGACCTCCTCGGGGTGGAACCGGCCCTGGTCGAGGTAGTAGGTGGCCAGCAGCCTGGGCGGCAGGATGCGCAAGGCCTCTAGCAGGGCGTAGAAGCGGAGATCCTCTCGATGTGACGGTGAGAACCTGCCGGTCTTGAAGTCGATGATGACCTTGCCGGCCACAGTCCCTTCGGGTTGGCCGAGCGTGAGGTCGGGCTTGCCCGACAGCACGATCAGCCCTCCGTGGAGCTCTGCCCTTATCGGGCTGTCCGTGGTCGGCCTCCATCTGGGCTTGAGCGGGGGGAAGCACTCCAGGAACTGCGTCATGGCCGCGCCGGCCTCGGCCTTCAGCTCGGCCCGCTCCGTCTCCTCGCAGCGCTCCAGGTAGTCGGCGATGCTCTTGTCGGCGTTCTCGAGGCGGGCCATGGCCTCGTCGACCAGTTCCAGCGGCGACGCCTCGCCCCGCCAGTGCACCGACAGCTCGATGGCCTTGTGGGTGACCGTGCCCCGGGCGGTGGGTATGGACCATTGGAACGGCTCGGCGAGCTCGGCCATGAACTTCCGCTCGCATCCGAGCGCCTGGGTGAGCATGTACTTGCTCAGGTAGAGGACGTCGTCGTCGAACCGGTCGGAGTCGATGGTGGACACCAGTGGTTCCAGGCGCTCCTCCAGCAGGTTTCGAAGCTCGTCGCGCAGGCCCGCGTCGAAGGTGGGACGGTCGCCCTTCGGGGCTCCGAGCAGGCTCACTACCTCCTGCTGGGCCGGGTTGTAGTCGGCTGCGTGCATGGCGTTGAGGGCCGGCTCCTGGGCTGGGGTCGGGGCGGTGTCACACCCCGGCGCGACCATAGTTCTCGTGGGAATGACATCGCTCGACTTCGGAGCCGCAGCCCGCTCGCTGGCACGGGCGGCTCACCTGCGCGACCTGGTCGTGCCCGTGTTCGCCAGCCCGCCGTCCCGCCGCGACCTCCACCGTTCCATCCGCCGCCGCAACGGTTCGCCGGTGGTGTCGATCCGCCTCGGGGACCGGCCCCGGGGCGCGGTGCTGGCCGACATGATCGAGGGGATCGTGGTGGCCAACTATCTCGAGGACTCCAAAGCCGACCTGGTGCGGTCCACCCTCTGGCTGGCCATCGACGGCGAGGGTGAAGAGGATGACGCCAGCACACTCACCTTGAGGACGGAGGTGGCCAAGACCACCCCGTCCTCTTCACCCCAACTCAACGCAGCCGCAGCGGCGGCCTGACCTCGCAGGGGCTGGCGGTCGACGGGGCACGGGCTACCGTGACGACGTGCCCGGGTGGCGCAACTGGCAGACGCGGCCCGCTTAAAACGGGCTGTCCTAACGGACATGTGGGTTCGACTCCCACCCCGGGCACTCTATATTGCACCATAAATAGCTTTTGAACTTGGATTATC
>VYCM01000014.1 GCA_009843915.1 Acidimicrobiaceae bacterium | reverse complement strand
CCTCGCAGGGTCGCCTTGTCGATCTCGCCCACAACCATAGCTGCGATCCGGCCAGATGGCCGGCCTTCGAGGGCTCAACGCGCGGCTGTGATCTCGGGGTCATTGCGGGACCTTGCGGAATCGCGAGCCGTGCAGGATGCTGCCGTAGAAGTTGAACGACCGTTTGGCGGCGGGATCGTCGAAGGGGTAGTCGGCGCCGAGCTGTGTCGCAGCTGCCAGTCCCGTGACGAAGCAGGTCTCCTGGCTGTTGATCAGCGTGTGGGCACCGCAGTGCCAGGTCCGCCTCCTGCCCTGGATGAAGCGGAACAGGTTGACGAGCACGGCCATGTGGCGCACGTCGTGGACGATGTGCTGGAACCACCACTTCTTGATGACCTTGCCCTCGTCGATGGGACTTGTCGGGTTGTAGGTGACCAGGCAGGGCTTGTCAGACCGACTCGCCCATGGCTGCTGGTTGTGCATGATGTAGGTGATCTCGTAGTTGTCCGGTCTGGCCCCGTACTGCTCGATGTGGTTGCTGCGGGTTGTGAGGGGCTTCACCTCGTTGTCCGGCAGGACTGAGGCGTCGGAGTGCACGACCGTGTGGTTGTGCAGCTCGCTCTCGTACCGGATCGACGACAGCAGGTAGCGCTCGAGGGCGGTCGGCCTGTCGAGCATCATCAGCGTCTGGTTGGCGTTGCACGCCAAGATCACCTCGTCGAACGTCTCGCGCTCTCCGGCGCCGTCCTCGACCACGACAGAGGACTCCGACCGGTAGACCTTCTGAACCGGCCGGTTCAGGTAGATCTTGTCCCCGAAACCGGCCGACAGGCGCTCGTAGATGCGCCGGGTCCCCTGGTCCCAGGTCTGCATGGGCGTGGCCGACTCGATGTCGAAGAACTCGAGGTACCGGGCGAAGAGCGCGGCCGGCATGTCGAACACGTTCGTCGCCATGAGGAAGTTGACGAACATGGGCTTGAGGATCTTGTACCTGAAGTCACCGGAGAAGCCGCCCAGATTCAGCAGCATCCCCATGCTGACGTAGTTGAACGGGTTGAGCGCGTTCAACGCTATGGACTGGGAACGGCTCAGCCAGCCGAACCGGTGCAGGCGTTGCAACAGTCGCTGGAATCTCTCGATCTCGGGTTGCAATTGCTCTCTGATGTCGGAATCGAAGTCGTGGGCGTAGATGCGCCCCCCGTACTTGACGCTGTAGCTGAACTTGGTGTCGAGCAACTCGATGCCGAACTGCTCCATCAGCAGCACGATGTGGTCGTACACGGACGGGATGCAGGCGGTGACCGAGATGTCGAAGGGGATCGATCCGCCGTCGTCCTGGGGCATGTCGGCCGTGACCGCATTGCCGCCGATCTGCTCTTGCGCCTCGAACAGACGGAAGTCGAAGCGGTCCGGATGATGGTTCAGCGCCCATGCGGCTCCCAGTCCCGAGATGCCGCCGCCGACGATTGCCACTCGCCGCGGCCCCGTCCGCGTCTCGTTGGTGGACATTGCCTGCGATTCGATGTCGCTCTATCCGTCGGCCGCAGCCCGCAGGTCGACGACAGTCCCGATGTCGTCGGCGGTCCCCGTGTCGCCGGCTGCTGCCGGTACGGCGGGGTAGAACTGGGCGCAGTAGGCGCGGTACCGCATGATCTCTCCGTCGGAGCGGGCCAGGCGCGGGCGGGACCGGTAGCTCTTGGTGCTCCATATCGGCACGTCCTGGAGCACGTCCCGCTTCTCGAAGGCCGCCATGATCCTGTTCATGATGGGAGCGCGCAGTCTCACCGGCAGGAAACCCAGCCCTGCGATCCAGCGGCTCGGACTGCGTATCTCTCCCGTCTGGGAGACCACCGACAGGTCGATGAGCGTGCCGTCGACGGGCGTGGCCAGGATCCACAGACGCATGTCCAGGCCGATGGTGTGCTCGCGTATCTCCACGAACGAGTAGCCCAGACCGACCACGAGTGTGCGGGCGGACACTCTGAGCTTGGTTGAAGCGAAACGGGTGATCCTCCGGGTGGTGGCGAAGTCGAAATCACTCAGCAGCACGTGCCCGTCCACCGCCAGCGCCTCGACGCGGCTGACGCTGTCGTATCCGTGCACGTAGCGCAAATGGGCCAGGTCCACCGAGTTCTCGGTGGTCTCCTGGGGATGGCCAACAAAGCGCGACGTCCAGACGTGCAGGTCGCTCCAGCCGGCCTGGTCCAGCTCATCCGCGGGCAGGTGCCATTGGGGCTGACGCCCGCCGGCGCCCCACCAGGCGAAGACGAGGCCGGCGATCTCCCGAGGCTCGAAGACCCGCAGCCGGGCTGCCTTCGGCGCGGGGGCGAAGGGGGTGGCAACGCACTGGCCGCCGGTGTCGTACTCGAAGCCATGGAAGCCACAGACGAGCCGGCCGCCGCGGACGCGCCCACCCGCGGCGGGCCCCAGATCGGCGCCCAGGTGGGGGCAGTAGGCCTCCGCGACGCAGACCTGCCCGGTGTCGTCGCACCAGGCGACGATCTCGGTGCCCATCCACGTCTTGCGGACGATCCCGGCCTTCTCCAGCTCCTTGCGGCTCGCGACGAAGTACCAGCCCTCGGGAAACGGCGATGGCAGCGAGGCGCTCGCGGGCTCCTGTCGTTGGACCGGCATCTTTCGAGGCTACTCGTCGGGACTTCGGCTCTCAGTCGTCGCTGCCGGGCGGGAGGGTTCCGGCTGCGGTTGCGACCAACTGGTCGAGCAGGCCGCCCAGCCATTCGTAGAGCATGTAGCGGGCTGCTTCCTGAGGCTGGTCGCCCGGTCGGGGCGGATCGAAGGTGGCCGCTCCGACCTCGAGCGTGTTTCCCAGGTAGAGGCGCAGGCTGTTGAGAGTCTGCATCCAGGCCGAGACGGCCTCGTCGTCCAGCGGGGCGCCGGCCAATCCGGCCTCCACGATTTCGAGGGCCTCCAGCCGGTGCCGCAGCAGGGGTCCTGCGGCCATGTCCCAGAACTCGTCGGAGGCCTTGTGGTCGTGGATGTGCACCGGCGGCTGGAAGCGCAGCATCGAGGCATCGGTGCCCTCCAGGAGCAGTTGCCGGAACTGCTCGAGCACCGCCGCCAGCCCCGATCGCTCGGCGTCTCGCAGTGTCACCGTGATGCCGTCGGGGCCCGACCGGAACTTCCCGCGCGCCATCAGATCTCTCAGTCCTGCTCGAGGATGGCCCACAAGCCGTGCTCGTGGAGCCGGTACACGTCGAACTCGGCCTTCTCCCGCTGACCCGACGCCACCACGGCCTTGCCCTCGGTGTGGACCTGCATCATCAGGCGATGCGCCTTCTCCTGCGAGTAGCCGAACAGCTTGCGGAACACGTAGGTGACATACGACATCAGGTTGACGGGGTCGTCGAGAACGATCACCTTCCAGGGCAGGTCCGGTCTCCGGTCGGTCTCGTCCACCGGATCCAGGACCGGCGTGGTCACCGGCGAAGTCATGGCCGCGCTCCGGCCATCGGCACGCCGTCGATCGGCTCGGGCTGCCGCGACCTCGCAGATCCGGCCGCTGGGTCGTGAGCGGCCTTGACGATCTCGATCCAGGTGATCGACGCCAGGGCCACGTGGATTCCCACGAGCAGCACGGGCACACCGGTGAAGTACTGCGTGTAGCCGACCGCGCCCTGCACGACGAGGAGCACCGCGATCCGTCCCATCCGGACGTGCCCCCCCGAGCTCGCTGCCCGCAGCCGCCACCACGTCCACACCACCATCCCTAGCAGGGCCAGCGCGACGATGCTGTGGACTCGGGCGACCTCGCGCACCAGCAGCGGGAGCCGCTCGGCCCGGCTGTCGCCGGCATGGGGTCCAGCCCCGGTAACCAGTGTGCCGGTCACCAGCAGCGCTCCGCCCACCACCAGCACGGCCCACTGCATCAGCCGGGTCGTTGCGTCGGGCGGCCCTTCACCGGGCGTTGACCCGTCGGGCCGTCCTTCGGCGCCCGCGGCGTCGGCGTCATTGCGGGCTCTGATGTCGAGCACGGCCGCGTTCCAGAGCAGCACCATCGACAGCAGGAAGTGCCCCATGGTGAAGCGGGGATCGAGTTCGCTCAAGACCAGCAGAGCTCCCAGCCCGACCTGGGCCAGCACCCCCGCCACCAGGCCCAGAGACAGCAGGATGAGATCGGTTCGCCGGGGTCGCCGCCTCACCGAGCCCAGCACGGCCGCGATCACCGCGATGGCGACGACGCCGGTGAAGAGCCGGTTCACGAACTCCACCAGGGCGTGGTATTCGAGGTCGGCCACGAAGCGGTCCTCTGAGCAGGTGGGCCAGTCCTCGCAGCCCAGACCCGACCCCGTCAGGCGGACGGCTACACCGGTCACGACTATCGCGGCGAGCGCCCACAGGGCGAAGCGGGTGAGCCGGGTGTAGGCATGCGGTGCCACACATCGATGGTAGAGGCCGAGCGGGCGAAATCTATGGTGCCGGATTCCCCGCTGGCTGTCGTATGGGCCTCTCAATGTCCTAGCCTTCCGGGCGTGACCGGAACCGTGACCGGCGGGGTACGCGCGCCTCGCCGAGCCCGCGCCGCGGCCTTCGTGGCTCTGACCAAGCCCCGCATCATCGAATTGCTGCTGGTCACCACCGTCCCATCGATGATCCTGGCCGACCAGGGCCTGCCGTCCGTGTGGCTGATCGCGGCCACGGTGGTGGGTGGGGCGCTGGCCGCGGGCGGGGCCAACGCGCTGAACATGTACGTCGACCGCGACATCGACCGGCTCATGCACCGGACCCGCAACCGTCCCCTGGTCACCGGAGCCGTCCGTCCAACCGAGGCGGTGGTGTTCGCGGTTGCCCTCACCGTGGGTTCCTTCGTGTGGCTGTGGGCCTTCGTGAACCTGCCGTCGGCCGTGCTGGCCACGGCTGCGGCCGCGTTCTACGTGTTCGTCTACTCGCTGTGGCTCAAGCGCACGTCCATCCGGAACATCGTGATCGGCGGGGCGGCCGGAGCTGTGCCGACCCTGGTGGGCTGGACCGCGGTCACGGGCTCGCTCGACTGGCCGCCGGTAGTGCTGTTCGCGGTGATCTTCTACTGGACGCCGCCTCACTTCTGGGCCCTGGCCATCCGCTACCGCAGCGACTATCAGGCTGCCGAGATTCCCATGCTGCCCGCGGTGGCCGGACTGCGGGCCACCGCTCGCCGCATCGTCGCCTACACGGTCGTCCTGGTGGCGTCCTCGCTGCTGCTCGTGCCGGTGGCTCAGATGGGTGCCCTCTATCTGGTGGTTGCGGTCGTCAGTGGCGCCGGCTTCGGTGGCCTGGCGCTCGATGTTCTGCGCCGTCCCGATCCGACCCGGTCGATTCGGTTGTTCGGCTGGTCCAACGCCTATGTCATGATCCTCTTCGGGGCTGTCGCGGCCGACGTGCTGATCCGCAACGGCCTGTGATGGATATCATCGCCTCCCGATGACGCTGACCGAACCGGCGATCGCGGACTCCGAGGCTGCCTCCGGCGCCGGTGGCGCAGCCGCGCCGGAATCCTCGGACGAGGTGGCCGCGGCACCCAGCATCCTGGCCCAGCCCTTCGTCACCAGCGACGCGGCCGAAGTCGGCCGGTTGTTCGTGTTGACGTCGCTGCTGCTGGCCGTGGGCACCTCCGTGATCGGGGTTCTGCTGTCGCTCGGGCGGACCGAGGCCGTCGCTCCCTGGGACCTGTTCGGCGGGTTCAATGCCTACTTCCGCATGTGGACCCTGTACCGGATGTCCTTCATGTTGCTGGTGGTGATGCCGCTGCTGCTGGGCGTGGCCCTGGCCGTGGTGCCGTCGCAGGTCGGCGCCGGCAATGTCGCCTTCCCCCGGGCTGCGCTGGCATCGTTCTGGTCATGGCTCATCGGTGCGGTGATCATCGTGGTGTCGGTGTTCGCCGGCGGGGGCTGGGGCGCCATCGACGGCGTGACCGGCAACGAGAGCGACGCCATGGCGCTCACCCTGCTCGGCACCGGCATGGTGATGGTGGCGCTGCTGCTCGGTGCGGTGACGGTGGCCACCACCGTGATCTCGTTGCGCCAGACGGGTATGAGCCTGCTGTACGTGCCCCCCTTCTCGTGGTCGATGCTCGTGGCCGCCGCGGTCTGGCTGTTCACGCTGCCCGTCGCTGTCGCCAACCTCGTGGTGATCTACGCCGACTTGCGGGGCAGGCCGGCCATCGCCTTCGGTCGGGCCGAGAGTCCCGACGTCTGGCTGCAACTCGACTGGCTGGTGGAGCAGCCCGCCGTCTACATCATGGCCGTGCCGGTGCTCGGCATCGCGGTCGAGGCCGTTGGTGCCACCGTCGGAGCCCGCTCCAGCCGCCCGGAGGCCATCACCGTGATCGTGGGGTTGTTCGGACTGCTGGCCGTGGGCGGCTGGTCGCAGGACTACTTCACCGCCCCCCAGGACCTCCGCGACGGGCTGGTCTACGTGGCCTTCGGCCTGGCCGCCGTCCTGCCACTGGTGGCACTGGCCGGCGGTGCGGCGGAGCTGGTGCTGAGGGGCACCAAGACGCTGGACCGGCTTCTCGACGTCAGGATGCTGGGCGCGGGCGCGGCCCTTAAGCTCTTGGGCGCCGCCGCTCTGGTGGGGGCTCTGCGAGTGATCGAGCCGCTTGACCTGCTCGAGACCACCGCCACTTGGGCGGTGTTCCACGGCGTCGTGGTCGCGGGCCTCATCGCCGGTGTCGTCGGACTGCGGAACTGGTCGCACGAGTTGCTGATCGGCCCGCTCTCGGTCGTTGTCGGCCGGGGGGCGGTCGCGCTGCTGCTGGGCGGCGGCGGGCTGCTGGTCCTGTCCGATCTCATCTCAGGGTTCCTTGTCGATGCCCCCGACCTCATGGCCCTCTCGCTCGACGGCAGCGCCGTACTGAACGTGCTGGCCTTCGTCGGGTCCATCCTCGTGGCCGCAGGCGCAGCCGCGGCTGCCCTCGGAGCAGTCTCCGCTCTGCGGACCCCCGTCATGACGGAGGGCGACGCGACATGAGAACGACGGCGCTGCCCGCCGCGGAGGCGACCCGGCCTCGCACCGTCGTGGTCGGTGCCCTGCTGGCTACCGGCGCGGTCTTCATGGCCTTTGCCGCGCTGGTCGCGGTGTACGTCCAGCAGCGCCAGCTGGCTCGGGCCACCGGCCAGGAGTGGTTCCCGGAGGGCAGCGTCGAACTCGGCCCGGCTGGGATGATGATGATGACGCTGGTGCTGTCGATGGTGACGGTGCAGTGGGCCGTTCAGGCCGCCCGGGACGAGGACCGGCCCCACGGGTTCATCGCGCTCGGCGTCACCTTGATGTTCGGGGCGGCGGTGATCAACCAGTTCTGGTTCGTGTACACCGACACCGCCTTCGCTATCGACGGCGGTCGGGCCGAGTTGCTGTTCTACGCGGTCACGGGCTCATTCATCGCCATGCTGATCTCCGGTATGGCGATGCTGGCCGTCACCACCATCCGCTCGCTGATGGGACCCTTCGGGCGCGACCTGGCCCACGGTGTGCAGGCTGCGGGCGCTTACTGGCACATGTGCGTGCTGTGCTACTTCCTGGTCTGGTACGTCATCTTCATAACGAAGTAGGCCCAGCGTGTTCACTACCGGATTCAAGTTCTTCTTCGGATTGTTCGCAGCGTTCTGTGCCGCCGCGCTGGTCTACGGCTACACCACCGGCGGCAATCACGTCGGACCCTTGTCGCTGGGATGGAAGGGCGGCGTCGGTGACCACATCGGCTACGGCGTGCTGGTGGGCCTGGCCGGCGTGTCGCTGACCATCAGCCTCGTACTGGTGTCGTTCCGCGATGCCGACGCCGCGGCTCAGGCCCACCTCCAGAATCTGGCTGAGGTGCTGACCGACCAGCCCGTGACCGCGAGCTTCTGGCCGGTGGTGGCCTCTTTCGGGGTGGGCGCGGCGGCCGTGGGCCTGGTGCTGCACCCGATGGTGTTCGTGCTCGGCCTGGCCGTGATCGTGCTGTCGATGGTGGAGTGGACAATGGACGCCTGGGCCGACCGGGCCACCGGTGACACCGCCGTCAACCGCGAGCTGCGCAACCGGATCATGGCCCCGATCGAGATCCCCGTCGTCGGAGCGCTCGCGGTCGGGGTGATCGTGCTGGCGGCATCGCGGATACTGCTGACCGTGTCGAAGCTGGAGGCGGTGGCCGTCGCCGGCGTGGTGTCCGCCCTCATCCTGGGCGGCGCCTGGGTGTACGCCTCCCGGCCCGGCCTCGGCCGCCGTCTTATGCGCATCCTGGGGACGGTCGGTGCGCTGCTGCTGCTGATGGGCGGGGTACTGGCCGCCGTAGCGGGCGAGCGGGAATTCCACCACCCCACCGACGACACCCACGAAGAGTCCGGCGAGCCGACCGGCACCACAGGTCACGGTGGCTGAGATGCGAACCCTCACGCGCCGACTCATCTCGTGGACACTGGTCCTGATGGGCGCGTCCGCCGCCACCGGCTGCGCATCCGATGCCGAGCTCGACACCTTCGCCCCCCAGGGCCCGATCGCCAGGGAGCTGCACAGCAGGGGGGTGCTGCCGGTCTTCTGGATCGCGGCGGCGGTGTTCGTGGGCATCACCATCGCCATGGTCTGGCTCATCTGGAAGAACCGGGTCAAGACCTACGACGGCGACGACGAATGGCCTGCGCAGACCCACGGTCACGTCCCGCTGGAGATCGGCTGGACGGTTGGATTCCTCGTGACCATGATCGCGGTGGCTGGCATCATGCTGTGGTCCCTGCCCACCGTGGACGCCACCGAGGACAACACCATGGCGGTCACCATCGACGACCACAGCGTCATGTGGGAACCGACCATCGTGGTGGTGGGCAACCAGTGGTGGTGGGAGTTCCGCTACTACTTCTCGGACCAGATGGACCTGGCCGACATGCGGGCCCACGGAGACGCCAAGACCCTGCCCCCCGCCGACATCGTCACCTCCGGCCAGATGGTGATCCCCACCGGCGAGGAGGTCGAGTTGATCATCACGTCGCGCGACGTGATCCACTCCTTCTGGATCCCGGCGCTCAACGGCAAGCGCGACGCCGTCCCCAACCGCTTCTCGCCCTGGAAGATCGAGGCTTCCGTTCCCGGCTTCTACTTCGGGCAGTGCACCGAGTTCTGCGGCCTGTCGCACTCGCGCATGAGGATGCAGGCGGTGGCGCTCAGCCCGGCCGACTTCCAGGCGTGGGTCGACAGCACCAGCGCCGACGCGGTGGAGCCCACCGATCCCGAGGCGTTGGCGGGCTTGGAGGTGTTCTCGGGCATCTGCACCTCGTGCCATCTGATCGAGGGAGTGAACGACGATGTGTACGAGGGGGCCGACCAGGCCTCGGGGGCCGCGCCGAATCTGACCCACTTCGCCAACCGCAGCACCTTCGCGGGCGGGATCTTCAACACCTACAACGCGGACGGGTCGCTCAACCGCACGGACCTGGAGGCCTGGCTGCGCGACCCGAATGCTCTCAAGGAGAACTACACGGTGCCGGGCGAGCAGTACCGGGGTATGCCCGACCTCGATCTGAGCGAGCAGCAGATCGACGACCTGGTGGCCTACCTTTCAGGCCTGGGAGCGAAGCCCGCCGGCTGGATAATCGAAGCGACCCAGGTGGAGTGACGCTATGGCAATAACCGAGAAGACTCAGGTGGGGTGACGCCATGGCGATAACCGAGAAGACTCCGCTCGAGCTGGGCCCCGGCGACTCCGTCCGCTATGCCGAGCGGCCCCTCGGCGTGTTCACCCGCCCCCAGGGGGGCCGGGGCTGGCGCGACTGGCTTAGCACCGTCGACCACAAGCGCATCGGGATCCTGTACGGCGTCTCGGCCATGTTCTTCTTCCTGGTCGGCGGGGTCGAGGCTCTGCTGATCCGCCTGCAGCTGGCCGCACCGGAGGGTTCGGTGCTCAGCGCCGATGTCTACAACCAGGTGTACACCATGCATGGCGTCACCATGGTGTTCCTGTTCATCATGCCGCTGGCTGCGGCCTTCTCGAACTACTTCATCCCCCTGCAGATCGGTGCTCGCGACGTTGCCTTCCCCCGCCTGAACGCGCTGTCGTTCTGGATCTGGCTGTCGGGAGCCATCTTCTTGAACACGTCCTGGATGGTGGGCGGCGGCGGGGCCGACTGCGGCTGGTTCTGCTACTCGACCAACAGCGGGGTGGCCTTCTCGCCGAGTCACGGCGTGGACTTCTACGCCATCGGCCTGCAGATCCTGGGCATCGCCTCCCTGGTGTCGTCGGTGAACCTGATCGTCACCTGCCTCAACATGCGGGCCCCCGGCATGACGCTGATGCGCATGCCGGTGCTCACCTGGATGCTGCTGATCACGCAGTTCCTGCTGCTGTTCGCGCTGCCGGTGATCACCGTGGCGCTGTTCCTGCTGATGTTCGACCGGCTCTTCGACGCCCAGTTCTTCAACCCCGACGCCGGAGCCGACCCGCTGCTGTGGCAGCACCTGTTCTGGATCTTCGGCCATCCGGAGGTGTACATCATCATCCTGCCCGCGTTCGGGGTGGTGTCCGAGGTGATTCCCACCTTCAGCCGCAAGCCCCTGTTCGGCTACGAGTTCATGGTGTTCTCGGGCATAGCCATCGGGTTCATGGGCTGGGGCGTGTGGGCCCACCACATGTTCGTGTCGGGTATCGGCCCCATATCGGTGGCCGCCTTCTCGTTGTCGACCATGTTCATCGCGGTGCCGACGGGGGTGAAGGTTCTCAACTGGCTTGCCACGATGTGGGGCGGGAAGTTGCGGTTCACCGTGGCCATGAAGTTCGCGGTGGCCACGGTGGCCATGTTCACCATCGGCGGCCTGTCCGGCGTGACCCATTCGGTGGCACCGGCTGACACCCAGCAGACCGACACCTACTACATCGTGGCCCACTTCCACTATGTGATCTTCGGCGGTGGCGTGCTCGGCCTGTTTGCCGGCATCTACTTCTGGTGGCCCAAGATCTGGGGGCACTTCCTGAATGAGCGGCTCGGCAACTGGAGCTTCTGGATCATGCTGGTGGGGTTCAACCTCACCTTCGGCCCGATGCACATCCTGGGCCTGCAGGGGATGTCGCGCCGTATCGACACCTACGCGAGAGGGTACGGCTTCGAGTTCTGGAACATGGCGGCCACCGTCGGCTCGCTGCTGATCGCGGTGAGCGTGGTGCTGTTCATCTGGAACGTGGTGAAGTCCAAGCGCGACGCCCCCCACCTGCCGCCTCCGGGCCCGGATCCGTGGGACGGCCGCACTCTCGAATGGTCGATCCCGTCGCCGGTGCCGGTGCACAACTTCGACACGGTGCCGCAGGTGCACGGCCGCGACGAATGGTGGCACACCAAGTACGCCGAGAATGACGAGGGCAAGGTGGTGCGGGTCGCCACCGTGGAGGAGGTCGCCCAGACCGGCGAGGCGACCGGTGTGCATCTGCCGTCGCCGTCCTTCTGGCCGCTGGCCGTGGCCGTCGGGCTGCCCCTCATCGGCTACGGCCTGATCTTCAACCTCTGGCTGGCCCTCATCGGCGCCCTGTTGACGATCGCGTCGCTGTACTCATGGGCGCTGGAACCGGTGGACGACCCCGACGCCGCCCACGACCACCACGACGAAGACCACGAAGACGACGAAGACGACGCTGACCAAAGCGACGACGGCGAGGTCGACCAGCCATGAGCGCCGAAGCTGCCGTAGCCGACCCCGGCCACGCGGCCGACGAGCACGGCCACGACCCCCACGCCACCACCACCGGCTTGTCGCACACCAAGCTGGCCATGTGGGTGTTCCTGGGCTCGGAGTGCCTGCTCTT
>VYCM01000100.1 GCA_009843915.1 Acidimicrobiaceae bacterium | reverse complement strand
TCCTCGACCTGTCCGTGGGCTCTAGCCACTCCTGCGCCATCCGCACCGACGGCACCATCGAATGCTGGGGCCTCGGCCACGGGGGCCTCCTCGACGCTCCGGACGGCTCGTACAGCTCCGTCTCGGCCTCCCGCAACCACTCCTGCGCGGTACGGGTCGACGGCAACGTCGAGTGCTGGGGCCTGGACTATTCGGGGCTCCTCGACGCGCCCAACGGCCCGTTCACGACAGTCTCCGCGAGCCCGAGCCACTCCTGCGCCATCCGCACCGACGGCACGATCGAATGCTGGGGGACCTTCCGGGCCCCACCGCAGGGCGTGGCCTTCCACTGATGGAAGCGTCGCTCAGCAGGTGACTCGGAGTAACAATGCAGGCACTCGGGAAGGAACATTCGAAAGGGCGGTTGCGATGACGGGCACGCTGGTGGGCGCGGTGGAGGCCGGCGGGACCAAGTTCCGATGCGCGGCGGTGTCCTCGGACTTGAAGATCGTCGACTCCCACTATGTGCTGACAACGGACCCCGACACGACGCTGGCGAACGTTGCGGAGTTCTTCGGCCGGTCCGAGCCGGTGGCTGCGCTGGGAATCGCCTCGTTCGGTCCGGTCGACCTTGATCCCCGCTCACCCGGCTACGGGTCGATCACCGACACTCCCAAGCCTGGATGGTCCGGAGCCCCGATCCTGGGCCGGCTGTCTGAGACCCTCGGCGTGCCGGCCGATATCCAGACAGATGTGGAGGCGGCCGCGGTGGCCGAGCAGGCCCTGGGGCCCGAGCCGAGGGCGCGGCGGCTCGCATACGTAACCGTGGGCACCGGGATCGGCGCCGCGGTGGCCGTGGACGGAACACCCTGGCGGGGCCGCCACCACAGCGAGTTGGGGCACATCCCGGTTCGCCGAGTGGCCGGCGACGACTACCCGGGCCGCTGCCCGTTCCATGGCGACTGCCTGGAGGGCATGGCCTGCGGACCGGCCATCGCCGAGCGTTGGGGCATCGACCCGGCCGATGCCGGCGGGCGCGACGACATCTGGCAGTTGGAGGCCTCGTACCTGGCCCAACTCGTGCGGGTGCTCGCCTACTCGTTCGCCCCCGACCGGGTCGTGTTCGGAGGCGGCGTCGGCGCCCGTCCGGGCCTGGCTGAGATGATCAGGGCTGCGACCCGAACAGAACTCGGCGGCTACGCCGACTACAGCACCGGCGACCACGCATTCGTGATCGCCCCCGCTCTCGGCAACGACTCCGGCCTGCTCGGCGCAGCCCTCCTCGCCCGATCGCGCTTGGAAGGCTGACGCTGTCAGGGGGCGGCGATTAGGCGGCCCAGGTCGGCCAACTGCTCCTCGGCGTGGCCGAGGGTGAGCTCCATGTGGCGGGCGGCCAGGAAGTGGCGGTGCAGGGGATAGTCGCGGTCGACGCCCACCCCGCCGTGGACATGGACCGCGGCGTGCACCACCCGGAAGCCTCCCTCCGAGGCCCAGTACTTGGCTATGGCGATCTCGCGGTCGGCGGGCAGGCCGGCCGACAGGCGCCACGCGGCCTGGTAGGCGGACAGCCAGATGGCCTCGGCGTCGATGTAGGAGTCGCCCGCCCGCTGACTCACGGCTTGGAAGGTGGCGATCGGGCGGTCGAACTGGTGACGCTGCTTGGTGTAGTCGGCGGCCAACTCGATGGCGGCCCGGGCCGCGCCGGACATGGTCATGCACAGCCCGACATTGGCGTGCCGCTCGATGAACCTCACGATCTCGGTGCCGTCGGCCGCGCCCGCGCCGAGCAGAGCGCCGGCGTCCACCCGCACGCCCGACAGCTCGAAGCGGGCCTCAGGACGGCCCGTGGTCACCCCTACCGGGATGCGCTCCAAGCCCTCGGCGCCGGTCGGCACGATGAACACACCCACTGCGCCGTCGTCGAGACGGGCGGGCACCAGCGAGACGTCGGCGTCCAGGCCGCCCGCGACCAGCACCTTGGTGCCGTCGAGAACGAACCCGCCGTTGTCCGAACGGGCCGCCGTCGTCGGTTCGACAGGATCGGTCCCGTCCTCGGCCAGCGCCGCGCAGGCCAGTACCGAGCCATCGGCGATTCCCGGCAACCACGCGGCCTTCTGGGCGTCAGTGCCGAAGGCAGCGATCGGCATGGCCCCCATCACCGCGGTGGTCAGCAGCGGCACCGGGGACGCCCGCCGGCCGACCTCCTCCAACGCCACCGCGGTGGCCAGGAAGCCGAGGCCCAGCCCGCCGTGGGCCTCGGGGATCGACGCGCCGACCACTCCGGTGGCCGCCAGCGCGGCCCAGGCCTTGCGGTCCACGTGGTCGCCTTCGGCGGCCAGTGCCTTGAGACGCTCATGCGACGACATGTCGTCGAGCACCTGCGCGGTCAGGTCCCGGATGGCCTGCTCTTCCTCGCCCAACTCGAAGTCCACGGCTCGCTCCCGGTCGTTCCTAGCGGGAGGCTCGGGGGTAGCCCAGGCCGAACTGCGAGATCAGGTCGCGCTGCATCTCGTTGGTGCCGCCGCCGAAGGTGAGGATCACCGTCGAGCGGTACATCATCTCCAGGCGGGACAGGTACCCGGGCGAGCCCTCAACGACGTAGGCCCGCTGGCCGTACACCTGCATCAGCCTGCGGTAGGCGTCGACGTAGAACTCGGTGCCCGACACCTTCACCGCCGAGGAGTCGGCCACGAAGGCGGCGATGGTGGCCATGTCGGGCTCGGCCCCGTCGATCCGGTTGGCCACCGTCCAGGCCACCTTCCAGTTGGCCAGACGCAGGAACTCGAGCCGGGCGGCCACCTCGGCCAGGTTGCGCTGCACCCACGGCTCGTCGATCACGTAGGAGCCGTCAGCCCGCTTGGCCGACTTGGCCCACTCGACGCACTCCTCCAAGCGCTTGGTGACCATCCCCGACGAGCAGATCGTCACCCGCTCCCGGTTGAGCTGGCTGGTGATGAGGCCCCAACCCCGGTTCTCCTCCCCGATCAGGGTCGACGCCGGCACTCGGCAGTCGTCGAAGAAGGTGTGGTTGATGTTGTGGCTCGACAGCAGGTCGAGGGGCTCGATGCTGATGCCGGGCGTGTCCATGGGGATGCAGAACAGCGAGATGCCCTTGTGCTTGGGGACCTCGGGGTCGGTTCGGGCCGCCAGCCAGATGTAGTCGGCGTCCTTGGCCAGCGACGTCCACGTCTTCTGGCCGTTGATCACGTAGGTCTCGCCGTCCCGTATCGCCCGGGTGGTGAGCGAGGCCAGGTCGGTTCCAGCGTCGGGCTCGGAGTAGCCGATGCAGAAGGTGAGCTCGCCGCCGGCGATGCGGGGCAGGAAGAAGTCCTTCTGCTCGTCGGTGCCGTACTGCATGATGGTCGGGCCGACGGTGTTGATGGTCAGCATCGGGATGGGCGCGCCCAGAGCCACCGATTCGTCGAACACGATGAACTGCTCGACCGCCGACATGCCCCGGCCGCCGTACTCGGTAGGCCAGCCGACAGCCAGCCAGCCGTCGGTTCCCATCTGGCGGACGATCCGGCGGTGCACCGGCCCCGTGCCGTCCTCCGCGCCCAGGGCGTCCCTCACGTCGTCGGTGAGCAGATCGGCGTAGTAGGCCCGCAGCTCGCCCCGCAGCGCCTCCTGCTCAGCCGTGTAACCGATGTGCATCGCCCATGCCCCGCACCCAAACAGTCCTGATCGAACGCTATCGGCATCTTCCACCGCCAGAGCGGCGGCAACTACCGTTGGGAGCGCCGACCGATCCCCCGGAGCGATGACGGTTACCGAACCAGACCCACTCACGTTGTTCCCCCCGTTACCCGGGCGCCGGTTCGACATCATCTACGCCGACCCTCCCTGGGACTACAAGGGCCAGCTGCAACACGCCGGCACGGGCAACGGCGACAGCGGCGGCGCAGTGCGCCACTACCCGACCGTGCCGCTGCAAGCCCTGCGCCAGTTGCCTGTGCTGGATGTAGCGTCGGACAACGCACTGCTGTTCTTGTGGGCCACCAGCCCGCATCTGGACCAAGCCATCGACCTGGGCACGTCATGGGGCTTCAACTGGGCGACGGTGGCGTTCGTGTGGGACAAGTGCAAGGTCAATCCTGGCTTCTACACGATGTCGCAGTGCGAGCTGTGCCTTGTCTTCAAACACGGCAAGATCCCCTGGCCCCGCGGCGCCCGCAATGTGCGTCAGCTGGTGCGCGAACCGCGGCGCGACCACAGCCGCAAGCCTGACGAGGTGCGCCACCGGATCGAGGCGATGTTCCCCGCCATGTCCAAGATCGAGCTGTTCGCCCGCTCCCGTGTGCGCGGATGGCACTCGTGGGGCTTGGACGTCAATGGTTCCTATTCGTAGCGGGTTCCGTTGGCCTTGATGTAGTCGAGCCAGAGGGATCCCGCGTCGGGGGACAATTCGCCGGGACGGTAGGTCACCGCCTCAAGCCGGCCGGAATACGGGAACGGGCCGTGGCGCTCGTAGACGTCCCAGCTGACCGGCGAGCGGCGGTCGACGCCGACGTCGATGCCCTCGAAGGGCGCCATGGCCATCAGCGACACCAGTGCCGGTGACTCCCCCACCGGCTTACCGTCCACGCTGACCGAGGCGTTCCACACCAGATTGCCGGGATTCTCCATGGTCAGATGCACGCTTGAGGCGCCGTCGGCCAGCGGCCCGCAGTCGAGCACGGTCATGTCTCCGTAAGCGTTGTGGGCCAGGAGGAGACGGTCGTCCTCCACGTACAGCATGTAGCCGCCGCCCTGGTCGCCGTGGGCGACCAGCACACCGGCGTCGCCAGGCCGCCAGCTAAGGGCAACATCGATGTCGAAGCTCTTCTGGAAGATCAGCTGCTGGGAGCGCCAGCGTTCCAGCGTGGGTGTTCCGGGCCTGAGCGTTGTCTCGGCAGCCAGCTCGTCGTACCACGGCGGGCGCAGAATCCTCACCAGTTGGTTGCCCTCGTCCAGGGGATATACCTGGTTGGCCCATGCGGCCCGGTCCCAGGCCTGTTGCATGTCGTCCAGCCTGTCCGGATACTCGGCGGCCAGATCGCGGGTCTCGGTCGGGTCCTCGGTCAGGTTGTGCAGCTCCCACCGATCCTGGCTGAAGGCGCGCCGGGGCCGGTGGCAGGTCACCACCGACCAGCCGTCGCGGTAGAAGCCTCGGTGCCCGAAGTTCTCGTAGTACTGCTCCGGATGGGTGGACGGCGCGGCCGCATCCGTGATCGTGGAGGCGAAGCTGGCCCCGGCCGGATCCGGCGCGGGCACACCATGACGCGCCGCCGGCACCTCCACCCCGCACAGCTCGGCCAGGGTCGGGAATACGTCCGTCACGTGCTGGTACTGGGTCCGCACCCCGCCGGCCGCCACGCCGCCGGCGCCGGAGAACCGGGCCGGCCAGTGGAGGATGAACGGCACGCTGTGGCCACCCCGATGGGTGTTGATCTTGTAGAGCCGGAACGGGGTGCACGACACCATGGCCCAGCCCATCGGGTAGTGGGCCAGGGTCCGGGGCCCTCCCAGCAGGTCGAGGCGGGCGTAGTCGGTGTCGACCACCTCCAGATCGGTGGTGCGCACCTGAGATAGCAGGGTCCTGAAGTAGGACGATGTGCCGGTGTACTGACCCTCCCGGGAGCCGCCGTTGTCGCTGGTGAACAGCACGATGGTGTTGTCCCACTCCCCGATGGCCTCGAGGTGGCGGCGCAGGCGGCCGAAGTTGCGGTCGACGTTGTGCACCATCCCCGCGTACACCTCCATGTACCGGGCGAACAGCTCCTTCGACCGGTCGTCGAGATCGTCCCAGGGGCCGACCTCGTGGAACTCCTCGGTGTTGCGAGGCGGCAGCACCGCGCCGGGTGGCACCACGCCCAGTTCCTGCTGGCGCTCGAACCGCTTCTCCCTCAGCGCGTCCCAGCCGGCGGCGTAGCGGCCCCTGAACCGTTCGATGTCGGCGGCGGGGGCCTGCAGCGGGGCATGCACCGCGCCGTGGGCGAAGTACATGAAGAACGGCCTCCTCGGGTGCGAGGTCCGCAGCTCGTCCACCATCCGAATCGCCTGGTCGGTCAGGTCGTCGGTGAAGTAGTAGCCGTCGGGATAGCGCTCGACATCGATGTGATGGTTGTCCGCGAAGAGGCGGTGGGGATGATGGAAGTTGGTGAAGGCTTCAAGGATCCCGTAGTAGCGGTCGAAGCCCCGCTGCAGGGGCCAACTAGCCTTGGGAGCCCCGTCACTGAGGTGGGCCTCCTTGGTGAGATGCCACTTGCCGAGCATGAACGTCGCCCAACCCGCGTCGCGGAACGTCTCGGAGACGGTCACCGCGTTGTCCCGCAGCTCGTGGCTGTAACCCGGGAATCCAGGATCGCTGTGCGCCACCTGGGCCATGCCGGCCATGTGGGAGTTGAGCCCGGTCAGCAGCGACGCCCGCGTCGGTGAGCACATGGGGTTGACGTGGAAGTCGGTGTAGCGCAGTCCCTCGGCCGCGAGCCGGTCCAGTTCCGGGGTGTCGATCTCGGATCCGTAGCAACCCAGATCGGAGTAGCCGAGGTCGTCGGCCATCATCACGATCACGTTCGGCGCCCCGGACGGCGGGATCACCGGCTCAGGCCAGTGGGGCTCGGAAGTCGAGAAGATCTTGCCGACGGCGCCCTCGAAGCCCGCGTAGGGCGCGGTCGGATCTACTGCGCCGGGGCTCTCGGCCCCGGAGAACGTGCCCGTCACGGCTTGAAGAAGGCGGGGCTGGTGGCCTTGGCCGGTATCTCCGTCAGCGGGGTGGCGACCTGCTCCACGCTGGGGCCGTGCGCCGCTGCGAGCGGAGCCAACCGGTCGAGGTCGAAACCGTAGAGATCGGCCGCATTGGAGCCCAATATGACCCTCATGTCGGCCTCGCTCCAATCACTGAAGGCCCGCTGGAGGCTCTCCAGCGAGTACGGGTAGGTGCCCTCGTGGTGGGGGTAGTCGCTGCCCCACATCACCTTGTGCACCCCCACCTTGCGGATGGCGTCCGCCTCGCCCGGCGACGGGAAACTGGCCCCGATCCACACGTTGCGATCGAAGTACTCAGACGGCTTCAACGGCAACACGATGTCGGCCGCGAAGCCGAGCTCGCCGACGCGGCCGTGGCGCATCTGGCGGTGGTAGCCGTCCATGCGGCGCAGCTCCTCGACCAGCCAGGCCACCCCCTGCTCGGTCATCACGTAGCGCAGCTTCGGGAACCGCTCGAACACGCCCGACATGATCAGGTGGGCCAGGTTGCGGTGCGAGTAGAACGGCACCTCCATCAGGAAGATCACACCGGCCGCCGGCGCCTTGCCGTAGTCGGGCCCGCCGTTGCCGCCGTGCTGGGTCATGATCAGGTCGAGGTCGGAGGCCGCGGCCCACAGCCGGTCCCAGCGCGGGTCCCAGTAGCCCGGGAGGTCGCTGTCGGGCGGGACGTGGGGAAGCAGGAAGCTGCGGAACCCCTCGGCCGCGGCCCACTCGAGGGTGGCCACCGCGTCATCGAGATCGTCGGCGAAGATCTGGGGCAGGCCGCAGCGCTGATCGGGGTACCGGCCGCACCAGTCCCGCAGCCAGCGGTTGTGGGCGGTGATCCCGGCGAAGCGGCGCTCATAGTCGGCTCGATCGGACGGGGGACGGGCGATCAGGGAACCGGTCGGGTAGAAGGGCGGGACCGTGTTGGGGAACGTGATCTCAGCCACGATCCCGTCGGCGTACTGCTCCGAGACGCGCCGGTCGTCGTCCCAGTTGCGGGACCGGCCGTCGTCCTGGAGGTCGCGGTACGGGTTGCGGTAGGCGCCCCTCCACTCCTTGAACTCGCCCCGCCAGGCCGGGTCGAGATACTCCTCGTAGGCGGCCATGTTGCCTCCGGCATGGCAGTCCGCCGAGATGATCGTGTACCGCTCGGTCGCGTCGCTGTCTGGCCCGCCCATCGGTTGGTGCTCCTCGTTAATGGTCCCGGCAGGCGGGCGGCCGCCGGCTCGACCTAGCGCCGCTTGCTTCGGAATCACCGTCGCGCTCGCCTGTGGTTCGAAGTGTACGCTGGCGGCCCCGCAGATAGTTCGGAGCCGCGATGGTCTCGGTCGACATGCGCACCCGGCTCGACGCCGACGTGGTCCTTATCGATCCGGTCACGTTCGTGGCCGACGAGCTGCCCGACCTCCTCCGCCGCAACGGCCGGCTCGCAGCCCGGGGAGCGGCGCTGGTGGGAGCCAAGGCTCTTGGGGTCGATGTGGAGGGCACGTGCTTCACGCTGGTGCCGGCCGGACACACCATCGAGCTGCGCGGCGGCACCGTCGGCGCCCGGGTTGTGGTGGAGCTGGACCGGAGTTCCTTCAGCGACCTGGTCCAGGATCTGCAAACGCCGCAGACCCTGGCCACCTCCCTCGTCACCCGACTGCCCATGGCCGACCACTTCCGCTGGCTCAAGTGGTGGCCGGTGCTGCGGGCCATCATCGACGGCCGCCCCGTCCACGAACCCGGCGACATCGACTTCCGCGACCGCGACGGCCGGCCCCTTGATCTGGGCCGTCGCTTCACGCCGGAGGACGACGACGCCGAGATCGCCTATTTCCTGGGCGAGGCCGGCTTCCTGCACCTCGAGGGCTGGTGGCCCGCCGAGATGATGGCCGAGATCTCGGTTGACATGGACCGGGCTTTGCCCGGCTACCAGCCCGACGACGGCCGCAGCTGGTGGGCGACCACCGGCGACGGTTCGAACCGATGTGTGAGGATGCGCTACTTCCAGGAGCACTCGCCGGCAGCCGACGAGCTTCTCGGTGATAGCCGGCACGCCCGCATAGGCGCCCTCACCGACGACGGCCACGTCCCCCGGACCCGGGTCCACGGCGAGAACGCCATCGAGGCGCTGGTGAAGCCGCTCGACGTGGTGTCGGGCATCTCGGATCTTCCGTGGCACAAGGACTGCAGCCTGGGACGCCACAGCTACGACTGCTGCGCGATGACGACGGGGATCTCGGTGACGGGCGCTGACGACCGCTCGGGCCAGCTGGCGGTTGTGGCCGGCTCGCACCGGGCCAACGTGCAGCCCAACTTCATCCACCCCTACCTCGACCTTCCCGTCGTACCGCTGCCGACCCGGGCCGGGGACGTCACCGTGCATCTGAGCTGCACGCTCCACATGAGCTACGCCCCCGTCGACCGCGAGCGCCGGGTGATGTACACCGGCTTCTCGCTGCCGGGCGAGAGGGGCAACACGATCGGAGCCGACCTCGGGGCAGTGCGCGAGAACGCCCACCACAACGTGAGCCAGACGCCGGCTGCGCTCCAGCACTCGAAGGTCTAGATGGCGGCACGATGCGGCCCGAGCGGCGAGGACTGAGATGATCAACGCAGAGGTCGTGCACGCCGCCGAGGCAAGTCTGGGCGAGGGCTGCGTGTGGTCGCCGGTCGAGAACCTGCTCATCTGGGTCGACATCAACGGCCAGGCCGTGCATCGCTTCGATCACAACACGGGCCAGCCGGTGGGGTTGTGGCGCTACCCGGACACGGTCGGCAACGCCGCCCCCCGCGCCGGCGGAGGGCTGGCCCTCGGCCTCGGTCCCTCGGTGACGCTCACCGACCAGGTCGGCGCCATCGAGACCGTGATCGAACTGCCCGGCGAGCCCGAGTCGAACCGCACCAACGACGGTGCGATCGACCCGCGGGGCCGGCTGTTCCAAGGCACGATGAGCAATGCTGAGCCCGGAGCGCCGGTGGCCTCGCTCTACCGGGTGGACGGCGACGGCGCGGCCCGGCGAGTGCTCTCCGAGGTGATGATCTCCAACGGCATCGGCTGGAGTCCCGACCAGACCACGATGTACTACATCGACACGCTGACGTTCCGGGTGGACCGCTTCGACTACGACCCCGATTCAGGAGAGATCGAGGGGCGGCGCCCGTTCGTGACCTTCGACGGCACCGCGGGCGCGCCCGACGGCATGACGGTCGATGCCGACGGCTGCCTGTGGGTGGCGATGTTCGGCGGCTATCACGTGCAGCGCTTCTCACCCGACGGTGACCAGCTAGAGGCCGTGATCACTCCGGGCTCGCCCCAGGCCACCTGCTGCTGCTTCGGCGGACCGGACCTGGACACGCTCTACATCACCACCGGCCGCGAGCCGATCGCCGGCGTCAGCACCGAGGGCGAGCCCAATGCCGGGGCGCTGTTCGCCGCCGACGTCGACGCGGTAGGGCAGCCCACCAACCTGTTCGCCGGTTGACGATCCGCGGGAGGGTCTGCGAGGCCTCGTCCCGGCGGTGACATTGGGCACACCGCGGCCTGTTGGCCCGCGTCACTGCGTATATTCGAGTTCGCCCCCGGTTGCCTTCGGAAAGTCCGCGCCAGCGATGACGATCGAGCTTGCACATCTCCCCTACCCACTCGACGGGCTCGCGCCCCACATATCGGAACGCACGATGAGCTTCCACTACGGCCGCCATCACGCCGGCTACGTGGCCAGCGTCAACAGCGCGACCGCGGGGACGGCCCTTGAAGGCGCATCGTTGGAGGACATCGTGGCCGCGGCCGATGTGCCGTCGGCACTGTTCAACTGCGCGGCGCAGTCCTGGAACCACGCCTTCTACTGGAACTCGATGAGCCCGGGGGCCGTCGATGCACCCTCGGGCGATTTGCTGGCCGCCTTGGAGCGCAGCTTCGGCTCGCTGGACGCATTCAACACGGAGTTCGCGGCGGCCGCGGTGGGGAACTTCGCGTCGGGATGGACCTGGCTGGTGTCGGGCGCCGACGGCCTACAAATCGTCAACACCGACGACGCCGACACCCCGCTGCGCCACGGCCAGCGGGCGCTGCTGACCATCGACGTGTGGGAGCACGCCTACTACCTCGACTACCAGAACGCCCGAGCCGCCTACGTGGACGCCTTCATCGAGCACCTAATCAACTGGGAGTTCGCCTCCGCCAACTTCGCCGCCGCGGGCTAGTCGTCGACGAGGAGCTCGATCAGCGAGCTGGTGTCCCAGCGGCCGCGGCCCTGGCGCTGGAGGCGGGCGTAGTACTGGTCGATCACGGCGGTGACCGGCAGGGTGGCGCCGACACGCTCGGCCTCGGCGAAGCAGATGGCCAGGTCCTTGCGCATCCAGTCGAGGGCGAAGCCGAAGTCGAACTCGCGGCGGGCCATGGTCACGCCCCGGTTGGCCATCTGCCACGACCCGGCCGCTCCCTGGGAGATGGTCGCCACCACCTGCTCGACGTCGAGTCCGGCCCGGCGGGCGAAGTCGATCCCCTCGGCCAGGCCCTGAACCAGGCCGGCGATGCAGATCTGGTTCACCATCTTGGTGCGCTGGCCGCTTCCCGGACCGCCCAGCAAGGTGACCGCCTTGGCGTAGGCGTCGATCACCGGCTCGGCCCGGTCGAAGTCGGCCTGGTCGCCGCCGCACATGACGGTGAGCACACCGTTCTCAGCACCGGCCTGGCCCCCTGAAATCGGCGCGTCCACGAAGCCGACGCCCTGCTCGCCCGCAGCCGCATGCAGTTCCTGGGCCAGATCGGCCGACGCGGTGGTGTGGTCGACCAGGACCGACCCCGATGCCATCGACTCCAGTACTCCCCCGTCGGCCAGAGTCACCGAGCGGACGTCGTCGTCGTTGCCGACGCACACGAAGACGAACTCGGCATCCGCGGCCGCACCGGCGGGCGTCGGCGCGGCCGTCCCGCCGTGCTCGGCCACCCAGGCCTCGGCCCGGGAAGCCGTCCGGTTGTAGACCGTCACGTCATGGCCTGCCGATACCAGGTGGCCAGCCATGGGATAGCCCATGACTCCGAGTCCAACGAATGCGCAATGGGCCATGTGGCCCCTCCTTCACAATGCGGCGAGTGTCTGCCGTGCCGGGGTGAGACTCACACCCAAGTGTGACAGCGGGTGTCATACAGGGCCGCA
>VYCM01000011.1 GCA_009843915.1 Acidimicrobiaceae bacterium | reverse complement strand
CGAAGCCGCTGGTCGTCGACGGTGGCCCGGGAGCTGTTCACCTGCAGCACCAGGCCGAGCGAGCCGTCGGCCACGGCCTTGTCGATGGACCGCTCGATGAAGTCGGCCATGATCGGGTCGAGATAGCCCGAGACCTCGACGACGTCCACCACTCCCGGCCCTGCCTGCGCGGCAACGCCGGTCGTGTTCGAGGCGGCAGCCGCAGGCAGGCCCATCACCAGTGCCGCCCCCAGAAGCACAGCCGCGAGCGAGAGCACGCGGACCCGCCGGGTGAGCCTCATCGGACGATGCAGTAGGGAACGGTGCCGCCGCCTGCCCGCTCGGCCTCTAGGCGTCGGGATCGCGGTCGAGGGCGCCGACGGCGGCCTCAAGGGTCTCTTCCACCGGCACTATGCGGTCGAAGCCGGTGGTGTGAAGCAGGCGGAGCAGTGTGGTGCCGTTGCAGTACACGACGACCCGGCCCTCGTTCTCGCGGATGCGGCGGATCCCGCCGATGAGCGCGCCGAGGCCGGCCGAATCGATGAAGGGCACGCCGCAGAGATCGACCACGAGACGGCCCGAGGTGGCGTGCTCGGCCAGAGCCTCGCGGAACTGGGCGACGGTGTAGGCATCGAGCTCCCCGGTGGGGCGAAGCAGGTGGTACGACCCTGCCTCGTTGCGGAAAGACTCGATGTCCAGCACGGGAGGAGGATATACCGTCGCTGCGGATATCGGGGTAGCCAGCGAGCCGGTACGATCTGCGCCGTGGCCGACGTGTTGCTGGTTACCGACGCCGACTGGATCGCGGAACAGTGCGAGGCGGCACTGAGCGGCGACTACCGACTTCACCGGGTGAGGCAGGGCGCGGACACCCTCGACGCGATCGAGCTTGTCGAACCTCATCTGGTGCTGCTCGACATGCAGGTTGGCAACATGGGCGGCATGGCGGCATGCCTGGCCGTCCGCCAGGAGGAGGGCATGGGCCGACTGGAGCGCCGTCCGGTGATAATGCTGCTCGACCGCGACGCCGACGAGTTCCTGGCCCGCCGCAGTGAAGCCGACGCCTGGCTGGTGAAGCCGAT
Source organism: Acidimicrobiaceae bacterium (assembly GCA_009843915.1). GTDB lineage: Bacteria > Actinomycetota > Acidimicrobiia > Acidimicrobiales > Aldehydirespiratoraceae > Aldehydirespirator. The sequence continues at coordinate 58,324 of VYCM01000011.1, read as the reverse complement.
CAACCCGATGCGCCTGGCCCGCCTGGTGGCATCCACCCTGGCCGACGCAGCCGCTCCCGCCTGAGAGCGTGGCCGGCAACGGTTCCCGGCTAACCTTTCCCGCGCTGCACACGGGCAGTGGCGCAGCTTGGTAGCGCGCCTCGTTCGGGACGAGGAGGTCGTGGGTTCAAATCCCGCCTGCCCGACAGTAGACCCTTCATGAGTTAGAGCCGCTCGGGTTCGCGAGTTAGACGAATCCGGCGGCTCTTCCCTCGATTTAGGCTGTGTCGATGAGGTTCACTGCCTTCTGTGGCAGGTCTTGCTATGCCGGATGCGCTCGTGGCTGGAGCGGACTTGTGCAGGGACGCGCTGGTGCTGACGGCCTATCGCCGTCAGCACCTAGAGGGAGCTTCAGCCGTGTCTAGGGAGGTGCGCGGGTCGCGGCCTGGGCGGCGCGGCGGCGCTCGGAGCCGGACCTCGGCCTCGCTACGGGGCCGCTGGGCCGCTTGCATGCGCCGCCGCTGGAGTCGCTCTGCTTCAACAGCTTGTCGGAGGTCTTGCCCAGGTTGTAGATCACGACGAGCGCCAGCGTGGACAGGGTTATGGGCGCTAGGCCCATCGCTTGGCAGTTGTCCCGCTTCAGTCCGCCCTTCTCCTTGAGCCTGCCGTTCACGCTCTCCACGGTGCTGCGTCCCGAGCTATACGCCTCGCACCATGCCGGCGTGCCGTAGGGCGCTCGCTGCCAGTGGTCGCGTTGTTCGACGGGCACCGTTAGGGACTGGCGGGAGCCTGTCGTGCGCTCGGCGTCGTCGGGGAGCAGGATCGAGCTGTAGTCGCCTGATGCTTCGGTAGCGGCAGTATCGGTGGCCTTCCCGATCTCAATCGGAGTCCGGATTCGGATGCTCCCGTCATCGCCGTATCCCTTGATCTGGTAGGCGAAGGCACGGAAGCGTTCGGCGTACCACTTCGCGAGCGCGCCCTCTTTGCCGTCGCGCTTTAGGTGCTTCGGCGGCATCAGCCACTCGGTGACTACTTACGTGTGTAGCCATGGCGTGGACTGATCGGTCCCACGGTGGCGAAGGGACCGAAGATGCCATGGCTGTTCTTAGCGCGGACTCGGTAGTCGTACTCGACTCCAGGTTCGACATCATCGTCGGTGAAGGCGGTGTCGGGTAGGTCGTCGGCGATGATCCGCCATGGTCCGCCGAACGTGCTGCGCTGTACTTGGTAGCGGAATCGCGGCTTGCCGTTGGCGGTGCGTTCGTCTATTCTCTGTACTGTCATGACGTAGGTTCCCTTCTCTCTGATGGGGTTGTGGATCGCTGGCAGCCGGGATTACGAGTCCCGGCTGCTTCGCGCTTGGGATCGAGGCTACGGTCCGCGGCCTCATCTGTGGGCGACCGGCCGCGTTTGCCGGACTGGCCTCCGTCTTCTACGGTGTCGGTCGCCGTAAACGTCGTGGGAGCCTTGCCGCTCCCGTGATGCACCCGAACATGTTGCGGACCGTAAGGGGTTCCCGAGGCTCCCTTCGGTTCGGGTGCACGGCGTTCACGGCAAGAACCCCAGTCCGCACCGAAGGGAGCCACCATGCGTCGCCACGTCCGACGCCTCCTGATTGCCGTCATCGCCGTCGCCGTGCTGGTAGGCGGCACCGCCATCGCCCAGACCGGCCAGCGGTTCTCCGATGTGCCAGCCGACCACCCGCAAGCTGATGCGATCCACTGGGCTGCCGATGCTGGCGTGACGACCGGCTATGGCGACGGGACGTTCCGGCCGTCAACGCCGCTGTCCAAGGATCATGCGCTGATCTTCATGGAACGCTTCTACGACGACGTGCTCGGCGCGGACGTGTCTGACGACTTCACACGATCCGACATGATGGAACTGCTGCACACCATCCACACCGGCCAGTCCGTGACCGGACCATCGGTCGGCAAAGTCGGATACGTGTACTACGACTGGCCGCCAGCGGTGCTGGAACCCGGCATCCACCGGCTGGTCGGCTACATCAGCGTCGACGATCAACAACAGTGGCTGCCGCTGCGGATGGCTGATCTAGGGACCGGTGTCGAACACGTCTGGACCTTCGAGACGGACATGAGTTACACCGAACCGGGAAGCCACCGGTATGTGGAACTCGGCTGCGGCTACGACCCGGCGAGACTGTGGGACCCGGACCGGTACATGAACTTCATTCTGCTCGGCACCGAAGGCGCCGGCATCGTCTATCACCAGAAGGTCGCGGACTGTCCACCCGAGTTCAGGGTTCCCCGCTCGTGGGACTAGTTCGTCATGTCTGACCAAAGGAGAACATCATCATGTCTGTAGCAGGCTGGCATTCCGATCCGACCGGACGCCACGACACGCGCCGCCGCAACGCCGACGGCACCTGGAGCGACGAAGTAGCCGACTCAGGCGTACTCAGCCGCGACTCCTACGACGGCACCCAACCCGAACCGATGCCACAACCCGAACCAGAACCAGACCGCACCGCACCCGACCCGGCCGGTGACGAGTTCGACCGCTGGCTCGCTGCCAGTGTCGCGTCGATGCGTCAGATCCAGCGCTGGATCGGCTGGATCGCAGCAATCGTCATCGTCTACGCCGTCGCCTCGTTCCTGTTGGGCATGTACGTGGCGTTCTCAGAACCCGACCCGCAGCCGCTCATATTCCAGTAGAGACGGCGTGTTCAGGGATCGCATCTAGGCGGTTTCGTCGTCATCCGCGTCCGCGGCCACTAGCAGCCGTCCGGCACGGTTCCATGTCTCCTCATCGACAAGCGGTTCGTCGAGTGGCAGACCATCAAAGGGTTCAGGATCAGGCATCGCCTATCCCCAAGTGATCCACAACCTTGTCGAGTTTCGCTTTGATGGCTTGGAGGTCCGTGTCCACGGAGTCGAAGCGTTCGTCCATTCGTTCGATCAGGCGGTCCTCGGTGTCCATGATGTCGGTCTTGATGCTGTGGATCGCGTTGTCGATGAGCCGGTCGCCTGTGGGTTCAGCCGGTCGCCGGACACTACGAACCGGGTCCGTGGCAGTGGTCATGGTGGGGGAACTCCTACGTCGTACTGTCGCCGCGGCATCACTATAGCATCACAACGGCCGCGGCTCATGCTGCCACCAGTTCACGCCATGGCAACCGCCTGCCGTTCATGGCCGCAGCCGCGTCGGCCATGCGGTCGGTGATATGGCGGCTGCGGTTGTTGTACCGGAACGAGTGCTCATCCACATAGCGGTGGATGTGCTCATCGCTCCAGTAGTGGTAGGTGCCGATGTAGGTGCGCTTCAACCCGGACCAGAAGTTCTCGACACCGTTCGTGGAGACAGGACCGCGGACGTACTCGCCGATGCTGTGGATGACCCGCTGATGGCCGTAACCCATCTCCGACAGACCGTCGTACACCCGCGACCCGTCGGTGAACACGTCCGCACCGGCATTCGTGGTGGCTGCCACCATGGCTTCGGCGGTGCCGGTGTTCACGTCGTGCACCGGTGTAGCCGCGACCTGACCGGACTGGCGGTCCTTGACACCGATAACCGCAGTCTTGCCGGGATCACGCTGCCGACGATGCCGGTTCCTAGCCTTGCCGCCGATGTAGGTCTCATCGACCTCAACCGGTCCGTCGAAGCCGGGCAGCGACCCGTCAGACAGCGCCTTACGAACACGGTGGCCGACGTGCCAAGCCGACTTCTGAGTGATCCCCAAGTCCGCAGCCAACTGGACGCTGGAACGGCCCTTCGGGTTCGACACGATCAGGAACAGCGCCAACAGCCACGTCTGCGCCCCCAACTTGGAGTCGTGCATCGGAGTGTCGGTCTTGAACGAGAAATGACGGCGACACCCACGGCACCGGAACGGCTGCGGACGACGCGACTTCACACACGAGACACTAGTGCTTGCACAGTGCGGACACTGCGGTCCCGTCGGCCAGCGCCAAGCCTCAAACTGGGCTTCGGCTTCGGCGTCGGTCGGGTAGCGGCGGAAGAAGGCCACCAGACTCATCCCGGTCTTCACGATCTCATGCGGCTTGCTCATAGCCACTACAGTACCGAGGGGGTGTGACATCAATCCCCGGCCTGACCTGCCATTTGGCTAAACACGTAAGTAGTCACCAGCCACTCGGTGGGGGTCCATAGAGGCAGGATGGTGCCGCAGTGCACATTGACTACGTGCTCCTGCTTGCCGAGCTTCACAGTCGTGGGCTTCGTGATGACGGTCTTGGGCTGGTCCATGAACACGTTGAGATTCTGCTCGTGGAGGAGGCGCAGGAAGTCCCTCTTCATCGTGAAGCCCCGGTCTGCGGTGACGTCGGTGATATTGGGCGCGATCTCGCGGGAGTGCTCCACGAGCAGCACTCCCGCCGGTCCGGGATTGACCCCGGCTGGGTCCACCAGCAGAGCCGTGATGTACGCCGTGACCGGGTCGAGAATGGACTTCGTGAGACCGGAGGCGGGATCGGGGTAGGGGTCAGGATCACCGAAGTAGTTGACTGTCGAGCTGGCTACCGCGATGCGGCCCACGTATCCGACAAATGGTCCGGCCGGACCGTCTGAGTTGCTGCTCTTCCAACCAGCGCGAGCGTCTATGTCGGTGCCGTAGATGACACGCCCGTCGGGTCCGATCTCCAGGCCCTTGCTGGCTGCTTTCTCGGCGTTCTTGCGGATGGTGCGGGCGGTCGGTTCCGCTCTCTGGTGGTCGACTGATTCCTTGAGGAATTTCACTATGGGGTCTTTGGCTGCGTCCTTGTCGCTGGCGTTCCTGTTCCACTCACCCCATGCCTTGATATCGGTATCGTCCACGGTGACGTTGGTGATCTTCTTCAGCTCGCTGCTGGGGATGCTGTGCTTGATGAGGCGGTTGATGAGCCACTGCAGGTTGTACAAGGTGATCTCTTCGTCGTCGTCGGCCTGGTATGTCCAGCCTTCGCGCAGCACCCGTTCCATGCGCCGGAGCTGCCAGGCCAGCACCTTGTACCCCGGCACCACTAGGTTGTTATCGGCGTCGATGAGGCCCACCTCCAACGCGACATCGGGATGCAACCCGAGCAGCACCCTGGACAGGTCAGTGCGCCTGTAGGACTTGTTGATGTGGGCGGCGAGCAGCGTCGCGAGCAGCATCATCTCGGTGGTGACCATCGACTCGGGGCCGGGCCGAGGCCCAACCAGACGGTTGTCGTCGTCAGAGTCGATGAGGCTGTTGAGCCTGAGCTGTATCAACTCTGCGGCCTTGCTGCGGCGCACGAACTGGAGCAGCTCCATTTCCTTCCCCCGCGATGACGACAACTGGCCGTCATCGCGGTTCGGGTGGTCCTCGGGCAGCTGCCGCTGGGCATCGATGTGGCCATACAGCAGAGGGTCGACCCTGCCTTTGTCGGCAAAACGCTTCTCGCGTCGGTGCTGGACGCGGCGATTCATGCCCGTAGCGCCTCTTCGATGGCTTCTTCGGGATCGATTTCGGCGCGCACATGCGCGATGAGATTGTTCAGCGTCTTGACTGAGACCGGCCCCGCAACAGCCCGCAGCGGTACCAGTGCCGTGTTCGCTGCGATGTGGGCGACGAGCCAGGTGTTCCGAGCCCTGCGCAGCACCAGCACCTCAGAGTTGCCGCACCTATACGGATCATCGGGTAGCCGTCCGGCAGTAATGGCGGCTGCCTTCTTGCTGGTCCCGCGAAAGAACCTGTTGCCATGAGCGCCTGCAATGGCCTCTCGTGCCATATCCGTGTAGGCAGCCCTGATCGGAACGCTGCGAGCGTTGACACCGCGCACCGCCACAACGATGCGGCCGTCGTCGCGTTCCACTAGATCATCGGTCGTCGCGGCTGATATCTCGCTACAGCTCATGCCCGCACCGAGGCTCGCGACCACAACCCATATCCGAGCTATCCTGTTCCGTCTCCCAGGCAGCAGCGCAGCGTGCGCGAACATCGCCTCTTCGCTGGGCGAATACGGCGGCGCCACATCGCGAGCACTCACCTTGGCGGGCTTCAACGGCCACGCAGTTGGGTTCACTCTTCGTCCGACACTCTGCAGCGCCGAGCGCGCGGTGAGACGCCAGCCCGGATCCTTGTCCTTGGTCACGTGCGACACGAAATGCTCGACGTTGTGCTGGCTCAGCATCGCCACGTCCAGGCTTCTCCGCTTCTTGTACCACCACAACCCCAGCCGAGAGGTCGCCCATAGGTATTGCTTCGTCAGATGTGTGGTCCGCGGCTTCGCTACGGCGACACAGACCCGCACGGTGGGCATCACCTCATCCAGCAGCGCTGCGTCCTCTGCGCTCACGTTGGGCATGTAAGACTCGATGAGCGCCGCGATTTCTGCAGGCAGCGCCTCGAACGCGGCGCGGATCGCGTCAGCATCACCGTTGGCAACCCATTCGACGGGGTTGCCAACGTCGGCTGGTTGGCCTTGCGGGTTCTGGGCACTCATAGGAGCTTCTTCACGCTTCTGGCTGGCTTCACACACTCTTGTGGCCTTATAGCCACACTACCGGATCGGTATGACACCTTGCAACTTTTAAATACAGATAAACCATTGAAATTCTGTAGCTGCCCGAAGATGCGCGCAGCTAGGTTTTGGGCGCATGGGACGGCGCACCGGACTCGAATCGAGGCCCAGCCTCTACGTCGAGTCCGGCGGGTGGCCGCACTGCGAGCTGGCGGTCGTCGCGCCGCCCGAGGCTCATCTGGCACGTGGTGCCGCGCTCCGGCTACACGAGGCCATGGAGTCGAACCGATGGGGGCTACGCGAGACGAGCCGAAAGACCGGGCTGTCGACCAAGGTGCTCGCCAATCTGCTGCACGGCCACACGTGGCCGACGCTGCCGACCATCGCGCGCCTGGAAATGCGACTGGAAACGGAGATCTGGGGCGACGAGCACACGTCGACGCCCACGTAGCGCAGATCATCTCCAGAGTCGCGCCCTCACGCACCTCATGGCATCGCACGATGCGGGTACGAGTGATGACCATTTGATGCCGAATCCAGGTTCTCGCCAGCTTCTTGATCCCGGACTGGTTCAGCTCCAGCCAGAACTGCGGGTTGGCGTCGTCGTCGCTAGCCAAGACGAATCTGGCTCTGGCCCCAGGATTCTCCATTTGCCTCTGGACCAGCTCGTGCAGCAAGGGCAGCCACTGTGTCTGCTGAGTCAGGTGAGCGCGCGAGTTGACTGGCACGTAGCACGCCTGCCAGACCATGGCGACCTCGTTCGGGGTGTTCGCTGCGTTGACTCTCAAGGAGGGAGTGGAGTGGTGGTCGCGGAGCCGGACATCGGCCAGCGTGATGTCACTGGGCCATCGGACTCTGCTCGCTGGGCTGCCGAGGTTGCGCCAAACCCGATAGAGGTTGCAGCGCTCGAATTCGCGGATGTCGAGTTCGCGCGCGCTAAGGCCAGGTTGTCTGACACAGGCGTCGGCGCGAGCCAGCAGGTCGCACCAATCCACCTCTCTGGTGAAGCTGCATTGCGCCTGGATTTCTTCTTGGATTGTCATGGCGTGGGGTTCTCTCTGGCTTGCATCGGCACCGGACGGCCTCACCGCGAGACCGCTCCTGCGCCAACCCGAAGGGAATGCAGCGCACCAACCGGGCGGCAACCTCTTGCTGCCCAGCGACCCGCGTCTCAGCGCCTACGAGTGCACGAATCCCCATGTCAGACCCAATATCCCGAGCGGAGCGGGTGGCCCTCGGTTCGTCCCCGGCACCTTGGTCTGCGGGCCTCCAGAGAATCCTCGAAGTTGCGCGCCAGGTAGCGGCTGCGGCGCTGAGAGCACGCTGCGGATGGCACTAACAGCGGTTGCCCTGCGGAGTACCGGGATCTCGCCAATCCGTGCGCATCGCTGGCTATTGGATCGCCGGGCAGCCGAGCAATGCACCGGCTCCCGGTAGCCGCGTGGCCGCTCCCGGGGCAGGGACGAGCGGCGGGTACCACCACGCGATCTTCGACCGCTAGCGAGCCACAACTCGCCCACGCAGCCGCCGACGACCCCTAGAACAATCAGCAGGTAGGTTCCTGCGGGGAGCGAAGATGGTGAGGCGTGCTGACGAGGCCCGAGATGGGTAGCCCATCGCAACCGGATCCCGGCTCGGCGCTGCGACCACCGCCGCCGGAGCCTGGATTCACCGCTGCCGAGGCCCCTCGGTTGATGTGCAGGTGGGACGGACGTGGACGCATGACCGTGCTGATCCAGCTAGCCAAGGACTGGGCGTGCTTCCCTTCGCTGCGCGAAGCCATGATCGTGGACCCTCCGAAGCGGCGGCGCTGGCACCACCGGTTCACTCCCCGCAGGCGAGACCTGCCCCGCATCGCGGCCGTCGTCCACGCGCTGTGCGACCGCGACGGCCATCCGGTGCCAGATTGGGTGTGGGAGCACCGCAGCGCTAAGGCCATCTACCTCGACTCGCGGCCCGTCGAAGACGACCCGTACGACGACCACATCCGGCGCATCGCGCCCGAAGCCTGCGCCTACCACGACGTCTGGTTCGATCCTCCGAGCATCGAGGACATTCGGGTGCACGGCATCCCCGACCTGGATATGCCCGGCTCTACGGACTGAATGTCCGCTCGTATAGCGGTCCGACTCCGCGTCCGGATCTGAGGCGACAAGCACACCACGAGGCACCAATAGTCGCGCTGAGAGCACACGAATGGACTACGGCGTACTGCGAGGCCACTAGCGGGGCTAGGGCCCCAGTCCAAATCGCTCACCTGAGTAAGGCACACATGCCACGAAGAGTCTGCTGCCTCCATCTACGACGGCGGCAGTGTCTTATCAGCAGGTCGCAGCCCAGTCCTCGTTGCGGCGTCCCTACTCGACCCACTCCCCATGTAGGGTGAGAGCTTGCGCCCGATCCGACAATAGTGGCCACGCAGAAAGGACACAGTCATATGTCCAGCGACAAAGCTCAGTTCATCCAACAGCTCAATGAACTAGCACAGGAGGTATACAAAGAGCTAGGTGGCGGATACAACGAATCGGTCTATGAGCACGCGCTGGCGTATGAGCTTCGTCAAGCTGGGATCCCATATCAGCGTCAGCCCACAGAGGAAATCATTTACAAGGGCGAGCATGTGGGGGATCAGTCGCTTGACTTTCGTGTCGGAGATCTGATCTTGGAACTAAAGGCTGCAAGGAACATTTCAGACACCCATCGGGGTCAACTGCATGCCTATCTCAACACTGCCGGATTCAGTGAAGGGCTCCTCATCAACTTTCCGTACCCTGAGAAAGAGACAGTCCAGATAGAGAGAGTTAATCGATAAGTAACGAGTAGGCCGCGCCCGAGATCATCGCCCTAGTACTGTTTCAGAAGAATTGGGTCTCCGTAGGACACACTGTACCTGCGTGGCGTTCTTGCGTATCCACCATCTATTCCCGAAGTATGGTATATTGTAATAGGGGAAGATTCATATGCCACTATTTGGGAGAAAACGACAGCAGAGGATCACTGTTCAGTGCAAGCGCGATACGGCCAGGGGCACACAGTGCAGGCGCAGAGTCTCTGTGATACCACATACCACACACCATCAGTATCCAGATTGCGGCAGACACGAACAGCTAAGCCCGGGTCCAGCTCCCATTCTGGGTCCGATGGATCATTACTATAGTTGGGACGAGCACTATGAAATCTTTGATACGTTGATAGCTGAGCGCGAAGCAGAGATTAAGGATACATCTATTTTGGATGCATATTATGAGAGGTTCGGTGGCAGATACGATTATCCAGAAGATCCGTATGCAGACTATGTCGATGGAACTTTCCGCAAAATACCTGTTGAGATTTCAGCCTATCAAGTGGACAGAGACTGTGTTATCCTCAACGCTGCGGGGGATCTACACGCCAAAACAGGTGATTGGATCATCACCGGAATAGAAGGCGAGCAATATCCTTGCGATGATGAGATTTTTCGTGAGACTTACGATTATGTGGATGGGGATAGGTTCAGCAAGAAGCCTGTCCAGATGGATGCCCAGCGGGCCAAGGAAAGACAAACTGTAATGACCCTAGAAGGGCCGACCACAGCGGAGCGAGGAGATTGGATAATCACAGGTGTGCGTGGCGAGAGATGGCCAGTCAAGCATGAGACCTTCCGTGCAGATGTATGAGCCGGACTACTACTAGTTGACGTCTGCCGCTTGGATGTCTGTAGCGTGCCGTCGTCAGGAAGCTAGTACGCCGGTGTGACGGCGCGGCGCAACCTGATCCTAGTCAACAGGCCACAGCCGAAGCCTCGTCAGAGCCGAGCACTACGCGCCATCTGCACCACAGCTTGGCCTCCACACCGTCCGAGTCTATTCAGGTTGGTTTGCGACGGCTCCACGTCAGTTGACTCAAGTCGGCCGAATAGCTGTCTTCTACAAGCCCTAGCGGCGTGTTTGCACGAGTCGCGACCCGCACGTCGAACAGGACACCGAGTTCTGTGTCAATCTGAGTTCCCACATCGGAGAGCCAGACCCGTACTTCATCTATGTCGTCGCTCTCGTAGACCACTCCAAAGAGGATGACTCGCACTGGACTTGTGTCATCATTGAATTGCATAAGGACATCGTGCACTTTGTCGCTGACATCTCGCCCACGTCGGTCTGAACACTTGGCTGCGATCTCTCTAGCCAAAGGGACAAGCGGCTCCGGCACTGCTGGCCGGTCATATCGGCGTCCAAGCCAAGCCTTGAAGTATCTTCGCCGCTTCTCATCCAATACTTCCTCACGGCGTGAAGCCATCATGTTCAGGAGTGCCGGAGTCACTAGGCAGCGGGGAGCGTTAGCATCAATCCAGGAATCGTCCGTTATCTTGAAGTAGCGGCCCTTAATCCCCCAATCCATAGGACGATCCTCGGGCAAGACTGGCCTTAGTTCGATTAGCGGATCCTCGAAATCAACGTTCGCATTATGCAGATCGCAATCCTGAGTGCAAACTATCCAACGGGAGAACGACTGCGTGAGGAGGCGTTCACCACCATCAACGAATGCGAAGTGCGAAACAGATAGCTCACCGCTAACTACGCTGCCTTGTCGCCATCCATCCGTGTAGAGGTCGGACATAACCCCACAACTCCGAGCGAGTGATCAGCCGTCAAACAGAGCGACCGTCGCTTGATCCGTCTTTGCCGGCCATACGCTTTGCATCATGGACGGAGCGCGATGGCGATGCAAGACGTCAAGTGCAGCAAGATAAGCCTCAGCAGGTTGGCGCTGAGACAGGAGTTCCATCGCGATATCTCCGGAATCGGATGGACTTGTCATGAGACGGTTGGTCTCTGAAATATCCTGATCTGCAAGCAGATTCACTCGCTTCGCAACCGCGTGAACCTCGTTGAGCCGATCGAATAGATCCCCTATCCGCGCTTCTGACTTGCCTTGCACGAGTGCTGCAACTGTCGGATGAGATACCTGCAACACCTGAGCCAATCTTCGCTGCGACCAACCTGTCCAATCCATAACCGCCTGGGCGATGATCTGTGTATGAAGTGCTGGTCTACTGACGCGCGTGGGAGTTATGACCCACATGTTCCAAAGATCAGGAGCTTCCTCTTGAAGGAACCGATCCGCTGTGGAATCTCGATAGGGAGTTCCAGACCAAGAAGGCACTAGGGTAGATACCGCGTTAGGTGTCATTGACCATTCCAAAGTGCTTCGCGCCTTCATCTGTCAATGACCAGAAGAAGAACCGGTCTATCTGCTGATGAAACAACTCAAACTGTTCGAGTATCGACGCTGGCTGAAATCGCTGATGTCCGACCGAATATACGTCCAGGTCAATCAGATACGACGGAACTGCTATATGAAGCGGTGGAATGCTAGGTACTTGAGTCTGGCCCGGTACTGCACCATGGCGCACGGTGGCTTGGATGTCTGCTGGAGGCCCTGATAGATCACCTGTGGGTGGCTGCCTCAGCATCACCTGGTTGATTGAAGTCTCCAGCACGCCGTCAGCGATGATCTCAGAACCTGCCCACCCGAGCAATTCAGGCTTGAACCAACGCCGCCATGAGCGGTCCTCTCCTGGAAGATCCTCGGCTACCGAGAGGTACCTTACCCCTAGTCGATCACAACGGGGAACGCCTACTGATATGAGGGCATTCAACATGCGCTCGAAGTCAGCGGCGAAGGCCTCGACGGTCGTGTAAGAGGCACCCGCAGAGAGCGAAGCGCTGCCAGCACCGACCACGATCTGGGTGCCGGAGTCGTTCGTTAGTTTCCAGGTGATCGAAGCTTCGCTGGCCCCGGCCGCTGGCCCAGCGGGTCCAACCACCAGCGAGACCTCTTGGGCCATCTCCTGCTCCATGTAGGGGAAGTCCTCCCGGAGCGCGTCCTGTAGCGGCGCTATGCCCGACAGCGACTCAAGCCTGGCGATGATCGGGTATCGGACCTGCGCGATGGCTTGCACCAGGGGTGCGCGCTGCAGCCGGTACCTTGGTGCCTCGGGGAGTTGGAACAGGGGCAAGGGGGTGACTTTCTCCCACCAGCTTTTCCACTTGCTTTCCACCACTCTAGCAACGGCTCAGCGGATGTGGTCGATGCTGGCGCTACCTCGTCCGTGCTGCGGCCTGTAGGCCAACCGGCCATCTGGAGCGGACACGAGGCCCTGCGGGGCCGACACGGAGGCTCCTGATCCTCGGCCGGGCCACTTCGTCGCACCTGACGTCCAGTCCAGTGTCGCCACCACGACCATGTCCTGGGTGACGGCCAGACGACCACGGGAAGCGATCCTTCTCGTCCCTAAACTACATTGATGGCATGCGGAGCTAGCCACGGCTTTCAGACGTCGGTACGGTTACACGCAGCGATCCAAACGCCCTCTTGTCTGCTCGCCGCGAGAGCTGCTGTGCTCCACGCTGGGATCCGGATGGACGTCGAGCGGCCTGCATCCGACGGATGCCCCGCGACCGATCCCGGCGTGCGCCCGAGATCATGATCCTTTTCCTTGTCAAGTTCCTCACCAAGGAGGCATACGTCCAAGATCTCCTCGATGGCAAGATCCATGCCAAGAGGCTGTCATGGTTCAAGCAGATGGAGGACGAGGATGCCTCCGGGCGGCTGGATCGGCACGAAGGTGCGATTGCTTGGCATCAGCCGGACAGGATCAGCAGCCTCGTGATCAACGGCTGGAACCTGACGCCTGACCTGGCAGGGCCTGTCGAGATGCACTGGAACTGGCTCAACTATCTCAACATCTATTGCACCTATGCCGGATGCCTTACCAAAGACGAACTGAAGCATATGCCGGAGGAAATCCCCATAGGAACAAGGTCACAACTTGCGTTTCCTGGGTCATGCTTCTCGCTAGGACAATACGCAGTCGTCATAAACAATGTCAGCGAATTCATTCGTCGCATAGGGAAGGCAGTGACAGCTAACGACTATCGAATGCGGTGCGCAGGAGTCAACTACTACAATCCTGATATCTACCATGGCCATCACTTCGATGTTGAGGCAGCCTTTTGGAAACAAGATCGCTACAGCTACCAAAGGGAATACCGGTTCGTGATCGATACGCGTACCGTTGGAGATGATCCGCTCATATTGAACATCGGAGATATACGCGATATCACACTTGCGTTCCGAACATCGGAGTTGAACAACAAGTTCTTGGGCGTTTGAGCAATCGAGCGAAAGACATGCTCGCTGTGCTTCGAAGGTATACGTCAGGGTTGTTCGATGGCTGTCGGAAGCAATAGGGTGCTCGTGAGGCTGTGGTGACTCCTGGGATCCCCGCCAGAAACGAAGGGAGTCATCCAGCCTCAGACCGGCACATCGAACGCTAGGACGGTGAGTATGACCTCTCGATTCGAATCATTACGATGTCCCAGGATGAACCGGAACCCAGACTCTAGGTCGCAAGCGACCTCCTTCTTGAAGTTGATGTGGCCCTTCACTACGTCCGGAATCTTCTCCAAGACGGTGGACATCTTCCTGTCGCGGTTGAATATCAAGAGGGCTGTCTTGGTGTCCCGCCAGCTCGTGTAGCCCAAGAGCTGGTCGACTGCACGACGCATGCCGGACGGCCCCGTCCAGAACTTGCACTCTGCAATGAAGACGTTCTTGTGGCCCTCCCTAATGAGAATGTCTGTCCTACCCTCATAGTTGAAGGTCTCTCCCGTAGCGCATCCTTCGTACTGGCCATTGAGCTGTACCAGGAAGTGATGCCTCAGATCCTCCTCCTTCATTTCGCGAAAGGCCCGAGGGCTTCTTTCCATGACCAAGACCATGTTGCCCACAACTGACAAGATATGCTCATAGTTCTCCATGTCAAGAGCGGGTTCAGGCTCAAACGGCTCCGTTGACACACTGGGCAGCTTCGATGCGACCTTCCGCTTTACCTTCGGTGTCACATAGGTCTTAGGCACTCCAGAACTTCGCCTCAGGGGATAGCCCAGATTCGCTACGATATTTCGATCATGGAGAACCTTCTCGCGCCGCGCGGACAGCCATCGATCAATCTGCTCTTCGATCTCCTGGTTGTGTTGTCGCACATCCTGTGCCGCCCAACCTAGGTACTGTTTGAGTCGCTTCAGATCGCGTTTGAACTCGTCACCAACACCAGTGGCCTCTTCAGATGTGCGGTCATAGACGAAGACCAACTCATCATCTTGATATGACGCGTCGATCCCTCCGTCAAGTGAGTATGTAGAAGGACGACACCTAAGCAGCGAGGTCGCTCCTGTTGTTGGTACGAAATAGAGGAATCTCGTACCCGTAACTCTCGTGGGTAAGATTCTATCCCCGACCATATGACTGTACCGGTGACTCACATCCACTTGTACATCACCGTATTCTATCCGAATGCCATCTTCGTCGATCTCAATCGGGGTCACCAAGTAACGCTCCAGCATGTAACTGTGTAGATCTGAGTGAGATGACTTCAGTAGCCGTTCCTCAGATATAGAGTCAATCTCTCTTGCGATCTTTCTCTGCTGTTCTGCCAGTAGATCGTCCAGTTCAAGATCTCGAAACAGTGGTCCAGCCATAGCGTCCTCTCAGGCTACTTGGGCCGTACGAGCAGATCTCTGATTTCTGCGGTGCATCCGATGATCTGTTCTTCAATGATAACCATACGTGCGCAGGGAGGACACAACCCGGGCTTTCGTAAGTTTAGCCGGCTTCCTTTAACCTCATAGGCTTCTGAACAGAAACTACAATTCATCGGTCGTTCCCTTTCCTTCTAATAATTTGTGGTGGAACAAGATGTCGGATTTACCTCTCGCATAGCGCGACATCCGTTTCTCTGTCAATCGCCTTCGCTGCCTGCTGAAGACGGGCAGTGACATCTACACCAGCGTCCATGAGTGAATCCCTGATCACCAGCCTTGAACCGTTGACATACTCCTGATACCTTAGATTATGCTGAATTTCGTCGCGTGAGAATTCTGCCGCTCTCCTTACGCTCAGATCTTCAGCATCGAATATCACGACGACTAGCTTGTTAAATTTCTCTGACCGGAACGATGAAGAGTTGCTCCACCTTCTCTTGCGCTTACCGATGACTGTCGACTTGACCTGCAATAGTGACTGGTCGCTGGCGATTATGTCATAGCCCTTTGCGCTGGATTCGGCACGTTTCCCCCTGTATGCCTTCGCTACCAATCTCTCAGCCCAATCTGCTTGCGGCGCATTCAATGTTCGGACGACCTTAAGGTCGTAGAGCTTGTGGAGCGTCCAACGATGGACTCGAAGCAGTTCAAGGACTGAGAGCGACTTGAGGTAGGGCAGCGCCTTGTTGAAGTTGTCGGTCATCATCTCAGGCTAGAGGACCAGTCCGCAGCAGCTCGCCCAGAAAGCAACAGCGCCTCCCGGCCACATAGGGAGTGCGCGGCCATGCCCGCAACATCCGTGGCAGCGCACCGCTCCCGCTAGCTACCAGCCGGGCGAGGAGCTTGCCCCCTCCGACGGCTACCGCTACGGTGCCGCTCGCCAGCGAATGTCGGGAGCCTTAGCCAACTCCCATCAGTGACCGGGGACCACCGCGGGTGGGCCTCGCCATGGCCCCCTCCGGCTCGGTCACAGGCATTCGCTGGCACGAAAGCCCAACCCGCACCGGAGGGAGCCACCATGCCAGCCGAGCCACACGATGACCATCCAGGCCGCGACAGGGCGCTGACCAGGAGAGGACATGTCACCAACGGGCTGGCCTTGGCGGCGTTGCTGTCCCTAGTGCTCGGCCTACTGAGCGCCTGCGGCGGCGATGACGAGCCGGACTCGATTGCCATCGATGCAGAAATCGAGATCACGGCCGAACGTGACTCCTCAGCCACTTCCACCACCGCCGAGCGGAGTGGCTCGGACGAATCCGACGCGATGGCCGCTCCGACCATAACCGCGGCCTCCGAGCAGGTGCGGCTGGGAAATCGCTTCGATTGGTGCGCAGACATCCAGAGGGTGTGGGATGAGCGTGACAAGGCCGCTGTCGCGCTGGCGGCTGGCGAAGCCGCACTGGAGGAAGCTCAGCGTGCTCAGGACTTGGCCACCGATGAACTGGACAGAGCGGAGGCCACTGACGCCTACTTCGACGCCTACGATCAGCTCTACGTTCTGGGCTCGGACCATACGCGAGCCGCGGAAGCAGCTATCGAGCAGCTCCACCGGGCCAGAGGATCAGTCACTACCGGCACAGAGGGAGTCGCCCTTGAGCGTGCGTGGGAAGCTCTCATCGCTGCTGATCCGGCTGTGGCGGCGGCATCCGACGCAGTCCCCGCAGACGAACCTCTTCCAGAGCACCCGGACACGGCACTACGGGGACTAGAGGACGAGGTGAGGCATGAGCTAGGTGTGGAGTTGACGGGACCACCGGAGGAGAATCCGGAGGAGTCAGACCAAGAACGAGACGAACGGCTGGCGAAGGAACGAGAGGCGCAGGAAGCTCACGAGGCGGTAGAGAAGGAGCTTGAGAGACGCATAGCAGAGATTGAGCGCGAGTGGAACGAGTACCGGAACCTCGCATCTCTGCTATGGGAGACAGTCGCAGGCTCGCCCGGCTACACCGCCTTCAAGGAATCGCTTCGCGAGTCCTGCGCCTGAGCGCAAGCGGACTGAATGGCACCCTCTACTGAGTTCCCACGCTTTCGACGAAGGCTCAGACACTGATCTGACCTCGACCAGCGGCAACTAAGGCTACGCGGCCTGCGTCACGTCCCGGCGCTGAGCCAGAACCTGTAGGGCACTCAGACCCTTGTAGGCCACCAGGCCGCAGAGAGCGGACACGCGGGCCTTGGTGGCCGACACGGAGGCTCAGGAGTTAGGAGAACTACCGTTCATCGACGGCGGGCTGGGGGTGTCGACCGCGAGACTCGGCCGCTTGAACTTCTGAATCCCGGATTCGCGCAGCTCCACCCAGAGCTGCTTCTCGCCCTGGCTGTTGCTCACCAGGGCGACGGTCGCGGTTGCCGCATCTTCGGTCAACGCTGCGCTGACTAGACAGTCGAGCACCGTCAGCCAATCTCGGTCTGTCACCCACCAGCATTGCTCCTCTGGTGGGTCTAGCGGGTAGTGCTCGGCCCACAAGGTTGCGTGCTGGTTCGGGGTCAAGTTTGCGTGTGTGGAATGGGCGAGCGTGTAGACGTCGCGAATCACGACGTCCGCGACGGTGATACCGCAGGGCCACTCGACCTTGTCGTCTGGCGTGCCGAGGTTGAGCCACGTGGCGGTGAGGTGATCCCACCACAACTCGCGGGTGTGGAGTTCGCACTCGCTGATGCCACGCTCGCTGGCCCACGCGTACGCGCCGAGCATCATCCGGTTCCAGTTCTCCTCCATCGCGAAGCGACATTGTCGGAGGATGGCCTGCCGGATGTCCATGTCCTTCTCTCGTTGACTGCGCATGAATGCTTGCCTTTCGTGTAGTCGAGCCGAAGGCAACCACCAGTCCTCTGGCAGACAACCGCCCGCCAACCTCACCGCCCTCGCTCAGACGCGACAGAATCTGCAAGGCCCCACGTCAGACCCCATACTTGGAGCGCCTCGACCAGCTCCTGGCTGCCGTCGGCACCACCCTCCACGGGCCTCCAGAAGACACCCGAAGTTGCGCTCCGCGGCCACGGCTAGATGCTGTAGGCGCTGCGCCCTGGTGCTGCGACCTGTAGGCCATGCGGCCCTCTGGAGCGCACACGAGGCCACCCGGGGCGCGCACGGAGGCTTCCTGATAGTCGGCGCACATGCCTGCACGTCAGACGACTTGGAGGCTGACCTGCCTAGGTGGACGGCTGGATGATCGTCAGGCCACCAGCGAGGGGAGCGGCTTGCCGATGATCCGCTCCACCACTCGGGTGGGCAGGTAGGTGCGGTCCGCGAGCTGCTCAGCGGACATACCGGATAGAGATGCCGCAAGCTTGAGGTACTGCGGTTCTGGCACAGCGCGGTCCTTAGATCCCGGTTCTTTGAAGCGCCAGCCGTACGAGCT
Source organism: Acidimicrobiaceae bacterium (assembly GCA_009843915.1). GTDB lineage: Bacteria > Actinomycetota > Acidimicrobiia > Acidimicrobiales > Aldehydirespiratoraceae > Aldehydirespirator. The sequence continues at coordinate 39,952 of VYCM01000011.1, read as the reverse complement.
GCGCTGCTTCATCGCTCGCGTGTAGGTCGCGTCATCGATCACGTTGAGGTCTTTCGCCCGGCGTACGAGAGCCGCCATCGACAGACCCCAGGTGCGCTTTAGTTGGAGGTAACGGCCCCAGTCCAGATCAGTGGGTAGCTGCGACCGTATTGCTTTCTTTGGACCGAGGAATGCTCCAGCGAAGCGGTGGGCCTGCGCTTCGACGGTTCGTGTGCCTGGGTCGCGTTGGGTTCCGCGGTGCATCACAAGATGCCCTAGTTCATGGGCGAGGTTGTAATTGTCACGATCCCAAACACAGTCGTCTCCACCGTAGAGCACGATGATTGGCAGGTCATCAACTATCGCGGAGTATGCGTCGATGTCCTCGCCGGTGTCTGGATCTCTTACGACGGTGATCCCGCCGGCCTCTAGGAGGCCCATGACATCGTCACCGATGGGATCGTCGGGCGGTACGTCCAGGGCTTCCCTGGCTTGGGCTGCGGCCCGCTCGACCTTTTTCTTGGCCTCCTCGATGGGTAGGTCGGGATCGACAGCTTCGTCGCACTCGAACGGCTCAGGGAATTGAACGGACTGCTGAAGCACCTGGGCAACCTGTGCCGTGGCGTACACGAGTTGCTTGGCTTGGCGCTGCTCACGCTTGGGCGTGCGGCGCAGATGTCGGAACTGAGGAATCAGAGCTACTTGAGGCTCAGGCTGCTCAACGAAGGCGGCGGGCGGCACCTCAAGAAACGACGCGACCCGGACGATGTTGGCCGCGGACAAGGTCGTGTCCCCACGCTCGGCCTGGCTAAGGGCCGACGGGCTGATCCCGGTGGCAGCAGCCACGTCACCTTGCGTCCGCCCAAGCAGTTCTCGCATCGCTACTAGTCGAGAGCCGGAGAACACCGGCGACACGCTCCGGGCCATCTCCAGCAACTCCGCGGCCGGCCGCTGCGTCACCTGGCCCCGTTCATGTTGCTGGTCGCTGCCAACTGGATCACCAGGATCTGCCAGGTGAGGGGGCATTCCGGAAAATATGGTCAGCAGTCACGCGCATAGGAGGAATAGCGTGTGATAAGATTAAGCCATGCGAGAGTTTTGTCGTCAAGATGGCATCCTCGGGTGTGCGGGCGGAGCCTCCAAGGCGAGGCGTCCCGCCGTGTGCACCCCCGAAGGCTTGCACGTCCTCGCGCTCCGCACTGAACATGCATCGGGTCGCAGTGTAGTGCGGACCCGGGCCGAGATCATGGCATTTTCCATGGTGGTCGACCCTAAGCGATGCACGGAACGCGTCGGGGCAGCACCTGACCGCATCTGCAGACGAGAACTCGTGCTGTCAGCAACCAATTCCGAAATCAACGGAGGTACATCCAATGAACGGTGACACTGAAATCATCGTGAGCGGCCGCGAATACAAGGTCAAAGGCCCCACTGTCACTTACAAGGAGATCGTCGAGATCTGGAACAAGCTTCACGAATCCGAAGGAATCCACATCATCGGCACACCCGGCATCGACTACCAAGACGACCTTAAGGGCGAAGACGGAGTCCTCTTGCCGGGGAAGACCGTCGACGTGAAGGACGGGACCAGCTTCTCAGTGGACCCTGAACACGTCTCGTAATGGACCACCTCGACGCGTTCGCTAAGCAGGTCAGCTTCACGGTCGTAGAAGACCACGATGTGGTTCGCGCACTTGGTGTTCCCTGCCTGCTGAAGAACGGGGAAGTTGGTTCCTGCCAAATCGAGAAATCCCGTGACCCCGGGAGCGGAAGACCAAACGACCGGATAGGTGGTGCTGTCCATGCAGTCCGCATCAGGACTGATGAAGCGCAGGACGGACGTGTCTACTACGCAGATGGCACACCCCTTAAGCGCTGGCTTGCCGGTGATGAACATACATGGTCTGACATTTCCATCAAGAAGAAGGATCAAGACGATCACTCAGCGAGGGAGGTGGTCTATCGGTACGCGAAGCGGATAGTGGGTGCCGTCTTCGAGGCCGGTCATGGCTCATCGTTTCATGCAGCCCCTGACCCGTTCAAGATAGGCAATACCTTTGAAGAACGATCCGGGATCGGCCCCGTTCAGGACAGAATCCGCGGTCATCGCATCGCCATCATCGGCGCAGGCGGTACGGGTGCCTACATCCTGGACCTCCTGGTCAAGACGCCTGCCGAGATCCATCTTCTGGATTCCGACGACTTCGACTGGCACAACTTCATGCGCGCACCGGGAGCGCCGACCACCGACGAGATTGAGTCGCAACACAGCGAGCCTCTCAGCAAGGTCGCCTACTACCACGCCAAGTACTCGTCCCTCCGGGAGGGCATCCACGCCCACGCCATCCGGGTGGACAGCACACTGCAGTTTGCTGGGTTCCTCTCGGATCACCCCATTGACTTTGCCTTCGTGTGTATCGACCAGCTGCCTGACAGCGATTCGCCGCGTCAGGATGCCGTCTACGAGGCACTCTCGGAGGCAGGGATCCCGTTCATAGATTCCGGTGTGAGCATCACGGTGGACGGCGCCGCCATCAGTGGTGCAATAACCACGAGCTTCTACCCAGCAGGCTCCATGGAGTGGAAGGATGCCGTACCGAATGCGCGCGCTCGTGGTGATCTTCCCGGTTATCGAAACGTCCAGCTCCCAGAAGTGAATGCGATGGCGGCGTGCCTAGCCGTGATGGAATGGCGGCGACGCACAGGGCAATACACCTCAGAATCCGATTCCTTCCTCCACCGATTCCGGCTTGAAGGCCCTCGCGTCGTCGTACCTCCCAAGGAGTGACGCTTCTGAGACTCCGACCCATCTTCGTAGAGCTATTGCCTGACACGGACTCGATCAAGGATGGCGAACTCTGGATCAGCCACAAGCACCGGGTGGCCAACTTGCGCTGCCCATGCGGTTGCGGCCACCTGACCGTCCTGACTCTGCATCCAAGCCGGTGGCACGTTCATTTCGATGGCAAGACCGTCTCGCTCGACGGTCCCACAGGCGGGTCCGTCTGGACTAGTGCTAGCTGCGGCAGCCACTACTTGATCAAGAACAGCTCTGTCATATGGGCGAAGCCGATCGATCCGGACCGCCGTGACGAATACGCGTACATAGAGCGGGAACGACTGCTCGCATCGCAACCGAGCGATGTGCACCCTCGCTCATGGCTCAGTCGGATATTCCGCCTTCCTACGATCAGGAAACGGCGAGATTCCTACATCCCACCGAGAAGCAGCCGATCTCGTTAGCAGTCTGCAGGTGGCCAGATCGAGACGAGATCTCCACGGACAGCCGCGCTTACCATCGCTGCACCACACGCTTCTAATCCGGTCCGATCTGCGTTCTGGAACAAACATCATCTGCCGCCGAACCCGCAGGTCAACGCCGGGTTCCTGCACCTATGGCTGGCTGCAACCGTTTTCAAAACTGGGCGACCCCCACCCCGATTTCTGGGCAAGGGGTCGCAACAGCGCGGCGAACGTCGAGGTCGGGCCTACTTGCGAAGGGTCGACAGTTCCACACCGAGAACCCTCATAGACCCCGAGTGCTCGGGGTGCTACGAGGCGGCGGACATGAAGTTGCGGTAGAGCTGCTCGGCGTCGGACACGAAGCCGTCCATGTGGCGGTCGGCATCGGCGGCCAGCGCGTCGACAGAGTCTTCGCCGAGCACGGACTCCAGCGCTTGGCGGTAGGCGGGGATCTCCCCCCAGTTGCGGACGGTGTCGTCCTCGACCTCCACGTGGTACTGCATCGACCAGGCCCGCTCGCCCACCCGCATGGCCTGCACCCGGCACACCGGGGAGCTGGCCAGCACCACCGCGTCCTCCGGCGGCTGGGCCACGGCCACCGAGTGCCACTGCAGCGCGTGCTGCTGATCGGCCATCTGCTCGAAGATCGGGTCGGCGCGGCCCTCCGGCGTCAATTCCACCGCCAGCACCCCGATCTCGGGCGGGCGCTGCGGACCGCAGGTCCCTCCCAGGGCATCGGCCAGCAGCTGATGGCCGAGGCAGACCCCTAGGAACGGCTTCTCCAGTTCCCGCACCCAGCGGCGGATGGCCTGCTTCTCGGGCACCAGCCACGGGTGCTCCTCCACGTCCCACACGTCCATCGGGCCGCCCATCACCCACATGGCGTCGAAGTCCTCCAGCGGCGGGATGGGCTCGCCCTCGTCGAGCTCCACCGCGGTCCACTCGATGCCGTCGGCCCTCAGGAAGTCGCGCAGGCGGCCGGGATGCTCGCAATCGATGTGCTGAAGCACGAGCAGCCGCATCCGACGACGCTACCGCGGCCGCACACCCGGACCCAGGATCGGGCAGTACCCTCGAAGGGGCAACAGTCATTCCGACGGGGGACGGCCGCGTGAGGGAGCTGCTACTCGAAGGTCGGGTGTCCTGGCGCTCGGAGAGGTCCGGGCGGGACCGGACGCTGTCGATCGGACCGGCGAGGATCCTCGGACTGAGGCGGCTCGTGGCCGCACTCAGCCTCGCCGCGGTCACCGTCCTCGCCGTGGCGCTCGTCGCGGCGGCCGCGGGAGCGGTGGCCGCCAGTCTCGGGGCTCGCTGGACCGCCAGGCGCCGGGAGCAGGGACTGGACGACCCCGTCGCGATCGTGCAGCAGCGGGCCCGCCAGGCCAGGGAGTGGCTCGACGCCCGCCGGTCGTCGCAAGAAAACGCTCCCGGCAGCGATCTGTAGCGGTCAGGGTCGAGAGCGCCCGCCGCCGACGCGGCGTTTCAAACAGCCAGCTCCGGCACCGTTTCCACCCGATAGCTCAACTCGATCGGCGGCAGGCCCGGACCGCCCAGTTCGGCCCGGAAGCCGGCGCTGGGCCGTATGTCGCCGATCACCGGCACGGTGCCGGTGAAGGCCACGAAGCAGCCCGGCGGGCGGCCGGACCACGGTATGGCCGCCACCAGCTCCAGAGGATGCAGGTTCGTGGCGGCCGATCCGTCCTGGTACAGCACGTCACCGTCGATGCGGCTGCGCAGCGCCAGGTCCTCCCATCGATCCCCCACCGCGTCGACAGTCCAGCCGGATGCAGCCACCGGCTTGGGGCAGACCGCCTTAGAGGCGATCATGTGGACCGCTTCCAGGTCGCGGTCGGTGTGGTCGGAGCCGACGGTCACGAAGGCTTCGTCGCCGTCGACCACCACGACGATCTCGGCCTCGCCGGAGGTGTTCGCCCCGGTCACCGCAATCGACGGCTCCTGCGCGATCAACCCGGGCGAGAACGCCATGAACAGCGGGATGCTCGGCGGCCGGGCGACACCCAGAGCGGCCAGTTCGTCGATGTGGTGCTCGACCGCGGCCCGGTCCCGGCCCGCGTAGCCGATAACGACCAGTGCTTCGGGCGCGAACGCCCGCTCGAACCCGTCGATCTCAAGCTGCACGGCCAGCAACTTGTCGGGCCGCATTCGTGCGCAATTGAGCCGCCTCAGTCGGCATATCTGCTCACAGAACGATCGGCTAGGGGTTGTAGCCGCCGGTGCGGAACTCGACCATCAGCACACCGGATGTGCTGCGCCACGGGCCGTGGGGCATGCCCGGCGGGCGGCAGGCGTACATGCCGGCGGTGAACGTCTCGCCCAAGCGCAGGTCGGTGAGGTCGCCCTGCACGATGTACACCTCCTCCCAGAAGTGATGGGTGAGCACCCCGTTGGGCGACGAGTCCACCCCCGGCGCGAAGCGCATCAGCCGGGTGTAGGCCCCGTCGGGCCGGCCGGCGGTGGACAGGATCATCTCGTCGATGCCCTCCACCGGGCCGCCCGCGGGGCGCCACGGCCCATCGGGAATGTGGAACTCCAGCTCAGGTTTCTCGGCCATGGGCGATCACCCCAATTCGTAGACCTTCGGCTCTAGGCGGTGGTTGATGTTGCGGGCGCCGTCGGCGGTGATCACGTAGGAGTCGCCCATGAACACGCCCTTGATGATGTCGGTGGTGCACGGGTGGATCTCCACGCACAGCGCCATGTTGGGCTCCAGCACCACGTCCTTGTCGGGCCGGTGCGACGTGCCCACGAACGGCCCGGCGTCGATCGGGTTGAACACGCCGTGCACCAGCGGCGCCACGATGGTGTAGCCCCGCTCGGTGATGATGCTGCCCGCGGCCCGCAGCTCCTTGGCGGTGCATCCGGGCTTGAGCTCGGCCACCACCCGGTGGTAGGCCTCCAGCATCACGTCCAGCAGGTCGGCGTAGTCGGGCGGCGGCTCGGAGAACACCATCGCCTTGCCCGTCTGGGCCTCGTAGCCGTGCGGGTCGCGGGCCCCGACCTCCATCAGCAGCACATCGTCGGAGGTGATGGTGCGCCCGATGGGCCGGGGCCGCTGGAAACCGCTGGTGGGGCTGCTCATCGACTCGCTGCCGGCCAGGACCATGCACGGGATCTCGCCCCGCTCGGCGGCGATGGTGGAGTAGATGATCCGGAACAGGTCGTGCTCGGTCATGCCGGGGCGGAGCTGCTCCATCACCGCCACCTGGGTGGCGTCGCCGATGCGGGCCGCCTCCTCCAGGCAGGCGACCTCCTCGTCGGACAGCACCAGCCGCATCTTCCAGAACTCGTCGGAGAACTCCGCGAACTCGATCTGCGGGTAGGTCCCCGTGAGGGCGGCCCAGTGGTCCCGCGACACCGACAGGTACGGGGTGGGGTTCACGATGCCCACCCTGCCCCGGTGCAGGCCCAGCTCGTCGAGCCGGTCCACCAGGATGGTGCGGGTGTTGAGGGCGCCGCGCACGTCGGGGAAGATCGAACGGGTGACCCGGTCGGGCAGGCGGGCGTTGAGGCCGAGGATGGCCAGGGTCGGCTCGCCCTCGGCGGGAAAGATCACGAAGCTGTCGAGCTCCATGGTCCCCATGTAGTTGGTGATCCACCGCACGTTGGCCCAGCCGCGGTCCCACAGGTGGGCGGCGCCGGCCACCAGCAGGCAGTCGAGGTCGTGCTCGGCCATGAAGCCCCTCACCAAGTTGTGGCGCCGCTCGAACTCGGCTTCGGAGAACGTCGGCCAGTCGTACCAGTCGTGGTTGATCGGGTGGGGGTAGGTGATGGCCCTCGGCCCGAACTTCGGGGCGGACAGGACGTCGGTCATGGGATCTCCTTTCGAGTACGGGGACGGCCGGAGTCGTCGGGATCCTCGACGAGAGCGAGCGCGGCTCCCCTCCGGTGGTCGGCCGCGGCCAGGGAACCGGTCGGCTGGGTGCAACAACCAACGATGGTGCAGCTTCCGAACAGGTCGGCGTCGGCAGGCGTTTCGTCGGCGACCGTGTGGCCGCGCCGGGCCAACTCTGCGTCGAGGCCGTCGGGAAAGCCGTGCTCGAGGAACAACAGATCCTCGGAGTCGGGCAGCCGAGGCGTTCCCGACAGCCAGCGGGGCGTGTCGACGGCCGCCTGCGGCGAGGCGTCGTCGTCGATGATGGCTCGCAGAACCTGGAAGTTGGTCTGCACCTGGCCCCGCCCGCCGGGAGTGGCCCCGACCAGCCGCCGGCCCCGCTGGGCGACGTGATAGCCGACGAGAGTGTGCAGCGGGCGACGGAAACGCGGCGGCTCGGGTGACTGCCCGACCCGGGCGGGCTGCTTGGCCAGCCGGTCGTTGAGCACGATCCCGGTTCCCGGTACCACCACCCGTGAGCCGAACTCGTTGAAGAGACTGTGGATGAAGGTCACCATGAGGCCCTGGTCGTCGACCACCGAAAGGCAGGTGGTGTCCGTTCCGGTGGCCGCAGCCGGCGCGACCGACGCAGCCACGGGCGCAGGCTGCGAGCGGCGCTGCTCACTGATGCGGGAGCACCAGCGTTCGACGGAGTCACCGTTGAGGACCGGGACCACATCGGCCGCCTCCTGCCAGCGGGACATCAAGCCCAAGTCCGCGAATGCGGCGTGCTTGCAGCGCACCATCAGATCGATCCGGTCGGCCTCGTCGTCGATGAGCCGACCCTCCAGGCGGTCATAGAGCAGCAAGAGCTGCAGGAGCACCCAGCCCATCGACACCGGAGGCGTCACCGACACCTCGGCCGAGCCGTAGCGAATGGTGAGGGGCGCCTCGAAGTCGGACGAGTGCTCCAGGAGGTCCTCGGCCGAGACCAGGCCGCCGAGCCGGTCGAGCGTGTCCACGACGGCCCGGGCCAGGCGGCCCTCGTAGAACACGGACCGCCCATCGGCCCCGATCTCGCGCAGCGTCCGGGCCAGAGCCGGCAACCGGAAGCCCTCGCCGATGGCCGAGCCGTTGCCATCGCAGAATTCCGAGACGAACGGATCGTCAGGGCCGGTCGCAAGCCGAACCCGGTCGAGGGCCCGCGTGAAAGCGGTGTCGAGGGCGAACCCGTCGTCGGCAAGCGCGGCAGCCGGTTCCACGAGAGAAGCGAACGACCGTGTCCCGTGGCGCTCCCACAGCCGCCACCAGGCGTCCACCAAGCCCGGAACCGAGATCGACAGCGGACCGTAGCGGGGCAGGGTGCCACCCGGAATCGGGGTGGTGGCCAGAGCCCGCGGCACCGCGCCGGCGCCGTTGAGCGCCTCGACGCAGCCGTCGGATCCCGAAACGAGCGCGAAGCCGTCACCGCCCAGACCGCACCAGGGCAGCTCGCGGACGCACTGCACCGCGGAGGCGGCGATGGCCGCGTCGACCGCGTTCCCTCCCGACGCTAGCACCGCCGCGCCGACGTCGGCCGCCTCCCGGCAGCCCGCGCTGATCACAGCCCGGCTGGAAGCGGGGTCAGACAACGGCGACCGCCTCGACTTCGATGAGCATCTCGGGGTTCTTCAGACGGGCCACGAACACCGAGGACCGGGCGGGCAGGGGCTCCGGAAAGTGCTTTACCCACTGCTCATTGAGGGGTCCGGTGGGTGTGCCCTCCTTGAGGTAGACGGTGGTCTTGACCACGCCGGCCATCGAGGCGCCGGCGGCGGCCAGGATGTTGCTGATGTTGCGCAGCGCCCAGTCGGCCTGCTCGCCGATGTCGCCCATCTCGCCGGTGTCGCGGTTGCGTCCCGCCTGTCCCGCAGTGAACACCAGGTTCCCCACCCGGATGGCCTGACTGAACGGGCCGGTCGGCGTGGGGGCTCCGTCCGTGCTTATTGCAGTGCGATCGCTCATATTGCCAGCTCCTGACTGGTAGCGGACTCCTGGGGCTCCGGCGCAGCGCTGACGATCGTGCGCCAGTGGTGGCACCGCACCGTGTGCAGGCCGCCGGCCCGACCGACCGGCTCGGGCGGCGGCTCGGCCTCGGCACACTGGGCGGTGGCGTAAGGGCAGCGAGTGCGGTAGCGGCATCCCGACGGCGGGTCGAGGAGGCTGGGCAGTTCGCCCAGCACCATGCGGCGGGCCGTCTGGAGGCGGGCCGCACTCTCGGCGTCGGCTCGGGGCACCGACGAGATCAGGCCATGCGTGTAGGGATGGCGGGGCTCGCCGAACACCTCGGAGGCCGTTCCCGTCTCGACGATCTGGCCGAGGTACATGACCGCCACCCGGTCGCTGAGATGGCGTACTACCGACAGGTCGTGGGCGATGAACAGCATGGCCACGCTCAGCTCGTCGCGCAGTTCGTCGAGGACGTTGATGATCTGGGCCTGGATCGACACGTCCAGCGCGGACACGGGCTCGTCGCAGACCAGCACGGCCGGATCGGTGACTATGGCCCGGGCGATGCCGACCCGCTGCTGCTGGCCGCCGCTCAGCTCGCTGGGAAGGCGATCGGCCACCGCGGCCGGCAGCCCCACCAGTTCCATGGCCTCGGCCACCGCCTTGGCGCGGCTGGCCCGGTCGCCGATGCCGTGAACCCTCAGCGGCTCGCCGATGAGGGTCGACACGTTCATGCGGGGGTCGAGCGAGCCGCGGGGGTCCTGGAACACCATCTGTATGCGGTGGCGCATGCGGCGCAGCTCCCGCCGCGACAACGAGCCGAGGTCGATGCCCTCGAGTCGCACCGAGCCCCTCTGCATCGGGACCAGCTGCATGATGGCCCGAGCCAGCGTGGACTTGCCGCAGCCGCTCTCCCCCACCAGGCCCAGCGTCTCGCCGGTGGCCAGATGCAGCGACACCCCGTCCACCGCGGTGATGCGGCCTCCGTCGGTGTCGAACTCCACGACGACGTCATCCACCTCGAGCACGCTCATTGGGCCCGCCTCCAGGGCTGGCCCGCCTCGGTGGTGTCCTTGGCCCGGTCGGTGGCCAGCCAGCAGGCGCTGAGGTGCTGGGGACCGACCGCCACCTCGGGCGGCACCTCGGACCGGCAGCGGTCGACGGCGTAGCTGCACCGCGGCGCGAAGGCGCACGACGAGCCGCCCCCGCCGGTGATCGGCGGCTGGCCACCGATGGGATGCAGCCGTCCGGTGTGGGCGTCCTCGAAGCGGGGCACCAGGCGCAGCAGTCCCTCGGTGTAGGGGTGGTTGGCCCGGTCGAAGAGATGGGCCATGGAGGCCTTCTCCACCAGCTTGCCCGCGTACATGACCTGCACGTCATCGCAGGTGGCGGCGACCACGCCGAAGTCGTGGGTGATCAACATCAGCGCCATGCCCTCGGACCGGCGCAGCTCGTCGAGCAGCAGAAGGATCTCGGCCTGCACGGTCACGTCGAGGGCGGTGGTGGGCTCGTCCGCGATGAGCATGCGGGGCCGGCAGGCGATGGCCAGCGAGATCATCACCCGCTGGCGCATGCCGCCGCTGAAGCTGCTGGGGAGCTCCGTAGCCCGCTGCTCGGGGTCGGCGATGCCGACCCGGGCCAGCAGCTCGACGGCCTCCGCGGCCGCTTCGGATCGACTCATTCCCCGGTGCAGGCGCAGCGACTCGGCGATCTGCTCGCCCACCGCCATCAGCGGATTCAGCGACGTGAGCGGGTCCTGGAAGATCATGCCGATCTGCCCGCCGCGCACATCGCGCAGCCTGCGCTCGTCGATGCGCAACAGATCCTGGCCGTCAAAATGAACCGCCCCGGAGATCTGAACGTCGTCGGTGATCGCGAACAGGCGTAGCAGGGCCCGGGCGGTGACGCTCTTGCCGCTGCCGCTCTCGCCCACCACCCCCAGCGACGAACCGGGCTTCATCGTGAAGCTCACTCCATCCACCGCGTGCACTGGACCTGAGGCGGTGCGGAACGTGACGTGGAGGTCCTCGACCTCGAGCAGGGGCATGCCGCTCATCGGGCCGCCCCCAGATCTGCAGACCGGGGCCTCATCCGGCCGCCCCCGAGCGGGCCTCCCAGTAGCGGCCCAGAAGGTTGAGCACCAGCACCGTGATGCCCAGCAGCACACCGGGCAGGATCGTGAGCCACCAGGCCACCGCCAGCAGAGGCCTGCCCTCGGAGATCAGCAGCCCCCAGGTGGTGTCGGGGGGCTGTACGCCCACGCCCAAGAAGCTGAGACCGGCCTCCGAGAGCATCACATGGCCGATCTCCACCACACAGAGCACCAGGATGCGGGGCGCGACGTTGGGCAGCAGGTGCCGGCCGAGAATGGTCGAGGTGGAGCAGCCGGTGGCGATCGAGGCCTCGATGAAAGTCTCCTCGCGCAGCCGCAGGGCCTCGGCCCGCACCACGCGGGCGAAGATCGGCCACACCAGGCACGGCAGCACCACCAGCAGGATTCCTACGCTGGGCCCGAGCAGGCTCAGCAGCAGGATGGCCACCAGGAACATCGGCATCGCCGTCTGGGCCTCGCCCAGGCGCATCAGCAGCCGGTCGGTGCGCCCGCCGAAGTAGCCGCCCAGCAGCCCGAACAGCACGCCTATGGCCGCGCCGATGAGGGTGGCGGTCACCGCGATGAACATGGTGAGCCGGGTGCCGATCACCATCCGGGAGAAGAGGTCCCGGCCCAGGCTGTCGGTTCCGAGCAGGTGCAGGCCGTCGGGCGAGGACTCTCCCGGCGCCAGCAGGCGGGCCCGCAGGTTCTGGGTCTCATGGTCGTGCGGGGCGAACACGTCGGGCACGATCGAGGCCGCCACCAGCAGCACCAGGAAGAGCACCAGCAGGATCCAGCCCCGGCTGCCCAGCGCCTCGATGAGGCGGCTCCAGACGCGGTGCTGCGAGGTGCGGCCCGGATCCGTGCCCGTGCGTTTGGCGACGATGACGCTCATCAGCTGGCCGCGATCCTGCGGTCGATGAACTGGTAGCCCATATCGATGAGCAGGTTGCTGAAGATCACGAACGCCCCCGCGATGATTACCGCCGCCTGAAGCACGAAGAAGTCCTGGCGGTGGGCGGCGTCGATGGTCAGCAGGCCCACACCCGGCCAGGCGAACACATACTCGATGGCGAACACCGCGCCGCCCCACATCCGCACGTACTCCCATCCGACGATGGTCGCCGTGGTGACCCCGGTGTTGCGGACCACGTGGCGGCGCAGGATGTTCCACTCGGTGAGGCCCTTGCTGCGGGCCACGGTCACGTACGGCTTGGACATCTCCTCGAACGTCGCCGAGCGCACAAGCTGGAAGATGCGGCCGCCATGCACGATGCCCAAGGTGAGCGCAGGCATCACGATGCTGGCCGTCTCGAAACGCCCCGAGGTGGGAAGCCAGCCGAGCTGCACACCGAGCACCAGGATCAGCAGCAGCCCCAGCCAGAAGTTCGGCACCGACAGCGCCGCCACCGACAGCAGGTTCGAGGTCTTGTCAAACGGCTTGCGCGCTCTGGCACCCGCCACGATGCCGGGCACCACCCCCAGTACCGCGGCCGCGCCCAGGCCGACGACGGTGAGGTAGATCGTGGACGGCAACGCCTCCTTCACCGCATCGATGGCGGGGCGCTGCTGCCAGGTCGACTCGCCGAAGTCGAGCTGGGCCAGGCCGACCAGGTACTCCCAGTAGCGCTCCGCGACCGGACGGTCCAGACCGAACTGGCGGTGGAGTTCGGCTATGTGCTCATCGGTGGCGTCGACCGGCGCGAACACCAGCGCCGGGTTGCCGACGACGTGGGCGAGGAAGAAGATCACCGTCACCACGAGCAGCAGCACGATGACGCCGTCGCGAAGCCTCCGCAGCAGCAGGCCGCTCAGCGACCCTCCGACGGCGAGGCGATCGGACCCGGCCCGCAGGTCGCGCAGCCATCGCCGCAGCCCGCCGCGCCGCGGCCGCTGCGACGGCGGCATGGTCTCCGTCGTCGTCTGCATTCCCATCGATACCTATGGACGCTCAGCCCTGCCGGGCCCGGCTCGGCCCAAAGCGACCGAGCCGGGCCAGCAGGTCAACAGCAAGCCAACCAGCCTGACGTGCTAGTTCAGGCTCATCTCCGACACGAGGTACTCGTCGTCGAGCCGGGGCTGCCAGTCGAGACGCTCCGTCGCGCCGTAGATCAGGTCCTGCTGAAGCAGGTAGATGGCATGGGGGTTCTCATGCAGGCGGGCCCAGGCCCTCTGGTAGAGGACGTTGCGCAGCTCCTGGTCGGTCGTCGAGCCGGCCATCTCGAACTGCTCCGTCACGTACTCGTCGCACAGCTTGGAGGACGAGCCGCCGCACACCAGGAAGTTGCGGGTACGGGCCCCGTCGAACCACTCGTTGGAGTTCCAGCCGTAGCGAGCGTCATAGGCGCCGGGCTCTTCGCCCCTGATCCGGCTGCCGGCGCGGAAGCGGGTCCACTCGGCGAGCCGTACCTCGGTGTTGAAGCCGACGTCGTTCAGCATCGTGGCCACCGCCTGAGTCGTCTCCACGCCGCGCAGGTACCGGCCGATCGGCGCGTAGATCTCGAGGAACAAGGGGTTGTCCTCGTTCCAGCCGTGCGAGGCCATGATCTCGCGGGCCTGATCCGGGTCGTACGGGAACGGGCCGACGTCGGGGTTGTAGCCGAGCATCCCCGGCGACAGGTGCTGGGCGTGATTGGGCTCGGCGTAGCCCTCATAGAGCGTCTCCGCGATCAGCTCCTTGTCCACCGCCAGGTTCATGGCGACCCGAATCTCGGGCGGGGCCAGATCCGGACGGAGCGCGTTGAGCGCTATGTAGCTGTACTCGGTGGCGGGGACGCTGAGCGCCTGGGGCACCAGCGGAACCTGCTCGGGCAGGATGTCCAGCACCAGGTCGACCTCGCCGGCCTGCAGGGCGGCCAGCGACGTCTGCTTGTCGGGGATGAACCGCACCGTGAACGCGTCGATCGACGGCGCATCGCCCCAGTAGTTCGCATTCCGCACCGCGGTGATCTGCTGGCCGCGCTCCCAGGACTCGAACATGTATGGACCGGTCCCCACCGGGTTCTCACCCACCGTGTCGGCCGTACCCGGCGCGAAGATGGGGAGCTGCGCGATCTGCAGCGGCAGGGTGGCGTTGACCCCGTCGGTGTGGATGTCGACGGTGTAGGCATCCACCGCCTCCACGGAGGTCATGCCCCGGATGTACGAGTCTCGCTGGGTCGAGTAGTCCGGGTCCAGCATGCGGTTCAGGGCATCCGCCACGGCCTGGGCATCGAGGGCCTGGCCGTCGTGGAAGGTGACGCCCTCGCGCACCGTGAAGCGCCAGGTGTCGTCGTCGAATGCCTCGTAGCCGGTGGCCAGCACCGGGACCAGAGCCGTCGAGGCGTCACGGCCCAGCAGCGACTCGAAGAGGTTGGCGGTCACTACCCGCGAGCTGCGGTCGTTGACGGCCTGCGGGTCGAGCGTCGAGGGCTCGGTGGTGACGGCGATGACGACCCTTCCGGGATCCCCGGTCGGGGCAGCCGGCTCAGGCTCGGCGGTGGCCGCCTCCAGGGCGGCGGCGGCCTCACCGGCCGCAGTCTCGGCCTCCGAGGCCCGCGACTCGGCCGCAGCCGCGGCTTCCTGCGCGGCGGCAGCATCGGCCTGGGCCGCCTCCAAGGCAGCCTGCGCCTCGGCCTGTTGCTCCGCGCTCGCCTCAGCCGCCGCGGCCGCGGCGTCGGCCAGGGCCGCCTCAGCCTCGGCGGCGGCCGAAGCAGCCGCTTCAGCCTCTGCTCGAGCGGCCTCGGCTTCGGCCTCGGCGGCGTCGGCCTCGGCCTGCGCCGCCTCGACGGCAGCCGTGTCGACCACCGGCGCCGCGGGTGCGTCCGCCTCGTCGTCGCCGCAGCTCGCGGCGATCAGCGAGAGGACGAAGAGCGCCGCGAGCGGCACCCCCAGTCTCTTCCGGATGTATCGCATTTTGCTGTTTCCTCCTTTGGGTCTGTGAACTGAATTCATCAGATCTAGGTGCCTTGGGAACCGTGGAATTGGTCCGCGGCCGCGGCCGCGATCTCGTGGTCGATCTGGGGGGAGCCCCCGCCCACGCCGATGGCGCCCACGCAAACGCCGTCGGAGAACAGAGGCACACCGCCGGGATTGACGGTGACCCCTCCAGGGATGATTTCCACGAGACTGGTGGGGAACAGGGGCCGGTCGGCCCACTGCGCGACGAGGTCCTTGGTGGGCTTGGCGAAGGCGGCGGCCAGCCGGGCCTTGCCCATGGCCATGTAGGGCCCGTGCCAGCGCTTGCCCCGCACGACTACCAGGGGATGGCCGGCGTCGTCGTGCACGGCCACGGTGGCGTTGATGCCCCGTTCGGCCCCGATGGCCCGGGCCTGCTGCACCAGCTCGAGCGCCTGCTCAACGTCCATTGCTGTGCCGTCCATTGTCACTGGGCCCGTCGTCCCAGGGGACCGACAGCAGCCGCAGGTAGCGGGCCGCGTTGTCTGCCATCAGCTTGCGCAGGGCTTCCTCGCCGATCACGGGGCCCCATGAGATCACGTTGTCGGTGCTGTTCGGGTAGTAGCACTCGGGATGAGGGAAGTCCGACTCGTACATGAGCACACCGTCGCCGAGGATGTCGATGACCGCCTTGGTCATCTCGGCTCCCTCGTGCTGCTCGATGGCGCAGAACACCCGGCCCATCTGCACGTACTCGAGCGGGGTGTGCTTGAGGTCGGCGGGCACGGCGCCCTTGACGTAGTCGATCTGGCTGGTGAGGCGGATGATCCAGTGCGGCAGCCAGCCGTGGCCGGTCTCCACGGTGGCCACCCGCAGATTCGGGTAGCGGTCCAGCATCCCCGACACCAGCACGTACGCCATGAGCCTCTGCGCCCCCCAGACATGGGCGGCGGTGCGGGCCACGGCCACGTTGCCCCAGATGTCGCGGTAGCCGGGGAAGTAGGGCGCCTCGTAGAAGAAGCTGTGGTGCATGATGGGCAGGTCGGCCTCGTCCATCGCCTGCCAGATCGGCTCCAGGTCGGGATCGTCCACCGGCAGACCCTCGGGCAGCACCGGCCACACTGCGGCCAGCCACTCATCGCCAGCGTGCTCGCGGATCGTGTCGGCGGCCCATTCGGGATCGGCGCCCGGTGCCAGCAGCAGTCCCTTGAGACGGCGGGGGTCGGCCGAGCAGTAGTCGGCCATGTAGCGGTGGTAGGAGCGGTACATGGCCTTGGCCAGGCTCAGGTCCAGGGCGGTGCTGCCCGGCGCCCAGGTGCCCGGGATGATGAAGTTGATATCCACCCCTTCAACGTCCATGTTGGCCAGACGGCCCTCGGAGTTGGTGTGCTGGATGCCGTCGGCGATGGGCTTCACCGCCAGGTTCTGGACCCGGCCCTCGAGGGCCCCCTTGGCGCCCGCCCCCCGGGTGTCCACCGCGGCATCGGGCTTGTGCCCGGCCACACGGTTGTAGGGCTGGGGGTTGACCCGGACCACACCGTAGGGATGGGTGGGATGGCCCCGGCCCGCGGTCGGCTTCGTCACCCGGACATAGGGGGTCAGCTCGTCGGCTCGGTCCTTGAGTTCGCGGTCGCCGTAGTCGACGAGCACCTCGACCGATGGGGTGACGTGGGTGTCGGCGTCGATCACCCGGTATCCCTGTCTCATGGCTTCCTCTCTGTCTCCTCGGCGGGGGAGGTGGTAGGGGACGGTTCCGGCGACGGATCCTCGGCCGCGTCGAGAGTCCCGTGCATCACGGCGGGGGTCTCGTAGGCCACATCGACGGTCTCGTGCATCACGGCCAGGAGGCTCTGCTCGACCTGTAGCAGATGGCGTCGCATCTGCTCGCGGGCCAGATCGGCGTCCTGGCGGGCGATGGCATCGTGTATCTGCAGATGGCCCTCGTAGCCCGAACCCACGCGATGGCGCTGCTCGGGAGCGCGGGTGAACACCCGCCAGAAGGCCGGCTTGCGGAAGAAGAGCCCGAGGCCGGCCTCATAGAGCTCGGCCAGGACGGTGTTCTGGGATGCTCGCACCACCGCGCAGTGGAAGCTGCGGTCGGCGGTGTGGTACTGGGCCTCGTCCTGGGTGTCCATGCGCCCGAGGCACGCGGCGATCTCGGCGAGGTCGTCGGTAGTGCGATTGGCCGCGGCCAAGCCGGCCGCGTGGATCTCCAGCAGCTTGCGCACATCGAATACCTGCTGGACCGATGCGTCGGAGGCCCGGGCCGCGAGGTCGAGCATCCGGGGGCTGATGTCGGTGGGGTGCTGCACGATCAGCCGACCCGATTCGCGGGTCAGGAAGCCCGACGACACCAGGCCCTGGAGCGCCTCACGCACCGTGGTGCGTCCCACGCCGAACACCTCCCGCAGCTCGCGCTCCGACGGCATGACCGCGCCCGGCGCCAGGCGGCCCGACAGCATCTGGCGCTTGAGCTGCTCCTGCAGCCGGTCGGCGAGCGTCTCGCGGCTGAGCTTCATGGATTCTCACCCAGCCAACTCAACACCGTCGTACCGGAGTAGACCGCGTCGAGCTCGTCGCCGGAGGGCGCGGCGAACGAGATGCGCTCGAAGTCGGCGCGGCTCTCGAAGGGCACCGAAGCGTCCAGGATGGCCTTGGTGCCCACGCCGGCCTGCGATGTGCGCACGTACTCGTGGCCCCGCATGCCGGGTAGGACCACCAGATCGGACGCGGCGTCGAAGCGGGTGGCCAGCGCGTAGGCCACGTCGTCGGGATCGTGCAGATCGATGTCGTCGTCGACCAGCACGATCATGTTGAGATCCTTGAGGGCCCCGAACGCGGCCAGCGCGGCGTTGCGGCCCATGCCGTTGTCACGCTCGTACCGCTTCGACAGCGCCATCACCAGATGGAACCGGTGAAGTCCTCCCGGCGGCATGCACACGTCGCTGACGATCTGTGTCACCGGCCGGACCGCCTCCAGCGCGGCCACCTCCAGCACGTGCTTGCGCAACACGATGGTCTCGCGGCCGGCGCCGTTGATGGCGTGGTAGACGGGCTCGTCGCGGGCCGTGACCGCGGTCACGTGCATCGTCGGAGCGGGACCGGCGGGCGAGGCATAGCCGACGAACTCGCCGAAGGGGCCCTCGGTGACGCTCGCGCCGGCCCGGATCACACCCTCCAGCACGATCTCGGTGTCGGCGGGAACGTCGATGTCCTGCGACACCCCGGGCGCCACCGGCAGGGGCGCGCCGCGGCAGCCCCCGGCCGCGCACAGCTCGTCGCGGCTCTCAGGCATGAGCGCGCCCATGGTTGAGGCGGCGTAGATCAGGGCCACGTCGGTGCCGATGCAGACGGCCACGGGCAGGTCCTGGCCCATCTCGACAGCGTGGTCGAGGGCCCGGCCGAGATGGCGTCCGTGGTCGATCTTGACCGCGACCTCGTCGGGGCCGATGAGCTGGAGCCGGTGGAAGGAGGCGTTGCGCACGCCGGTGAGCGGATCCCGGACAATGAGCACGCCGGCGGTGACGAAGCGGCCGCCGTCGCCCGGGGCGTGCTTGAGCACGGGAAGCTGCGCCCCCAGGTCGATCTCGCCCGAGCGCCACACGTTCTGCTGGGCCGGCGGGTCGCTCGCCGCGGCGGGCTCGACGTCGGTGCGGATGCCCCGGGCCAGCGCGGCCCGCAGGCGGTCGCGGTCGAGGCCCATGGCCGCCTCCGACGACGCGGGGGTGGCGAACACGTTGCCGACCACCGGAATGTCGTGGTCCTTGACGCTCTCGAACAGCAGCGCCGCGCCAGCGTCGTGGTGCTTCATCATGGCCGCGGCCTCTAGGTCGAAATCGACGGTGCGCGACACCCTGGCCAGCAGCCCGGCCCGGTCGAGACGTCTCAGGGCCGTCCGGAAACCGGTGTCAAGAACGCCGACCGGCTCGGCCGCAGTCACGAGCCGTCCCCCTCTCGGTGGGGGCCGGGGGTCTCGGCCAGGCAGCGCAGCACCATGGAGCGGGCCCGCTCCCAGTCGTAGTTGCGGTACAGGCGGCCCTGGACCACGGAGGCCGACCCGGCGTAGAACATCTCGTACTGGAAGTGCCGGCTGGCGAACTCCGAGCCGATGGCGTCCCACACCAGCTTCAGCAGGGCCACCCGGTGCTCGGCGTCCACCTCGGGCCAGCGCACGAAGCGCTCGAAGTCGGCCCGGGTGACCGGGTCGTCCCAGGCGCTCACCGACGACGGCACCTGGATGGTGGTCCCGCCGGTCATCTCCCGCAAGGCGTAGGTGATGTCGCGGTACAGCGCCGGCTGCAGCGTCATGGCCGCGTACAGCATCTCCGGGTCGGGCCGGGCCACGCCGTTGCCGTCGATGGTGGCGTTGTACTCCCCCGCCAGCACCATCCCGTAGGGCACCGACGCCTGAGCCGCCACCCGGGCCAGGCTCAACTGGAAGTTCCGGTCCTTGGCCTGGCCCGACCATTCGGCCAACTGGGAGGCGAGCCCGGCCAGGAACCTCATCTTCACCGCGTAGCGGATCTGGGCCTGGGTGTTGCCCAGCAGATGGGCCGGGGTGCGGTTGAACTGCGCTAAGGTGATGTCCCGGTCGCGGTCGACGAACACGTGCTCGGCGGGCACGTCCACATCGTCGAAGACCACCAACGCGTCGGTCTCGTCGTAGGCGGCCGACAGCGGGTAGTCGCCGGCCGCGGTGATGTCGCGGCCGTAGGGTCGGCGGGGGTAGATGCGCAGCCGGGGGTGATTCACGGGGATCGCCACCGACAGTCCGTAGTCGTCGGCGCCGGGCGGCAGGGGCTGGATGGAACTGACGAACAGGTAGTCCGACATCAGCGTGCCGGTCCCGAGCATCTGCGCGCCCCGCACCACTACACCGTCCTCGCTGGAGCGGGCGATGGAGGCGTAGAGATTGGGCTCGTACTGCTCGTGGGGACCCTTCGACCGGTCGATCTGGGGGTGGATGATGGTGTACGTGACGTAGAGGTCCTCGTCCCGGGCCCACTCGTAGAAGCGTTGCACGTTCTCGGCGTAACGGTCGCCGGCCTTGGCGAAGGTGTCGAGTGAGCCCGAGAAGCCGGCGAAGAAGGAGGCCACGTGGTCAGGCGACCGGCCCAGATAGCCGAAGCTCAGCTCCGACCAGGCCTCGATGGCCAATCGCCGGCGGCGCAGGTCGTCCACCGAGCGGGGCACCAGCCAGCTCAGGTTCACCGGGCGCCCGTCGGTGGGCGACTCGTAGGTCATGAGCTGTCGGTTGGCCGGGTCGGCCGCGAAGTCGTAGAGCCGGGCCACGGTGCGCACACCGGCCGAGAAGGCCGGGTGGGAGGCGACGTCTTCGACCGGAACACCGTCGAGGATCACGTTGCGACCGTCTCGCAACGACTCGACATAGCTGTCCCCAGTGCGCATCCATCCTCCAGGAGAACGACGAAGGCCGCGCCACAGAGGCCCGCCCTCATGGCAGATTGTCTGACAACCTGCCTGAGATGTCAAACTGTCGGAGTGATGAGCGCGTGAGGCTCGCGCTGGGCCGGCTGACCGACACGCTGAGCAACCCCAACTTCCGCCGCTACGCGGGTGCCCAGTTCCTGCACGGCGCAGGGATGTGGGCCCACCACCTCGCGGAGGTATGGCTGGTGTATGAGATCACCGGCAGCGCATTCGTAGTCGGACTCACCGTTGCGGTCCGGTCGGGCTCGGCCGTCGTTCTCGCGCCGCTGGCGGGAACGCTGGCCGACCGCAAGGACCGGCGCCGGCTGCTGGCCTCCACTCAGGGCTCGAAGTCCGTCGTCGCCGGTGCGCTGGCACTCCTCGCGCTAGCGATGGGAGAAGACCTGCCGCTGGCGGTGCTGTTCGGAGCCGTCGCGGTGCTGGGCGTGATCGGTGCCATTGACACGCCGCTACGGCGGGCCTTCGTGCGTGATGTCGTCCTCGCCGACGGGATCGACCGGGCGGCCCGGCTGCACACCTCGGTGATGTCGATCGGTCGGTTCCTGGGCAGCGGCGCCGCCTGGCTCTTCCTGAGTCTGTCCGCGGCATGGGCCTGCTTCGCAGTGAACGGAGTGACATCGCTGCTCGCAGCCATGCTGGTGCTCCGGGTGGCGACCACCACCGCCACCGCGTCGAAAGCAGCCCGAGCCGCCGGGGGCCGGGTGCTCGGCTACCTGATGCGCACCCCGGCAGTGACAATACCGCTGGCCCTGCTGTGCTCGTTCACCCTGTTCGGCTGGAACCTGGCGGTGCTGCTTCCGGTCGTCGCCGACAAGCAGCTGGCCAGCGGGGCGGGCACGTTCGCGGTCCTGGCCCAGGTCATGGCCATCGGCAGCCTGATCGGCTCGGTGATGATGGCGGCATCGAAGCTGGAGGGGGCGCGCAGCCTGGCGATCCTGCTGGCGGTGTTCAGCGCGGCCATGGTCCCGCTGGCTGCAGTGAACCACCTGCTTGCCGGGGTAGCGGTCATCTTCGTGGTAGGCACCTTCGGCGGCGGGTTCTTGAGCCTTTCCAACGGATCGGTGCAGACCGCGGCCGATCCGCGCCTGCAGGGCCGGGTGTCCGCGGCGTACGGGGTCGTCTTCGTAGGGGCCCGCGCCGTCGGCGGGCCCATCCTGGGCTGGATGGTGGACGCCTTCGGCAGCCGCACCGCCCTGATAGCGGTGGGAGCCATCACCGCGGCCTGCGCAGGACTCGGCCTCGTGGCCGCCGCCCGCAGCCGCTCGGGCGCCGCCGGCCGCGAGCTCAGTGGCGCTTGACGCCTCCGTACTTCATGCGGGTGTCGCTCATCGAGGCGGAGCGTGCCTCGTCGACTTGGATGTCGCCGTCCACCAGCTCGCCCACGAACAGGGTGTGGGTGCCCAGATCGACGGCGTGACGCACCTCGCAGTCCATCCAGGCGATGGCCTCGGTGAACACCGGCGCGCCGGTGGTCGCCTCCTTCACGGCCCGCCCGTTGAGGGTTCCGTCGGCGTAGGTGGCGGGCTTGGAGAACTTGACGAACACCCGGGTGTCCTCGGCGTTCCACAGGTTCACGGTGAACGAGCCTCCCTCGGAGATGAGACGGTGCGTCACTGCCGTATTGTCCACGCCGACACCTATGAGCACGGGCTCCATCGACAACTGCGTGATCCAGCTTGCGGTCATACCGTTGCGTTCGGACCCTGAGCGCGACCCGATCAGCGCCAGAGCGTTGGGGATCTTCCAGGTGAGCCGGTTCACGAGCTGGTCGTCGAGTGCCATGACCTCACCCTATCCGGGGTCGTGATGCGCCTCCGAGCGCTCCCTCCCGAGGCTCTGTTCATGGTCGGAGCGGTCTCGCAGTACATGGGCGCAGCCGTCGCCGCCACGCTGTTCGACGAACTGGCGCCCAGCGGGGTGGCTCTGCTCCGGGTGCTGGGCGCGGGCGCCATGATCGTGCTGCTGCGACGCTCGTGGCGCCGTCGCTGGGAGCTGGCAGTGTTGGGGAGGGCCGCGGCCTTCGGCGTGTCGCTGGCCGCCATGAATCTGTGCTTCTACCTGGCCATGGACAAGCTGCCGCTGGGAAACGCGGTAGCCATCGAGTTCACCGGACCGGTGGTGGTGGCCGCGGTCGGGGCCCGCACCCTGCGTTCGGCGGGGGCGCTGATACTGGCCATCGCCGGTGTGCTGGTGCTGGCCGGAGTGGAGGCCGAGGGCACCGCCCGGGGGGTGACCTTCGCGCTGCTGGCCGGCGCGTTCTGGGCGGGCTACATCCTGCTCGGCCACCGGGTGGCCCGCAGCCCGGCCTCGGTGGACGGACTGGGTCTGGGGATGCTCGCCGGCGCGGTGGCCATCGGTCCCTTCGGCATCTCGGCGGTGGGCGACGCGCTGGACGCCCCGCTGGTGATCGCGCTGGGCGTCGCCACCGGGTTGCTGTCCAACGTGATCCCCTACCGGATCGATCAGGCAGTGATGCGCCGGGTCGACCCGCCCCGCTTCGCCCTGCTGCAGGCCCTGCTGCCCGTCACCGCCACCGTTGTGGGGCTGGCCGCCCTGGCCCAGGTGCCCAGCGGCCAAGAACTGCTCGGCATCGGCCTAGTGATAGTGGCAATTGCCGGAAGCCGCCCCGGCGCGACGTCGGCCTAGAACGGGCGCGATCCCCGCCGTTACGGTGTCGCCTGTGATCTTCACCCGCGGAACCATCATCACGATGAACCCGAGCAGGGAGATCATCGAAGACGGCGCGCTGGTGGTCACCGGCGACCGCATCGCGGCGGTGGGCAAGACGGCGGAGTTGCGCAGCCGCTATCCCGACGCCGAAGAGGTCGACGTCGGAGGCCACATCGTGATGCCGGGGCTGATCGACACCCATGTGCACCTGGCCCAGACCATGCTGCGGGGCGTGTCGGAGGGAAAGCGGCTCCCCGACTTCTCGAGCTGGCTGTTCGCCCGCATCTTCCCGCTGCAGGGCTCCTACAGCGAAGCCGACGCCGCCGCCAGCGCCCGCCTGGGCGTCCTGGAGATGCTCAAGTCGGGTACCACCGGATTCGTGGAGTGCCTGCTGGCCGAGCGCTACGGCTTCGACGGGATCGCCGAGGTGTGCGTGGAATCGGGCATCAGATCTGCCCTTGGAAAGGTGGTCATGGCCGTCAGCCCCGAGACCCGCGACGAGTTGGGCTGGCATCACGGCATGTGGCAGACCAGGGAGTCCTCCATACAGCAGACGCTCGACGCCCATGATCGCTGGGAGGGAGCCGGCGACGGCCGGCTCCAGGTGTGGTTCGGCTGCCGGTCGGCCGAGCCGGCCTGCGATCTGTCGCTCTACGACGAGGTGTCGGAACTGGCCCGGGCCCGCGACATGGGCATCACCATCCACCTCGCCGAACTGCCCTCCGACAATGACTTCGCCCGAAGCCTCGGGTTCCGCAGCCACGTCGAACTCGCCGGTGGCCACGGGCTGCTCGGGCCCCGCACTGTGCTGGCCCATTGCACCGTGGCCGACGATGACGACCACCGGCTGTTGGCCTCCACCGGCACGTCGGTGTCGCACAACCCGGCCAACAACGCCTCCGCGGCTTGGGGTCCGGCCGCGGTGACCGACATGCTCGAAGCCGGAGTCAACGTGGCACTGGGCTGCGATGCCGCTCCGTCCAACGCCAATCTCGACCTGCTGCGGGACATGCGCATCGCTTGCCATTCGGCCCGGCAGCGGGCCGGAACACGCCTGGCCATCGGCCCTGAGACAGTGCTGGAGATGGCCACGCTGAACGGCGCCAAGGCCCTCGGGCTGGGGGATTCGCTCGGCTCGCTGGAGCCGGGCAAGAAGGCCGACTTCATCACCATAGACACCGACGCCCCGCACCTTCAGCCTGTCTGGAACCCGGTGGCCACCGCAGTATTCGCAGCCCAGGGCCGGGACGTCGACACGGTGGTGGTCAACGGTCGAACCGTCATGCGCAATCGGGTAGTCCTCACCATGGACGAGGCGGCCGTGCTGGACGACGTGCGCAGCCGATACCGGGTGGTGGCGGCGCGAGCCGGCGTTACCGGGCTGGAATCCGAGTGGCCGACGGTGTGAGCCGGCGCCTGCACCGCGCCGTCTACGTGACCCAGCGGGCACCCGTTCACCAGGAAGTGGCCCGAGCCGCCTGCCCCGACCAGATCGAGCTGGTCATGCTCGGGTCGCCCTCAGATTCCGAGATCATCGACGCGGTGGCCGACGCCGAGTTACTGGTCAGCGAACGGTCGAGAGTGATCGATGCGCCCATCATCGAAGCCGGGAGCCGACTGCGGCTGATCCAGCGCCTCGGACTACAGGTCCACGACATCGACCTCGACGCGGCCCGCCGGGCCGGGGTTCCGGTGTGCCGTTGGCCCCTGCCGCAGTGCACGATGGTGGCCGAGCATGTGGTCATGCAGATGATGGCCCTGCTCAAACGCACCCGCGAAGCCGAGCAGATCGTCGTGGAGGCCAGCGAGGCATGGGGGACGCCCCAGCGGTGCGACGCCGACACCTTCCTCATCGACTGGTCGAGAATGCAGGGCGTTCGCCAACTGCGGGACTGCGCCGTCGGGATAGTCGGCCTCGGCGAGATCGGAACCGAGCTGGCGCTGCGCCTCGGCAGCTTCGGCTGCGAACTCCGATACCACCGCCGCAACCGGCTGCCGGACTGGGCCGAGGAGCAGCTCCAGATCGCCTACGCCGGACTCGACGAGCTGCTCGACCGATCCGACGTGGTGGTCCTGCTCTTGCCCCATTCAGCCGAGACGGCCGGGATCGCCGATGCGACGTTCCTGAGTCGCCTCCGGCCCGGCGCGCTGTTGATCAACGCCGGAGCCAGCAGCCTGCTAGACGAGGAGGCTGTGGCCGATGCCTACCGGACCGGCCATCTGGGCGGCGTAGCCACCGACGGCTTCGCCTGGGAGCCGGTCCGGCCCGACAATCCGCTCATCGACCTGGCCTCCGACCGAAGGGCCAACGTGGTGCTCACGCCTCACTCGGCCCAGGCCGGGCTGGTCATCGACGTAGACGTGCGCCGGTCGGAGTACACCAACCTGCTCGCAGTGATCGAGGGCCGCTCGCTCCTGCACCGGGTCGCCTGACCGGAGTCCGGCGGCGGCAGGGCCGTCCGTGACGGGTCTAGGCCGCCGCAGGCAGGAGGCCGCGGGCGACCATGGTCTCCGCGATCTGGATGGCGTTGAGGGCGGCGCCCTTGCGGAGATTGTCACCCGACACGAACAGCGACAGGCCGTTGGGGCGGGTCGGGTCGCGGCGGATGCGGCCCACATAGGACGGATCGGCGCCGGCCGCCTTCAAGGGCGTCGGGACGTCGGTCACCGCCACACCGGGCGCGCCAGCCAGCACCTCGACGGCCCGCTCCGGGCTGATCGGACGGTTGAACGAGGCGCTGATCGACAGGGAGTGCCCGCAGTACACCGGCACCCGCACGCAGGTGGCCGCCACGGCCAGGTCGGGAAGCTCGAGGATCTTGCGGCTCTCGTGGGTGAGCTTCTGCTCCTCGTCGGTCTCGCCGGTGCCGTCCTCGACTATCGAGCCGGCCAGCGGAATCACGTTGAAGGCAATGGGCTCGGGAAACTTCTCGCCCGCCTGCAAGCCGACCGCGCCGCCGTCGAAGGTCAGCGACGGCGCGTCCTCGCCCGCCTTCTGCACCTGCTCGTGCAGCTCGTCCACCCCGGCCAGGCCCGCACCGGAGACCGTCTGGTAGGTGGAGACGACCATGGCGATCAGGCCCGCCTCGGCGTCGAGGCGCTTGAGCGGGGGCATGGCCACCATCGTCGTGCAGTTGGGGTTGGCCACGATGCCCTTGGGGATCGAATCCAGGGCATGGGGGTTGACCTCGGACACCACCAGCGGCACGTCGGGGTCGCGCCGCCAGGCCGAGGAGTTGTCGATCACGACCGCTCCGGCGGCAGCCACCCGCTCGGCCAGGGCCCGGCTGGTGGTGGCCCCGGCGGAGAACAGGCACACGTCGAGGCCGGCGTAGTCGGCGGTGGCCGCGTCCTCGACGACGATGGCCCGGTCCCGCCAGTGCAGGGTGCGTCCGGCCGAGCGAGACGAGGCGAAGAAGCGGAGGTCGTCCATCGGGAAGTCGCGCTCGTCCAGCAGGGCGCGCATCACCCCGCCCACCTGACCGGTTGCGCCGACGACTCCTACGTCCATAAGGCCGCAGACTATCGCCGTCAATGAGCCGCCCAGCCGCTGCCTAACTGGTTGAGCGATCAGGCTGCGGGGCGGCTGCCGGGGCGGCCGACGGGCTTGCGCATCAGCAGCCAGCCCCGGTCGGACTCCACCGTGGCGGTGACGTTGGAGGCGTCGACCGTCTTCTTGAACCGGGCTGCATCCGTCGCGGCCACGCTGGCCTCGTCGGTGCGCCGGGCCTCCACCTCCAGGCACCCGCCGTTGGCCCGGAACACGCACTCGATGGCCGCGCCGGCGGCGGCCGGCTGCGCCAGCAGCAGCTCGGTGGCCTCGTCCATGGCTGCCCGGAGTTCGTCGATCTCGGTGAACGACATTCCCTGCCGGAGGGCCACCGCGGCAGCGCCGACCCGCACGACTCGGGCGTAGTCGGCCGACGCCGGGACCCTCAGGACGATCTCGTCGATGGCGAGCGCTTCGCTCACATCCCAAGATTGCCACGATTTGCAAGGATTCCTGCGGCATCCTCGCCATGAATCTCTTCAATCTCGTGGGCCGGGCTGTTCGGGGGGCGCCGGTAGCCTGATCAGCCGTGGCATTCGTCGTAGAGAAGTTCGGTGGCACCTCGGTGGCCGGCCCCGACCGCATCCGGGTCGTGGCCGACCATGTGGCGCGCCGTCGCAGCCGCGGCGACGAGGTCGTGCTGGTCGTCTCGGCCATGGGAAGTGAGACCGACCAGTTGCTGCGCATGGCCTCGGATGTGGCCGCCGACCCGCCCGGGCGCGAGGTCGACATGCTCATCACAGGAGGCGAGCGCAAGGCCTGCGCCCTGATGGCCATGGCGCTCAGCGACCTGGGGGTGCCGGCCGCGTCGTTCACCGGCAGCCAGGCCGGGTTCCGCACCGACTCCTGCCACACCGACGCCAAGATCGTCCAGATAACGCCGGGCCGTATCACCGAGGCCCTGGCCCGCGGCATGGTGCCGGTGGTGGGCGGCTCCCAAGGAGTGTCGGGCGACGGCGACGTGACGTTCTTCGGCCGAGGCGGCTCCGACACGACCGCGGTCGCCCTGGCCCACGTCCTAGGCGCGGACTACTGCGAGATCTACACCGATGTGCCCGGGGTGTTCAGTGCCGACCCCCGGATCGTGCCCGAGGCACGGCGCATGGACCTGGTCTCGTTCGACGAGTTGCTGGAGATGACCGCCAGCGGTTGCCCCAAGCCGGCCATGAGGGCGGTGGAGCTGGCCAGGACATACGGCGTCGAGCTGCATGTGCGGTCGGCCTTCAGCTGGATGCCGGGCACGACAGTTACCGGGGAGGAAGCCATGGAACACGCCATCATCTCTGCCGTCACTCACGACGCCAGCGAAGCGAAGATGACCGTCTCGGGAGTCGCCGACAAGCCCGGCGTGGCCGGCCGGCTCTTCAGGGCGCTGGCCGACACCGACGTGAACGTCGACATGATCGTGCAGAACGTCTCGAGCCAGGGCGTCACCGACATCAGCTTCACCGTCCCGCGGGCGCAGATGGACGCGACGCGCGCTGTCGCTCAGGGGCTGATCGACGAGCTGGGGGCCGACGACGTATCCGCCGACGACGGCATCGCCCGGGTGAGCCTGATCGGGGCCGGCATGCAGACCAACCCGGGCGTGGCCGCCCGGATGTTCGAGACGCTCGCCTCCGCCGGCATCAATATCGAGATGATCTCCACGTCCGCCATCCGCATCTCCTGCGTGATCCGGGCCGGTGACATGGAGCGGGCCGTGAGCACGCTGCACGAGTCGTTCGAGCTCGACAAGGACCCCGCCGACCGCGCCAGCGTCTACTGACTCCTACCAGCGGCCGGTCGAGCCGAAGCCCTGGTCGCCGCGCGTGGACGGCTCGAGGCTCTCCACTTCCACCAGGCGCACCTGCTCCACCGCCATCACCACCAGCTGGGCGATGCGCTCGCCCCGCTCCACCGTGAACGGCTCGGACGGGTCGGTGTTCACCAGGATCACCTTCAGCTCTCCCCGGTAGCCGGAATCGATCAAGCCGGGAGTGTTGAGGCAGGTCACACCATGCTTGAGGGCGAGCCCGCTGCGAGGGAGAACGAAGCCCGCGCAGCCCTCCGGCAACGACACGGCCACCCCGGTCGGCACCAGCGCCCGCCCCCCTCCGGGCGCTAGGACCGTGACGCTCCGGGCCATAAGGTCGATGCCAGCATCGCCGGGCCGGGCATAGCCCGGAAGGGGCAGGTCCGGGTCGAGCCGCAGTACGGGAACATCGAGCACCGGCTGAGAGTAGCCAAGAGGTCGAGCGGGTGGGCGACCATCCCGCAGCGCCTATGGGCCTAGTTATCCTGCCTCAGTGCTCGCCTGGATGGACTTGGAGATGACCGGCCTCGATCCCGGGTTCCACTCCATCGTCGAGATCGCCGCCCTGATCACCGACGACGACCTCGAGATCGTGGCCACCGGGCCCGATCTCGTCATCCACCAGCCAGAGGAGGCGCTGGCCCGCATGGACGACACCGTCCGGACCATGCACACCACCAGCGGCCTGCTGGAGCAAGTGAGATCCTCGACCGTGAGCCTGGCCGACGCCGGTGCGGCCGTGCTCGCCTTCCTGCGGGAGCACATCGACGAGCCCCGCACCGTCCCGCTGTGCGGGAATTCCATCGGCACCGACCGCCGGTTCCTGGCCCAGTACCTCCCGGAGATCGAAAACTTCCTGCACTACCGGTCGATCGACGTGTCGACGGTGAAAGAGCTGGCCCGCCGCTGGCAACCATCGGTGTATGAGGGTGCACCAGCCAAAGCTGGAGGCCATCGGGCCCTCGACGACATCACCGAGAGCCTGGAGGAGCTGCGCTGGTACCGGCGGGCAGGGTTCATCGGCACCGGCGCTTGAGAACTTCGATGACCCGGACGACGTACACCAAACAGGAGCAGGAGCCCGCAGCCTCGGAGGTGACCGAGGTGGCGCCGGGGGTGCTGCGGATGCAGCTGCCCATCAGCATGCCCGGCCTCGGCCACGTCAACTGCTACGCCCTGGTCGACTCCGACGGTGTGGCGCTGGTGGATCCGGGACTGCCCGGTGAGGAGTCGTGGGCCGCGCTGGGCGACCGGCTCCGGCAGGCCGGCATTCCCATGCGGCGCGTGCACACCACCGTCGTCACCCACTCTCACCCCGACCACTACGGCGGCAGCCACCAGCTGCGGGAGGAGACCGGCGCCGAACTGCTGGCCCACGCTGCGTTCACGTCCAGCCCCGCGGCCGACGACGCCAACGCCGACATCGACCTGGAGCTGCTGGAACTGAACCCCGACGCGCTGGTCGAGATGTGGAAGGCGAAGCTGGCGAACCGGGGCAGCACCCCCTGGGGGACGCCGCGCGAGCCGCCGCCCGACGAGGCCATCAGGCTCTCCATCCAGACCGGCGCCGCCGGCAGCCTGCCCCGCTTCAGGGTGCCGGAGCCGACCATCCGGGTCGCCGACGGCGACGCCGTGCGACTGGCCGGGCGGGACTGGTTCGCAGTGCACACGCCGGGCCACACGACCGACCACCTGTGCCTGTGGGATCCGACCGAGGGCGTGCTGCTGTCGGGCGACCACGTGCTGCCCACCATCACGCCCCACATCGCGGGCTCGACCGACCTCGAAGACCCGCTGGCGGCCTTCTTCTCGTCCCTGGAGCGGGTGGGCGCGTTCGGTGGCGTCAACGTGTGCCTGCCCGCCCACGGTCATCCCTTCACCGATCTGCGGGGTCGCACGGCCAGCATCCGCCGCCACCACGGCGAGCGGCTCGACACGCTCCGGGCGGCCGCGTCCGCGCTGGGCAGAGCTCCGGTGGAGGCCTACATGAAGGAGCTGTTCAGCGAGCGGGCCTGGGGCGACATGGCCGCCAGCGAGACCTTCGCCCATCTGGAGCACCTCCGCGTGATCGGAGAAGCCGACAGCAGTCGCGACCCCGACGGCCTGCTGCACTACGAACCTCGGACACCCGAACGGGCGGGGTCCCCACCGCGTGACTGACCACGGAGACGCCGGTGCCGCCGAGGATGGCCGCGCCACGAAAGCCGAGCCAGACCCGCGAGGCAGCATCCGACCGCGCCTCCTCGCCGGCATTGCCGTGGTGCTGGCCGCGGCCGGCATCGCATTCGTCGCGCAGGCCGTCCTGGAGCCCGGCGCCGGTGACGGCACCGACCTGTCCGAGTTGACCTTCGACCGCTTCGACGGCGGTGCCGGCACCCTGGCCGACTACGAGGGCACGCCGCTGGTGGTGAACTTCTTCGCGTCGTGGTGCCCGCCCTGCGTCAGGGAGATGCCCGAATTCCAGGAAGTCTTCGAGGAACTCGACGGTCAGGTGGCGTTCCTCGGACTCTCACAGGACCAGTCGACCCAGGCCGCCCTCAATCTGGTCGAGAGGACCGGCGTCACCTACGACGTGGGCTGGGACCCGGACCTGGAGGTGTACGAGGCGACCGGGAGCATCGCCATGCCCACCACCGCCCTCGTCTCGCCCATCGGAGAGCTGGTAGACACCTTCGCCGGAGCGCTCGACGCGAAGTCGCTGGCCGAGTTCATCGAGGATGGGCTCGGCATAGCGGCTAGACCGTAGGGCAATGGATCTCGACGCGGTGACCGGAGGCTAGGACCATGGATCTGGCCACACTCGCCTACCCCTTCTCGCTGGGACTGGTGGCCGCGTTCAACCCCTGCGGTTTCGCCCTGCTACCCGCCTACCTCGGGTACTTCATCGGTGTCGAGCAGTCCGACGATGCACGGCCGTCATCGGGCGCGCAGGCGCTGGGCGCGATGTTGCGGGCCCTTGTGGTGGCCCTCACGCTCACCGCCGGTTTCGTGGTCGTGTTCGGCGCCTTCGGTGCGCTGTTCGAGACGGTGCTCAGCCAGGGCACGGTGCTCGACCGCATCGGCTACGTCACCATCGCCATCGGGGCGATCATGGCTCTGCTGGGCCTGTGGCTGCTGGCCGGGCGGGCCATCAACCTGCGGTTGCCGAAGATGAACCGGGGTACCGGCAGCCGGGGCCTTGGGTCCGTGTTCATGTTCGGCGTCAGCTACGCGGTGGTGTCGCTGTCGTGCACGATCGGCTTGTTCATCGCGGCGGTGGCGGCCAGCTTCTCGGCCGACGGCGTGGCCAACGGCGCCGCCAACTTCGTGGCCTACGGCGTCGGGATGGGGGCGGTCATCACGTTCCTGACCCTGGCGCTGGCGCTGGCCCGCTCCAGCGTGGTCCCCGCGATGCGCAAGATGTTCCGCTGGATCAACCCGGTCTCGGGACTGGTGCTGATCGCATCGGGGATCTACGTCGCCAACTACGGCTGGTGGGAACTGCAGGTCATCGACGATCCGCTGGCCAGCAACGTCTTCGTCGAAAAGTTCACCGAGTTCCAGGCGGCGGTCAGCAACTGGATCGATGACGCCACTGCCGAGCGCATCGGCGTTCTGTGCGGGTTGGGGGTGCTAGGCGTGCTGGTGCTGGGCTGGCGCCAGGGCGAGACCAGCGCACTTCTGCGCCGCACGGTGAGCGCGGCCTATGTGGCGCTCTACCTGGTGGTCGAGTTCTACTTCAACCGGGCCGAGTTCGTGGTCCTGCCGGTTTGGCGCTTCGTGGCCGGATGGCCGCTGCGCATCGGCCACTGGTTCACCGATCCGGCCCGTTACGGAGTACCGCTGGAGATCCTGTTCACAGCCCTGGTCCTCTGGATCGCCTGGCGGGCCGTGAGACGGGTCAGGCACCGCGAGCGGCCCGCGCCGATCACTTTCAGCCCACCAAGTTGACCAGCACGTTTCCGGCGCTGCTCGCCCACCCGGATGTGGACGAGGTGTGCGAGCTGCGGGACCCGTTCGGGATCATGGCCTTCCACGGGGGCAACCTGGAACGCACCACCGACGTGATCGCCCGAGAAGTCGCAACCCGCACCGGAGCCTCCCTGTACGCGGTGATCCAGCACGCGCCGCTGCGGGAGCACGTTCCCTCCATCACCATCCGGCCCGAGCACTCCACCATGCTCCGGCAGTTCCTCGACCACGTCGACACGGTCATCGCCGTGCACGGCTACGGGCGTGAGACCCAGTTCTGGAACGTGCTCCTGGGCGGACGCAACCGGGAGCTGGCCAACCACCTCGCCGAGCACTTGCGAGCCGCTCTTCCCGACGCGTTCGGGGTGGTCGACGATCTCGACGACATCCCGCGCGGCTTACGGGGCCTGCACGAGGCCAACCCGGTCAACCTGCCCCCCAACGCGGGCGTGCAGTTGGAACTCCCGCCGACCATCCGCTGGAACAAGGAAGCCCGCAACTGGTCGGATCACGAGGGCACGCCCCGGGCGCCCCAGGTCAGCACGCTCATCGACGCCCTGGTGGGCGCCGTCGACGCCTGGACCGCCCCTCAGGGCGCGAGGCGCTCGATCAGCCAGGTTGCCCCGAACGGGGAGTCCTGCCGGCGGTAGCGCAGGCGGTCGTGCAGGCGGCTGCGGCGGCCCTGCCAGAACTCCACGGTGTGAGGTCTCACCAGATAGCCGCCCCAGTGTGAGGGCCGTGGCACCATCTCGTCACTCGCGAAACGACCCTCGGTCTCGGCCGTCAGGCGCTCCAGTTCGGCCCGGTCGGCGATCACCTGTGACTGCGGCGAGGCGGAGGCCGCGATCTGTGCGCCGCGGGGCCGGGATGCGAAGTAGGCGTCACTCTCGTCGTCGGGCAGATGCTCGACCGTGCCCACTACCCGGACCTGACGCTCGACCGGGTGCCACAGGAAGCACAGCGCGGCCCGGCCCGAGGCCTCCAAGTCCAGTCCCTTGGCTGAGTGACGGTTGGTGTGGAACACGAAACCCCGCTCATCCAAGCCCTTGAGGAGCACCGCCCGAGCTGAGGGCCATCCGTCGGCGTCGGTGGTAGCCACGATGAACGCGTTGGCGTCGTAGGGCTTGGCCGCCAGCCACTCATCAAACCAGCGCCTGAACTGGACGATCGGATCGTCGGCGACATCGGCCTCACGGAGCCCCACCTCGGAGTACTGCTCGCGCATCTGGGCAAGGTCCACGCCCCGACTCTAGGACGGCACCGGGTCCTCCGGCCTCGCTGCGGCCGGCTAACTCCGTCGAACAACTAGCCAGAAGCCGGTGCCGGCGTAGCTGCCGATGGCCGTCCAATGGCCCGGCAGGAACTCCACCACCTCCTGGGGAGGCAAGTAGATGGGCGTCTCGTCGCCCATGGTGCTGATCCACACGAACCGGCCGCCGGGAGCCAGCGCCCGGTCGTACTCGGCCGCGAACATGAACATGTTGACCAGCACCATCACGTCGACCGAGCCGGTCGCCAGCGGCAGCGCGCTGGCATCGGCCCGCACGAACGGCGCCACGCTCGAATCGGCGAGGGCGAGCATTCTCGGCGACAAGTCCAGAGCGGCGGCCACCGGGCCGCGGGTCGCGATGCGCTCGGTGGCCGCGCCGGTCCCGCAGCCGATCTCCACCCACCGGCCTCGTCCAACATCGCCCCGGTCGAGTGCGTCCTCCAACGGCGCCAGCCGAAGGTCGCCGCTGTGATCAGCGTGCCAGTCGACGCTCAACTGATCGAAGACGCCGGCCACGAACGACGCTCGCTCCGGCGACCAGCCACCGCCGGAGCCGATCTGCTCGGTGACGGTCCGCATCGGGTGGTCCGAGCCGAACCGCGCCGGCTTCACCACCTCGCGCTCAGGCTTGAGCCAGCTGATCGTTCCAGACACCCTCAGGCCGGCCCGATGGACGTGATCCCGCCCATGTAAGGGTGCAGGGCCTCGGGAACCGCTATCGAGCCGTCGGGCTGGCGGTACGTCTCGACCAGTGAGGCCCATACCCGGGGCACGGCCAGGCCCGAGCCGTTGAGGCTGTGCACCATCTGGGTGCGGCCCCCGGCAGCCGGGCGGTACCGGACATCGGCCCGGCGGGTCTGGTAGTCGCGGCACCACGACACGCTGGAGACCTCCAGCCAGCGGTCCGATCCGGGCGCGTAGGCCTCGATGTCGAAGGTCCGGGCCGAGGCATCGCCCAGATCGGCGGCGCACAGGTCGAGCACCCGGTAGGCCAGGCCCAGGTCGACGATGGCCCGCTCGGCCCGGTCGAGGATCTCAGCGTGGATGTCGGCGGCCTGCTCGGGCGTGCAGAACCCGTAAAGCTCCACCTTGTCGAACTCGTGAACCCGCAGCAGCCCCCGGGTGTCGCGCCCGGCCGAGCCGGCCTCGCGCCGGAAGCAGGACGTGTGGCCCATCAGCCTCATGGGCAGATCGGCCTCGTCGACGATCTCACCCGACAGCAGTGAAGTGAGCGGCACCTCGGCGGTGGGGATGGCCCACAGCCCGTCGCGTTCGAGCTGGTAGGCGTCGTCGGAGAACTTGGGCAGATGGCCGGTGCTGGTCATCGTCTCGGTGCGCACCAGCGTGGGCGGCCGGATCTCCTCATACAGGTCGCGATTGCGATCCAGCCCGTAGTCGATGAGGGCCCGCACCAGCCGGGCGCCCAGCCCGCGGTACATCGCGAACATCGCGCCCGACATGCGCACGGCCCGATCGATGTCGAGGATGCCGAGCTCGGTGCCGATGTCCCAGTGCGGTACCCGGTTGTGGTCGCCGTAGGAGCCGGCGTCGTAGCCGATCGTGCGTACCACGACGTTGTCGTCGGGGCCCGAGCCGTCGGGACAATCATCGGCCGGCATGTTGGGGACGAAGAGAAGGATTCGCCTGATCCACTCCTCCAGCTGGTCGGCCTCGGCGGCCAACTCGTCGATGCGGGAGCCCAGCTCCCGGCTGCGGGCCCGCAACTCCTCGGCATCGTCGGCCCGTCCGTCGCGGTGCATGGCGCCGACCTCGGCAGAGATGCGCTTGACCTCCGCCCTCAGATCGTCGGCCTCGCTGACGACGGCGCGACGGCGCTCGTCGTGGATCACAACCTGGTCCAGGGGCGCGGTGGGCTCGCCCCTCCGGGCGACGGCGGCCTTGACAGTGTCGGGCTCAGTCCTCAGCAGGCGTAGGTCGAGCACGCCGCAGACGGTACCGGCTCAACCGCAGACGCGGGGTGAAGTTCCCGCGAAACGTGTACTAGTAGTTCATCGTTTTGCACACCTGTGGAATACCTGCCATGATGACTAGTCCCCAATCGGCGCACGTGACGGACCGACACTCCGGCAGGCACGGCCCCAGAGCCAGCCCGCTCGATGGACTGCCCCCCGGCGCCAGCTAAAGGGACCCGAGAATTGACATGACACGCACAGAACAGACCAGAACCCGCCGACCAAAATATGAGCCCACCGATCGGGAGCGATTAGTCCTCGATCAAGTCGAGAACCCGCGCTACGACCGGCAGATCGTGAACGGTCTGGACCCGTTCATCGACGACGGCGCGCCCGCCGACATGGAGGGCTTCTACACACCGGAGGAGCTGGCTGAACTGCGAGAACTCCGCGGGACCGACCGCGACGTCGAGTCCCGGATGCCGGTGAAGATCACCCGCCACTACTTCGAGATGGCCAGAGTCAGCCCGGCCCTCCAGAAGCTCGTCAAGGCCTCGGCCGACGAGACGGCCAACCTCGAGGGCGACGAGGACCCCGCCGGGCAGCTCGACTACAGCCCGGTCGAGGGACTGCTCCACAAGTACGAGATGGCGCTGCTGTACGTGATCTCCACCTGCTCGGCCCACTGCCGGTTCTGCTACCGCGAGGAGCTGATAGCCCGAAAGGACATCGCGCACGCCGATGGCACCGTCAAGAAGAAGGGCCTTGCCCAGCTCAAGGAGGTAAGCGACTACATCAGGGCCCACAACGCGGCGGTTGAGACCAACGGGGGCGCACACCCCGAGACCGGGCGGCCCAAGCTGCGCGAAGTCCTGCTCTCGGGCGGCGATCCGATGGTGCTGCCCAACTCCAAGCTGGCCGGCTGGTTCACCGCACTGGCCGAAGCCGGGGTGGAGGTGATCAGAGTGGGCACCAAGGAGCTGGCCTTCCACCCCGACCGGTTCGACGACGCGTTCATGTCGATGCTCGACCGGTTCCACGAGGTCTACCCCGACGTGTCGCTCCGTCTGATGGTCCACTTCAACCATCCCGACGAGCTGCTGATCAAGGTTGGCGACGGCGAATACGCCAAGGGCGAGAACGGCCAGTACCAGTGGCATCCCAGCGTCAAGCGCGCCGTGGACGCGGTCACCTCCAGGGGCTGGATCTGCGTCGAGAACCAGTCGCCGATCATCAGGGGCGTCAACGACGACCCCGACGCCCTCAGGATCCTGCAGCGGACTCTCAAGGCGGCCCGGATCGAGAACCACTACTTCTTCGGCGGGCGCAACATCGTCGCCTACAAGGCGTTCAACGTGCCTGTCGAGACCGCCTGGCGCATCCTCAACGAGTCCCAGCAGGGACTCTCGGGAGTGGAAGCCCACGCCCGGCTCACCTTGGTGCACTTCAAGGGCAAGACAGAGGTCGCCACGGTCACCGACGAGCCGATCCCGGGCCTGCCCGGCGCCGAGAACGGTGTGGTGGTGTTCAAGGTGCTCCGCAGCCCGGCCGATGCAGGCGACCGAGGCAAGACGGCCATCGTCGGGCGCAACCCCGAGGCTCTGTGGTTCGACGACTACGACGACAGGGTCATCATCGACGAAGCCGGCTTGTTCAACTTCCAGAGGCCCCAGAGGGTGCGGATACCCGTCACCCGGGAGGGGTCGAACTCTGCGGGACCGACACGCCGCACGCCGGCCGAGCGCCATCGCGACGAGGAGATCCACAAGCACCGGACTCCGGTCCAGCCCCGCACATCATCTAGCTAGGTAAGGGTGATCAGGCCGCCACCAGCGAATCGAGGTGGCTGGCCAGGTGTGAGACCAGGTCCCGGCTGTCGTCGCCGGCGCCGTGGATGAAACTCGACTTGCGTCGACGCAGGAAGTTCAGCCCGATGACATAGAGGCCGGGGGACCCGGTGACCACGCCGCCGTCGTGGCGGATCTGGCCCTTGTGGTCGAGCACCGGCACGTCGAGCCACGAATATTCGGGCCTGAAGCCGGTGGCCCAGATGATGGTGCGGATCTCCCCGCGTGCCAGGTCCAGCCGCAGCGGCGGTGACGGCGAAACCCGGGTGGGCGCGAACCGCTCAGGCGGTCCCACCGCATCGACGCGGCTCTCCGCCGCCCACTCGTCGAAGGTGTCGAGGAGCCGGCCCAGCTTGAGATCGGCCAACTCGCACTTGTTTGTCAGCGATCCCGACAACAGCGCCTCGGTGCCCCGCAGGGCCGCGAGCCGCCCCACCAGACTCACGCCTCGGTCGGTGAGGGCATTGAGGTCGAGCGTGGCCCGTTCGGGGGTGCCCACCAGCTGCGGCGACGGGGTGCGGCGCACCCGCACGACATCGTCGACCTCGTCGTAGCGCTCGTCGAACAGGCCTGAGCGCTCCATCCACCACAGGATGTCGCGACCCCGGTAGAGGCGGGGCATGCGCACATGCTCGCCGACCGCCACGGTGACGGGACGGCCGGAGCGGTGCACCTCGTCGGCGATCTGGACGCCGGTGGCGGAGGCGCCCACCACCAGCACCCCGCCGGGAGCCAGCGCCGCGGGGTTGCGGTACTCGAACGCGCCCATAGCGGTCACGGACGCCGGTGGCGCACCGCCCAGCTCCGGCACTTTGGCGACGTTGAACCCGCCTGAGGCCAGCACCACGGTCTTGCACTCCCAGCGGCCCCGGTCGGTGTCGACGATGTAGCCGGCACCCGCAGAGCGCACCGAAGTGACCGTCGTGCCGGTCCTGACCGGGGCGTCGACGAGCCGGGCGTAGTCCGACATGAACCGGACGACCTCCGGCATCGACATGAAGCCGTCGGGGTCGCGGCCGCCGTGGGCCCCGTAGTCGTAGCCGGGCAGCCGGCTCTGCCAGTTGGGGGTCAGCAGACGCAGAGAATCCCAGCGCTGGGTCCGCCAGGAGTTGGCGACCTCGCCCCGCTCGATCACGACGTGATCGATGGAGCGCTCGGTGAGGCGTCGGCTGACGGCCAGGCCGGAGTGCCCGGCCCCCACAACGACAGTGGTTGTCTTCATGAATTCGCCAACGACCCCCCAACGGGGGCCGGGTCCGGGCTAGTTGACCTCGACGCTCACGTTGGTCGGGTTGGTGATGATGTCGTAGACGGCCGACCGCTTCTGGGACTGGGCCACCAGCGCCCTGATCTCGTCGGGGCTGGCGTCGGCGTCGATGTCATAGGAGACCTTGACGTCGTTGAACCCGTTGCGCACGTCCGGGTCGCCGCCGAGGATGCCGAGGATGTCCATGCTGCCCTCCAGCGTGGCCTTGACCGATCGCAGCTGGATCTCGCGGTTCTGGGCGACCGCGGCCACCCCGGCGGTGAGGCAGCTGGCCAGGCCGGCCAGGACCAGCTCGACCGGCGTGGCCGCGTTGTCCTCGGCCCCGAACACCAGGGGGTGATCGGCCTCGAAGGTGAAGGTCGAGCGATGCTGGTGCTCCTCGCCGAGCCCGTGGTAGCTGTCGACCGAGGAGCGGCTGTGAGTGCCGTTCAACCACTCATTGGTGGCCTTCCAGGTGAACTGGGCCGCGTCGCGTGCCTCGGTGAGGGCGTTGCGGGCACCCAGCAGGTGTTCGACGTTCACGCCGTTGTCGACGTTTGCGCTGGTCATCGGGTTGCTGCCTCCTGTGTTGATGGCGCTGACTCACCGGAGCTACGG
Organism: Acidimicrobiaceae bacterium; assembly: GCA_009843915.1. Lineage (GTDB taxonomy): Bacteria > Actinomycetota > Acidimicrobiia > Acidimicrobiales > Aldehydirespiratoraceae > Aldehydirespirator. Next base: position 630 of record VYCM01000011.1, on the reverse strand, counting down.
ACCGGTCACGAACCGCGTTTGCAACGGTGACAGTGCAATCTAGAGGCGCGTCCTCGAAATCCCGACATATTCGATCAACATTTCCGGGAATTGGATTCCGGGGAATTGGACGGACTCGGTCTGGGACCTAGAGAGGCTTGCGGGCCAGGAAGCAGTACAGGGGCGTGAAGATCCCTGATCGGCCGCCGGCGGCGTAGGCGCTGGCGGTCTGATCCAGCATCTTGACGACGTCCGCGGAGCCCTTCGGCAGGATCCTCAGCACCTCGGCCAGCCTGGATCCCCCGCCGGCCGTCTTGCGGCCAAGTGGAACCCCGATCAGGGAATTGCCCAAGGTCCTGTTCCAAGTCTCCAGGGGCTGATACCACGGCGTGGTCGAGCCGTGCTCCTCAGCGCCCCGATCCATCCCCTCGATGAGCTCGAAACCCACCGATTCGAGCATCCGGTTCACCTCGCCGAACGTCGCGATCTCCTTGAGCGCGATGCCGTGCATGAGGTCCTGCTTCATGGCCCGATGCCGTTCGTCGCCGGGATCGAACCTGTCCGTCATGCACATCTCCTGACCCCAGAAGAGGGCTCCGGGCTTCAGCACGCGGTAGATCTCGGCGAACGCGCCCGCCTTGTCCGGCGCAT